>DFHC01000112.1:305-5919 GCA_002372575.1 bacterium UBA3734 | reverse complement strand
CAGCTGATGCGCGACCTCGGCAGCATTCCTTCGCCGCACAACGCCTTCCTGCTGAACCTCGGCTTGGAAACGCTGCATTTGCGTATGCCGCGCCACTGCGAAAACGCTCAGAAAGTGGCCGAGTTCCTGCAAAGCGACGCCCGCGTGGCGTGGGTGCATTACAGCGGTCTTCCCACCGACCCGCATCACGCCTTGGCGCAGAAATACCTGCCCAATGGCTCGTGTGGCGTCATCGCTTTCGGACTGAAGGGCGACCGCCAGACCGCCATCCGCTTCATGGACTCGCTGAAGATGATTTCTATCGTCACCCACGTGGCCGACGCGCGCACCTGCGTGCTTCATCCCGCTTCGCACACCCATCGCCAACTCTCCGACGAGCAGCTGCGCGAGGCAGGCATCGCACCCGACTTGATTCGACTTTCCGTCGGTATCGAAGATGTTGACGACATCCTCGCCGACATCCAGCAAGCGCTGTAAGCATGAAAAAAGTGGAAAACCGAAAAAGTTTTCCACTTTTTTGTTTTGCCGATATTTTTTTAACCCTTTAAAGAAAAAAAACTACGATTTGTGCTCGTGTTTCGCAAAAAAGTAGTAACTTTGCAGCCGCTATCACGAGATGGTAGCATGAAATTCAATTTTTAACCAACAAATTAACAATTAAACAATGGCAACAAAAATCAGATTGCAGCGCGGTGGCCACAAGGGATACGCAGTGTATCGCATCGTAGCCGCTGACGCAAGAGCACCACGAGATGGTAGGTTTATCGAGAAGCTTGGTATGTACAATCCGAATACCAACCCAGCCACAGTGATGTTGAATTTCGACCGTGCCCTTTACTGGCTTGAAGTGGGTGCTCAGCCCACCGACACCGTTCGCAACATCCTCAGCCGCGAGGGTGTGCTTTTGATGAAGCACCTGCGCGGTGGCGTGAAGAAAGGCGCTTTCGACGAGGCTGCTGCCCAGGCAAAGTTCGATGCTTGGAAAGCTGACAAGGAGAAGGGTCTGGAAACTGTTCGTCAGGGTGAGCAGAGTGCGAAGAAAGACCTCGCAGCTAAGAAATTGGAGGCCGAAAAGAAGGTGAACGAGGCCATCGCCAAGAAAGTAGCCGACAAGAAGGCTGCCGCTTCGATGGCCGAGGCCGAAGCTGAGGCCGCAGAGGCTGCTGAAGCCGCTGTCGAGGAAGCTCCCGCCGTGGAAGAGGCTCCTGCAGTTGAGGAGGCTCCCGCCGCTGAAGAACCTGCAGCCGAAGAGGCTCCTGCCGCAGAGGAGAAGCCGGCTGAAGAGGCTTAAAAAGCAAGACACAGATGAAACGAAGAGGTGGTAGCTCCCATGGAGCTGCCACCTCTTTTTCTTATTCGATATTCTCTTTAGAATTTCGCCATTTTAATCGCCACTACGGCACATTCGTCGCCCTTGTTTCCGAGTCGTCCGCCGGAGCGTTCCTGCGCCTGCTGCAGGGTGTTGGTGGTGAGCAGGCCGTAGATGACGGGAATCTCGCTCTTGGCGTTGAGGCGGGCGATGCCGTAGGTGACACCCTCGCAGATGTAGTCGAAATGGGGCGTTTCGCCACGGATGACGCAGCCGAGGATAATCACGGCGTCGTAACCTCCGTTCAGGCACATCTGGTGGGCTCCGTAGATGAGCTCAAAGCTGCCCGGAACGGTCTTTACGTGGATGTTTTCGGGCAGCGTGCCGTGCTTTTCGAGCGTGGTGACGGCTCCTTCGAGCAGGGCTCCCGTGATTTCAGGATTCCATTCCGACACCACGATGCCGAAGCACATGTTGCTGGCGTCGGGCACCTTCGAAAAGTCGTAGTCGCTCAGGTTTCGCAGTGATGTTGCCATTCCTAACAGTTGAGAGTTGATAGTTGAGAGTTGACAGTTATTGCTGCAAACGGCTGATGTATTTGTCAATCTCCTGGCTCTGCACCAGTGCCGAGTTCACGTATTTCTCCTTGATGCTCTGATAGATTTTCAGTGCCTCCTCCTTCTTGCCTTGCTCTTCCAGAAGCGTGGCGGCCTGCAGGCGGAAAGTGGGTGCGATGCTGTTGTTCACGCCCTCATAGCCGCGCTTGTCGGCCATGTCGGCGGCCTTCGTCAGTGTGCTGATGGCCTTGTCGAGCTGGTTGACGTGGGCGTAGGCGTTGCCCAGTGCGGCCACTGCTGCGGGGCTCACCATCGCGTCGTCGGCAGGCGAGTACTGGTCGAGGTATTTCACGGCCTCTTCCCACTTGTCGAGGTTGGCGTAGCAGAGTCCGGCATAGAGCTTGGCGAGGTTGCCAGCCTTCGTGCTGCTGTAGTCGGAGGCGATTTTCAGGAATCCGGCGTAGTTTGCGCCGTCGCCGTTGAGCGCCTTGTCGAACTGCTCCATGTTGAAATACTCCTGTCCGAGGGCGAGAGCCGTGCTGGCCTTTTCCTCGCGCGGGCCCGTGATGGCGTTGTAGGCGAAGATACCTGCAATGCAAGCCAACACGAGGATGACTGCTGCGATGATGCGTTTTTTGTGCTTGATGAAGAATGCTTCAGACTTGTTGAGAGCCTCGTTCACTTCGAGAACTTCCTGTTGTTTTTTGTTAGCCATTATTGTTTGAAATTTTAATGTTTAATCGTCATTTTTGCATAAAGCGATGCAAAATTACTCAAATTCTGCGATATGGTGAAATTTTTTGCTGTGTTTTTTCGTTTTTCAATGATAATTGCCTAACTTTGCACCTATGATTTTGAAGCGAATTTCCATTCTCAACTATAAGAACATCCACGAGGCCACGCTGCAACTGTCGCCGAAAATGAACTGTTTCGTGGGCCACAACGGTGAGGGAAAGACCAACCTGCTCGACGCGGTCTATTACCTTTCGTTCTGTCGCAGTTCGAACAATCCAATCGACTCGCAAATCATCAATCACGACCAGGATTTTTTCGTCGTCGAGGGTGAATACGTGAGCGACGAGATGACCGACGCCGACGTGCCGATGTCGATTTATTGCGGGATGAAGCGCGGCACGAAGAAGCATTTCAAGCGAGACAAGAAGGAATATCGGCGGCTCTCGGACCACATCGGACTGATTCCCATCGTTTTCGTATCGCCTGCCGACACGCTGCTCATCGACGGTGCCGGCGAAGACCGCCGCCGGCTGATGGACATGGTGATTTCGCAATACGACCGCCTGTATATCGAGACGCTTTCCGGCTACAACAAGGCGCTGCAGCAGCGGAACGCACTCTTGCGGATGGAACAGGAGCCCGACCCCACGATGCTCGACATCTGGGAACGGCAGATGGCCGAGAATGGCGAAAAACTGTATGAGAAGCGCCGCGCTTTCGTCGAGGAGCTGATTCCCGTTTTCCAGCGAATCTATCAGCAGATTGCGGCGGGTAGGGAAGAGGTGTCGCTGCGCTACGTGTCGCATTGCGAGCGCGGGCCGCTGCTCGACGTGATTCAGCGCGACCGCCACAAGGACCGTGCCGTGGGCTACTCGCTCCACGGCGTGCATCGCGACGACCTCGAAATGCTCATCGACGGCTATCCCGTGCGTCGCGAAGGCAGTCAGGGGCAGCACAAAACCTTCGTCATCGCACTGAAACTGGCGCAGTTCGACTTCCTCCGTCGCACCGTTTCGGCCACGACTCCCTTGCTTCTCTTAGACGACATTTTCGACAAACTCGACGCGCAGCGCGTGGAGCGCATCGTGCGACTGGTTTCCGACGAGGGCTACGGCCAGATTTTCATGACCGACACCAACCGCCAGCATCTCGACGAGATTCTCCGGTCAGGCACGTCGCAGTACAAGCTGTTTCACGTAGAGGGCGGTGTCATCACAGAACAAAACGATGTTTCGTAAGAAAACGCAATCGCTCGACGACGTCCTTAGCCAGCTCTTGCGCGACCAAGGACTCGAAACGCCGCTACGCCAGAAGCGGCTCATCGACGCGTGGGACAAGGTGACGGGGCCGACCGTGGCACGCCACACGGGTGAAAAATTCATCAAAAACCAGACGCTGCACGTGAAAATCACGAATCCGGCCCTGCGACAGGACCTCTCGATGATGCGCTCGCAGCTCATCAAGCGACTGAATGCGGAAATCGGCGCGATGGTGATAGCTGATATCCGGATTTATTGAAACCTTTCCACGCCACTTTTTCCAATTTTTCTTCCTGTTTTGGCAACTTCGGGAACGCGGCGTTTTCCTTGAAAATGCGCAGTGCCTCGAAGATGACGGGGTCGTCTTGGTTGATGTATTGATGCCAGGCGTTTTCGTCGAGCATGTTGTAGATGATGCGGCTGTTGATGTAGCGTTCGAGCAGCTTGTGCGACTTCTGAATCAGCAGGTTGCGGCGCTTCAGGCCGTGCTGGTCGGCGTAGGTGGCGAATTGAGCGACCGTGTTTTGTCGGACGAGGTAGTTCGAGAGCTCCGTCATCTCCTTGAAGTCGTTGAGTTTCAGGCGGTTGTTGTCGGTGTAGTTGAAGGCAAACTGCAGAATCAGACCGCTCATGGCCGCTTGCTTGTAGTAAGAGGTCATATTCGTGGTGTCTTCGGGCACGAAGATGTCGGGCGTGATGCCGCCGCCGCCAAACACCTCGCGTCCGATGCCCGTGTGATAGGCCGGCCCGTCGTGCTTGATGCTGTCGGATGAGAAGAATTCGCCGTGTTCGTAGCGGCTGACGAGGTCTCTCTCGTAGTCGCCCTTGCTGTAGGGCTTTTGGATGCAGCGTCCCGAAGGCGTGTAGTAGCGTGCGATGGTGAGGCGAATCATCGAGCGGTCGTTGAACTCGATTTGCTGCTGCACGAGTCCTTTTCCAAACGAGCGACGGCCAATGATGGTGGCGCGGTCGTTGTCTTGCATGGCTCCGGCGAAAATCTCCGAGGCCGAGGCCGACCCTTCGTTGATGAGCACCACGAGCGGAATGTCTTGATAGCTGCCGTGGCCGTCGCTGCGGAACTCCTGTCGCGGAGCCTTGCGGCCTTCGGTATAGACGATGAGCTTGTTTTTCGGCAGGAACTCGTTGGCGATTTGCACGGCGCGGTCGAGGTAGCCGCCGGTGTTGTCGCGCAGGTCGATGACGAGGTTGTCGAAGCCCTGCTGCGAGAGCGTGGCCAGCGACACGAGCAGCTCGGCGTAGGTCGTCTCGCCGAAGTTCTTGATGCGGATGTAGCCCGTGTGGTCGTCGAGCATATAGGTCGAGGCGATGCTGCGCTGCGGAATCTCGCCGCGCGTCACGGTGAACTGCTGTACCTCTTTCTGTCCGAAGCGCCTCACGCCGATTTTCACCTTCGTGTCTTTCGGGCCTCTCAGCCGTCGCATGGCCTCTTGGTTGGTCACGGTCTTGCCCACGAAACTGCTGTCGTCGATGGTCACGATTTTGTCGCCTGCGAGCAGTCCGGCGCGTTCCGACGGGCCGTTTTTGATGACGTTTTGCACGTGGATGGTGTCTTCTCGAATCACGAATTCGATGCCCACGCCCGAGAAGGAGCCCTTCAGGTCGTCGCTGTTGATTTCCACTTCTTTCGCCGTCAGATAGACGGAGTGCGGGTCGAGTTCCACGAGAATCTGCGGAATGGCTTTTTCGACGAGCGAGTCGATATTGACGGCATCGACATACTGGTCGTCGATGAT
>DFHC01000112.1:0-181 GCA_002372575.1 bacterium UBA3734 | reverse complement strand
GAAGTGGTTGGCATAGAACGTGCCGATAGCGATGCCGAGCACCACGCAGGCGGCCAGCATCACGGGCATATATTTGTTTTTGTTGTTCATATCTTCTTATTCTCCCATGTAAATGACTTCGATTCCGGCTCTTTTCAAGAGTTCGATGCCGTCGCTGAGGCGGTATTTCTCGCCATAGACC
>DFHC01000176.1:11599-13240 GCA_002372575.1 bacterium UBA3734 | reverse complement strand
TGCCCCACCAGCACATTTGCAGCAAGACGAAGGTGACGAGCAGCAACCATAGGGCCACGCGCGGATAATGGCCGGAGAGGCGGCGATAGTGGATATACACAAGATAGGAAAACCACGTGATGGCGGCCCACGTTTCCTTTGGATCCCACGACCAGTAATGTCCCCACGCTTCCTTCGCCCAGAGTGCGCCGAAGAGCATTCCGAAGGTCATGAAGGCGAGGCCCACGTGCACTAGACTGTCGGTGAGGGCGTAGTTTTCGTCGGTTGCGGCCCGTTTTTTGAAAAAGAGCAGATAGATTGCCATCACCGTGGCAGCTCCCATCAGCGCATAGGCGAACATATAGGCGATGACGTGGGGCAGGAGCCACGGACTCTGCAGGGCGGGCATCAGCGTTTTGGAGTGGATTTCGGGCATGAAGAGGTTCACGCAGATGAAGGCGAGCAGGAGTATCGTTGAAATGGTGAGAATCCGCTTGTGTTTCCAGCGCGAACAGACAATCATCGTTACGGCACCTGCCAGCATCAGGAAAATGCCGGCATAGACAAAAGGCAGCCACGGGTCGCGCACCAGTTCAAGGATGCTGATTCGGCTCGCGGAACCCATTTTCGTGTCGTAGCCGTGTTGATAAATCTTCCATCCGTCCACTTTGGCGGGTTTGTTCACGTCGATGGTGCTTCGCAACGTCTCTCCCGACCGCGTCAGAATCTCGATTTCAGAGGCGAAACGCTTGGGGGAGCCGTCGTCGTAGGTTTCCATGATGAAGCGCTTCAGCGTGATGGCCATCGGCATTTTCTGGACGTTTCCCTGTCGGTCGGCGGCCTGCCATTCCGTCTCGCCGAGTCGCGTGATCATTTTCAGCCGCTGCACGTCGGCATGGCCCAGCGTGGCGGTTGTTATCGTGATGAAAAGCCCCAAATGAAACAAAGTGGCCACGATTTTGCCTCGCGACCTTATTTTCAGCCCGTTTTTCAGCACTGTGAGTCCCACGATGAGGGTTGTATAGGCGTAAATCAGCGCGAATGGCCAGAACGAGGGCATGTTGTGGAGACCGTGGCCATCGGCCGACTGGCGCGTCAGCCCCATGACGATGGTTAGCACGACGACGCAGGCCATCGCGGGAATGGCCGCCTGAAAAGTGGAGAGAAAGCGGAGGGCAGGGAATTTCCTGCAGAGCAGATGGATACTAAGAACCAATGCCACGAACGCCGCCATCACGATGCCGTTGACGGGCCAGCGAAACGCCTGCCACGCAACTGGACCGATGCTCCATTCGAGCACCAGTCCAATTGCAATGAGCAAGCCGCCAATGGCGAAGCCCTCGCGCATCGTCCAGCGTTGAGTTTGTAGCATGGGCTGCCTTTTAATTCATTTATTCAGTCCATCCTTCCCTCACCCACATGTCGTCGGCCCGTGATGGTACCGCCTGTGGCGACGTCGGTGATTGTCAATATGCCTGCGCGATACACTTCGATGACATGACCGTCGGAACTGGCCGAAGAAAGGTTCCGCTTGAGTGTGTGGCCGTTGAGGTCGATGGTGACGTTTTGGGTGTTCGTTTGAAAACGTATTTAGAATACTTTCACGTTGCAAAGTTACAACAAATTTTGAGAAAACATATATTATAAGGTGTAAAAATAAAA
>DFHC01000176.1:0-11548 GCA_002372575.1 bacterium UBA3734 | reverse complement strand
ATAAAAAAAATGAACAAAATAATGTCGCATTGCCAAGCAAATTGTCCAAAAAATTGATTACCTTTGCAGCGAAATCTGTTAAAAACCTAAAATGACCATGAACAAAATCGTGTTGATAACGGGTGCGACAAGTGGCATTGGACTGGCTTGCGCAAGGAAATTTGCCGAGAACGGCGATAAGCTGATTCTGACGGGAAGAAACGAGGCTCAACTCGCGAAAATCAAGAAGGAACTGACCGACAACGGAACAGAGGTGACAACGCTGAACTTCGATGTTCGCGACCGACGGAAGGCCGAGGAGCTTTTGGCAAGCCTGCCCAAGGAATGGCAGAAGATTGACGTGCTCGTGAACAATGCCGGTCTGGCCTTGGGGCTGGAACCTGAACACAAGGGAAACCTCGACGACTGGGACACGATGATCGACACCAACATCAAAGGCCTGCTCACGATGACGAGGCTCGTCGTCCCTGGCATGGTGGAGCGCAACAGCGGTCACGTCATCAACATCGGTTCGCTGGCGGGCGATGCTGCCTATGCCGGTGGCAACGTCTATTGTTCCACCAAAGCCGCCGTGAAGGCACTGAGCGACGGCCTGCGCATCGACGTGGCCGACACCGCCATTCGCGTCACCAACCTGAAGCCCGGACTGGTGGAAACGAACTTCAGCAATGTGCGATTCTATGGCGACAACGACCGCGCGGCCAACGTCTATAAAGGCATCAAACCCCTTGTGGGTGAGGATATTGCCGACGTGGCCGTCTATGTCTCAAACGCGCCTGCCCACGTGCAAATCGCCGAGGTGCTCATTCTCGCCACGCATCAAGCCAGTAGTCATGTAATCGTTCGGGACCCATGAGAAGAACCCTGCTCCTCAGCTTAGCGACGGTGATTGTGCTCTTGCTTACGGCGTGTGGCGGCCATAAGGCTCGCTACACGATCGGCGTGTCGCAATGCAGCAGCGACATCTGGCGCAACAAACTCATCAACGAGCTGGAAACGGCCAATTACAGTCGCGACGACGAGGTGGCGCTGCGCATCGTGTCGGCCAACGACGACGACCAGCGCCAAATCGCCCAAATCGACAGCCTCATCAGCGAGGGGGTGGACTTGCTCATCGTGTCGCCGAATCAGGTTTCCACGATCTCGCCAGCCATCGACCGCGCCTATCAGAAGGGCATCAAGGTGATTCTCTTCGACCGCAAGACCGACAGCCAGAACTACACGGCCTTCATGGGAGCCGACAACCACGCCGTGGGCCGCGCCATGGGTGAATACGCTGCCGATAGGCTCAACGGACGGGGGATTGTGCTCGAAATCATGGGCTTGCGTGGCTCGTCGCCAGCCATTGATCGTCATCGTGGCTTTGCCGAGGCACTCGCCCGATACCCCAACATCCGCCTGACGGCCTCGTTGCAGGGCGACTGGACCGAGGAAAGCGGCTACAAGGCGATGAGCGACTACCTGAAACAGCATCCCGAGGCTCAATTCCACTGCATTTTCGGGCAGAACGACCGCATGGCGCTCGGTGCGCGAAAAGCCTTCGTCGAGGCTGGAAAATCGGAGCAGCTGCCACTGTTTTGCGGCATCGACGCCCTTTCCTCGCCCGACGGCGGCATCGAGCAGATTCTCAGCGGAAACCTCGAAGCCTCCTACATCTATCCCACGCGAGGCGACGAGCTCTTCCAGTTGGCGATGAACATTCTCGAAGGGAAGCCCTACGAGCGCGAAAACCAACTGAAGGCTGCCATCGTGACTCGCGACAATGCCAACGTGATGCTCATGCAGGCCGAGGAGATGGAGCGCCAGAGCCACAACATCGAGGAAATACACAGCCGCGTGAGCGAATACGTGCAGCGGCTCGCTAACCAGCGCATCGTCACCGGAATGGCCGTCGGCATCATCGTGTTGCTGATTGTGGTGATTGTGCTTTTCTACCTTTACCACCGCCGAAAAATTGCCTTGCAGAGAGAGCGCGTGGTGAACACGCTGTGGAACCTCAAGCCCGAGGACGTTCCCGCGGCTCCAGAGCCCATTGCCGCATCGGAAACTCCACCTGATTCTGAGAAAACGACCGAGGCAGGCGATGCCGATCCCGTCCCCGTTTCGCATTTCATCACCCGATTCAAGGAAGTCATCGAGGCGCGTTTGGAAGACAGTGCTGTGGGGGTGGAAGACCTTGCTGCCGACATGAGCCTGAGCCGCGTTCAGCTCTATCGCAAGGTGAAGGCGCTGACGGGACGCTCGCCCGTGGAAATGCTGCGCACGGCACGTCTGAATCGTGCCTATCAGTTGTTGCTTGGTTCCGACAAAAGTATTTCGGAAGTGGCCTACGCCGTGGGTTTTTCTGCCCCGAGCTATTTCACGAAGTGTTTCCGCGACGAATTTGGTGTCAGCCCGTCGGAAGTGAACAATGAGGCGGCGTAGTTTTCTGCAAAATTCGTTCAATTTGTAACAAAAATGTTGCATCGCAACAAATTTTCAAGCAAATGAACGAATTTTTATTGATACAGGTCAATAATAGCGATAATTTTGCGGGCGAAAACTGAATTCAAAAACCATAGTACTAACCCAAAAATTATCAAAAAAATGGAAAAGCAGAAAACAATTTCAGCTCAGAGCCTGACCCGCCGACTGTTGTTGTCGCTCCTCTTCCTCGTGGCAAGCACCATCGCTTTTGCCCAGACGGAGGCCACCGGCACCATCGTTGACAAGACAGGCGAACCCATCATCGGTGCCACCGTGATGGAGAAAGGCACGTCGAACGGCACCGTGACCGACTTCGACGGCAACTTCAAGATCAAGGTCAACCAGGGAGCCACCCTTGTATTCTCCTACATCGGCTATCTGNNGATGGAGAAAGGCACGTCGAACGGCACGATTACCGACATCGACGGCAACTTCCGACTGACGACCGCCAGCGGAGCCACGCTCGTGGTGTCGTACATCGGTTTCGAGAAGCAGGAACTGCCCGCCGCGGCAGGCATGAACATCACCCTGAGCGACAACGCCAAGGAACTCTCCGAGGTGGTGGTGACGGGTTATCAGGTGCAGCGCAAGGCCGACCTGACGGGTGCCGTGGCCGTGGTGAAGACCGACGAACTCAAGACCTCGAGCGACACCGACCCGATGCGCGCACTGCAAGGACGCGTGCCGGGCATGACCATCACGCACGACGGTTCGCCCGTGGGTGCCGGCACGGTGCGCATTCGCGGTATCGGTTCGTTCAACTCCTCGCAAGACCCGCTCTTCATCATCGACGGCGTGCCCACGACCACGAATCTGAACACGCTGAATATGAACGACATCGAGTCGATGCAGGTGCTGAAAGACGCCGCCTCGGCCAGTATTTATGGTTCGCGCGCGGCCAACGGTGTCATCATCATCACCACGCGCAGCGGTAAGAAAGGCGACAAGACGAAGGTCGATTTCTCGGCCAGTGCCACAGCGCAGTTCTACAACTCGCAGAGCATGATGAAGCTTTCCAACACGAAGGAATATGCCACCGCGATGGCTCAGGCCGCCCTGAACGACGGACTCGACCCCGTGGCCTACGCCTCGAACTACGGACTGAACCTGAATGCCTCGAGTGGTGTGCCCATCCGCGCCTACAACCCCGCCACGGGCCAGTACAACGAATACACCGTGAACGGCCTCTACGACGGATTCATCAACTCGAAGCGCACGATGCGATTTAGCGACACCGACTGGCTGAAGGAAATCTCGCGCACGGGCTTCGCCCAGAACTACGACCTCTCGATTTCCAACGCCACCGACAAGATGTCGGCCCTGTTCTCGCTCGGCTACAAGAAGACCAGCGGTATTCTGAAATATACCGACTTCGAGAGCATCGCCGCCCGCATCAATACGAGTTACAAAATCAACAACATTGTCACCATCGGCGAGAATGCCACCATCACGTATTCGAATCAGGTGGACTGCCAGCCGCTGGAAAACGCCTTGAAGATGGCTCCCACGGTGCCCGTCTATGAAGAAGACGGCGTGACCTTCTCGGGACCCGTCGGCGGAATGAGCGACCGCCAGAATCCGCTGCGCGAGCTCTACCACAACCGCGACAACCGCCTGAAAATCTGGCGCATCTTCGGCAATGCCTACGTGAACATCACGCCCATCAAGGGACTGCTGCTGCGCTCGAATTTCGGTATCGACTACGACGCCGGCTTCATCCACGCAGTGACCTACACGTGGCACTCCGACGTGGTGAACAACTCCACGCCCTCGACCACCGTTTCGCAGGCCAACGACCTGAAATGGACGTGGTCGAACACCGCCACCTACAACTTCGACATCAACGGCTCGCACAACTTCAACCTGCTGGCCGGCATGGAGCTCCACAGCCAGACGCGCGACGACTTCTCGTCGTATGCCCAGATGTTCGCTCTGGAGACCTATAAATATATGTGGCCGAACGCCGCTACGGGCACACAGCGTGCCACGGGTATCGAAGAGGGCTACAACCTTGTGTCGTTCTTCGGAAAAATCGACTACAACTGGAAAGACCTGCTGCTGGCTTCGTTCACCATCCGCCACGACGGTTCGAGCCGCTTCGGTGAGAACAACCGCTACGGTACGTTCCCCGCCGTGACGCTGGGTTACCGCATCTCGCAGCACCTGAACCAAAACTGGATCGACGACCTGAAACTCCGCGCCTCGTGGGGTGAAACCGGTAACCAAGCCATCTCGAACTACGCCCGCTACGGACTCTACGCAGCCACCTACGGCGGCGAGCGCAACGAATCCACGGCCTACGACCTGGCTCTGGCCGGCTCGGGCATCTATCCCTCGGGCTTCCGCGCCACGCAGTCGCAAAACAACAACCTGAAGTGGGAAACCACCGAGCAGTTCAACGTGGGTATCGACTACACGCTCTTCGGCAACTCGCTCTATGGTAGCGTCGATGCATACATCAAGAAAGTGAAGGACATGCTCATCAACCCGGCCTATCTGGGCTCGATGGGCGAGGGTGGAGCCTCGTGGCTCAACGGCCCGAGCCTGCAGAACTGGGGTATGGAGTTTGCCGCAGGCTATCGCCACACCACGAGCTACGGCCTGCGCTACAACGTGAACGGAAACCTCGACTTCTTCCGCTCGAAGGTGACCTATCTGCCAGAAACCACCACGGGTTCCTACGTCCACACCTCGAAGCAGAACCTTGTGGAATCGAAAAAGCCCTACGGCTCGATTGTGGGCTACGTGGTCGATGGCCTCTTCCAGAATCGCGAGGAAGTGCTGGCCAGCGGTCAGGAGAACGCCCGCGTGGGCGGCCTGAAATATGCAGACCTCGACGGCAACGGCCTCATCAACGAGCACGACCAGACGTGGATTTTCAATCCCGTGCCCAACTTCTCGTGGGGTTTGAACGTGGAACTCGCCTACAAGAACTTCGACTTCTCGATGTTCTGGCAGGGCGTGGCCGGACAAGACGTCTATAACGACCAGAAATTCCAGACCGACTTCTACTCGATTACCGATGCCGGTTCGAACAAGGGCAGCCGCATGCTCGACGCATGGACAACGGCCAACACCTCTTCGACCATTCCCGCGCTCACGACCAACAACGCAGGCAACGAGAACCGCACCTCGAGCTATTTCGTGGAGAACGGCTCCTATGCGAAGCTCCGCCAAGTGCAACTCGGCTACAACCTGCCGAAGAGCGTCATTGAGAAGCTGCGCATGACCAACCTGCGATTCTACGTGTCGGGTCACAACCTGCTCACGCTGAAGTCGAGCTCGCTGACCTGCTCCGACCCCGAGAATCCGCGCTGGATGTATCCTAACAATACCTCGTTCACGCTCGGACTTCAGGCCAGCTTCTAAAGACCCCTCCCTAACCCTCCCCTGAATGGGAGGGAATAGATAGAAATAAACAACATAAAAAAAGTAAAGAATATGAAAAAGAATATCATCAAATTTGCAGCATATATGTTGACGGCTCTCCCCCTCGGGGGAGTTGGAGGGGGGCTCCTCTCTTCCTGCAACGATTTCATCGACGTAGAGCCGCAGGGCGTCATCAGCGAAGAACTGGCCATGAGCCAGCCCAACGAGATGGTGACAGCCGCCTACGCCAAGCTGGGCGACGACTGGTACACCTATCCGTTCAACCTCTGGCCCTACGGCGACGTCTCTTCCGATGACGCCATGAAGGGCGGCTCGGGCACCACCGACACGAACTACCACCCCGTAGAGGTGTGGTCAACGCTCACTGCATCGACGCCCGACCACATGGACGAGCAGTGGTATCACTTCTATTGCAGCGTCTCGCGTTGCAACCGCGCACTGGTGTCGCTCGAGAACTTCGGCGACGAGAAACTCGGTGCCGAGCTGAAGAAGATTCGTGAGGGCGAGGTGCGATTCCTGCGCGCCCACTTCTATTTCAAGCTGGTGCAGATGTGGTATCAGGTGCCTTGGATCGACGAGGAAGTTTATAAAAACCACACCGAGGAGCAGACGCGCAACGACCAGTTCACCCACGAGGAGCTGATGCAGAAAATCATCGACGACTTCAAGTTCGCCTACGACGTGCTGCCCGCACAGCAGAGCGAAGGCGGTCGCGCCAACAAGATTGCCGCTGCGGCCTATCTGGCCAAGTGCTATCTGACGATGGCCTGGGGCGACGGCTACGAGGCCACCAACGGCGTGAGCCACATCAATGCGCAGTACATGCAGGAGGTGCTCAAATACACCAACGACGTGAAGAACTCGCAATACGGCTATCTGGAGGACTACGGCGACATTTTCCTGCCCGAATACAAGAATTCGAAGGAGAGCGTGTTTGCCGTGCAACACTCTGGCTACGAGGATGACAACACACGCTTCGGACGCGCCAACTGGTCGAATATGCTCAACGGCTGCTGGGGCATCTGGTCGTGCGGATGGGACTTTCACAAGCCCACGCAGAACCTCGTGAACGCCTTCAAGACGAAAGACGGACTGCCCATGTTCGACGACTACAACGACGAAATTGCCTACCCCATCAATGGCAAGCCCACTGCTCAGAAATGGGATCCGCGCCTCTTCCACACGGTTGGAATGCCGACTTTCCCCTACAAATACGAGGCGGCATACACCATGACGAAGGACAATTCGCGCACGCCGAACACCTACGGCTACTACGCTTCGCTGAAGGAAGTGCCGCAGCGCTCGAAGGGCGAAACCTTCGACAACCCGTGGCAGGCCTTCGCCATGAACGACTACGTGTTCCGCTACACCGACGTGATGCTGATGCGTGCCGAGGCACTCATCGAAACGGGTGCGCTCGAAGAGGCTCGCAGCATCATCAACGACATTCGCCAGCGTGCAAAGAACTCCATCGACAAGCACATCGGCTACGCCAAGGACCAGTGCGACATCGCGCTCTATCCGTCGAGCTATTTCCAGAGCAAGGAAAAGGCCCGCGAGTGCCTGCAGTGGGAGCGTCGCCTGGAGATGGCGATGGAGAACGACCGCTACTTCTCGCTGCGCCGCTGGGGCATCGCCTCGCAGACGCTCAACAAGTTCTTCGAGGTGGAGCAGAACGTCGTTTACGACGGCCAGACCTACGCCCAGTACTACAAAGACGCGCACTACACGCCCGCCAAGAACGAGTACTTCCCGCTGCCCTACATCCAGCTCTACTACGTGCCCGGACTCTACACGCAGAACAGGGGATATAATTAATCCAGTTAATAGTTCAAAGTAAATAGATTACAGTTATGATTACCAGAATATTGAAAATCTTCATTGCAGGACTGTTCTGCTGCGGCAGTGCCGGACTCTTCACTTCCTGCCAAGACAAAGACTTCGAGCGCGAGGCCATGAAGCTCAGCGCCCCCGATGTCAGCCAAATCACGGGTCAGCTCTCGGGCGACGACTACATCCTCACGTGGCCCTCGCAGGGTGCCGACCGAAAAATGCAGGTGACCATCTATCGCAACGGAACGCTCTCGGCCTCGGAAACCGTCAGCGGAACGAGCTACACGCAGCGCAACGTGCCCACGAACGTGCCTTTTGAATACGTCTTCAAACTCACCGACGGCACGAATTTCTCGAGTGGTGTGGTGAAAACCTACACCCGCGAGGGAGCCACCAGCATCAGCGGCGTGCAGATGTCGCAGGTGGATAAGGCCGGCGGCTACGATGCCCTCGTGGAGTGGAATCGTGCTGCCGATGCCACCAGCATCCTCTTCACCGCCACCAACGGCAAGCAGACCATCAGCGAGACGCTCCCCGGAACTGCCACGAACTACACCATCAGCAACGTAGAAACGGGCGACACGTGGACCGTCACCCTCGTGGCTGTCAACGACAAGGGAACGTCGCTCGCCACCACCTCTTCGCTGCGCATCGGCAAGACCGCCATCGGCTTCCTGAGCGTCTATGACACGCCCGAAAAACTGATTGCCGACGGCGACGACGACGAGGCTTCGGCCTGGCTGTGGCTGCACGAGCAGTATCCCACGGCGCAGTTCGTGCCCTTCAGCAGCATCAAGAGTGCCGACGACGTGGAACCCTTCCGCGTGCTGTTCTGGCTGCGCGACCTCGAAGGCGTCAGCGAAGCTGAAGTGTTCGCCATTCCCGACGTGGTTGCAACGGCCACGCCCATCATCAAGGAGTGGTACAGGCTGGGCGGCTCGATGCTCCTCTGGAGCCACGCCACCACCTATGTAGGCCACCTCGGACGTATCAATCTCGACGACATGAAGAACAACGACCGTGCCATCGGCACCGGCGCGGGCGGCATCAACAACGACGTCTGGAAGATGGCCGTGCAGCTCAATCCCGGCGGCAGGTTCTCGAAAGACCACTCCTCGCACCCCATCTATAAGGGTCTGGAAGTGGAATCGACCGACCGCACGAAGCTCATCGCCTTCAAGGGTCCGGGCTGGACGGAAGACCACAACTGCCTCTTCTTCAACCTGCCGGCACTCTACACGGGCATCGGCAACCAAGAGGAAGCCTGCTACACGCAGCTCACGCAGACCTACGGCATCTATCCGCTCGGCACGTGGGACAGCCAAATCGACTGGGTAAGCCAGATGAACGTGTGGGAAGCCCAGCAGGGCAACACCGAGTTCCAAGGAACCATCCTCTGCATCGGCAACGGCGGCTGCGAGTTCTCGATGAAGAACACCGACGGCACGCCCGACAAGAGTGCTCATCCGAAGAACAACATCTATCAGGACAACGTGCTCACGCTGGCTAAGAATTCGTTAGAATACCTGAAAACGCGATAAATAATGATGATTCCGCGATTCTTGAAACCAATGGCGATGGCAGCTTTCGTTGCTGCCGTCGCCGTTGGCTGCGGGTCTGACGACTCTCCGCAGAACGACATTCCCCAACCCGAACCCGACGACCCCACGCCGCAGGTCAGCTACAACGAGCTCTACAGACCGCAAATCCATTTCTCGCCCGCGAAAAACTGGATAAACGACCCGAACGGCATGGTCTATGCCGACGGCGTGTATCACCTGTTCTATCAGTACAATCCGCAGGGAAATTCGTGGGGAAACATGTCGTGGGGACACGCCACCTCGACCGACCTGCTGCACTGGAAGGAGCAGGCCGTGGCTATGACGCGCGATGATTTGGGCGACATTTTCTCTGGCTCGGCAGTAATCGATAAGGACAACACGGCTGGCTTCGGCGCAGGTGCCATGATTGCGCTCTACACCTCTGCCAGCAACGTACAGCAGCAGTCGTTGGCCTATTCCACCGACGGCGGCAAGACTTTCAACCGCTACGTGGGCAACCCCGTCATCCGCAACAACGACGACAACCAGCGCGACCCGAAGGTGTTCTGGCACGAGGCTTCGCAACAGTGGGTGATGGCGTTGGCCAAAGGCTGGAAAATGGGCATTGAGCTGTTCGGCTCGAAAGACCTCAAGAGCTGGCAGCACCTGAGCACCTTCCACGTGCCGCTGGCAGGTCGCCCCAGCTTGCAGTGGGAATGTCCCGACCTGATTCAGATGGGAAATAAATGGGTGCTGCTCGTCAGCGTGAACCCAGGCGGACCGATTCTCGGCTCGGGCACGATGTATTTCGTGGGCGACTTCGACGGCACGACCTTCAAGGCCGACGAGCTCGACTATCCGCTCTGGCTCGACTACGGCATGGACAACTATGCCGGCGTTACTTGGTCGAATACGGGCAGTCGCCGAATCCTCATCGGATGGATGAACAACTGGCAGTATGCCGGCGACGTGCCCTGCACGCCGTGGCGCTCGGCGATGACGCTGCCGCGAGAGCTGAAACTCGTGGAATACGACGGAAAACCGCTCTTGACGAACACCGTCGTCAGCGAAATCAGCCAAATCGCCTCTGGCTGGCAGAATGTCAGTGGCAGCATCGACGCGAAGGAGGCCTATCAGCTCCGACTGACCATCGGCCTCGACAAGAATTCCACCGTTACGCTCAGCAACGCCGCGGGCGAGAAATTCTCCTTCGACCTCAATGCTTCGGCCCGCTCGCTCACGGCGCATCGCACCTCGGCCACGGGCAAGACCAACTTCAACGGTGCGTTCTCCATCCCCTCGATGCAGGCACCGCTCAAAGTCACTGGAAACAGCGTCACGCTCGACATTTTCGTCGATCAGTCGTCGGTGGAAATCTTCACCGAAACGGGCTCGATGTCGATGACGAACCTCGTGTTCCCCAGCTCCATCTACAACCAAATCAGCGTTTCGGGAGCCAATAGCGAGGTGAAGATGCGACGCCTGAGCAAATGCTTCTAAAACAAAATTACAGCCATCAACCTAAACGCAAAAAAAATGAAAAGACTTTTAACCATCGCAGTCGTGCTTCTGGGCTGCCTCTCCGCAAGCGCACAGAAGCCGGAAATCCTGTCGGATCAACACGCTATGCTGCGCGTGGACGCGAAGGGAAAATACCTGCTGCTGCCCGTTCAGGAACGCGAAGATAACGCTACCATCCGCGTGCTGGCCGACAACCAGCAGGTGCAGAAACTGAACGTGCGGCTGGCCGTTGACAGGGTCGATTACTACGTGCCCTTGGACATTCGGCGTTTCAACTCCGACGAGGTGCTGCTCGATATCTTTTTCCACGGCGACCGTCGCTTCACGGGCGCAATGAAAGACTTCCTCTGCTGGCGCGAAATGAAGCAAAGCGAATCGTTCGACACCGCCAACCGCGAGAAATTCCGCCCGCAATTTCATCACTCGCCCGCCTACGGCTGGATGAACGACCCGAACGGAATGTTCTACAAAGACGGCGTGTGGCATCTCTATTACCAATGGAATCCCTACGGCTCGCAGTGGGAGAACATGACGTGGGGCCACTCCACCTCGCGCGACCTCATCCACTGGGAGGCGCAGCCCGCAGCCATCGAACCCGACGCGCTGGGCTCGATTTTCAGCGGCTCGTGCGTGGTCGATGGGAAAAACAACCGCGTGGTGGCCTTCTACACCTCGGCGGGCGAGAGGAGCCAGATGCAGTCGATGGCCATTTCCACCGACAATGGCAAAACCTTCTCGAAATTCAAGGGAAACCCCGTGCTCGTGAGTAAGCAAGAGGACTTCCGCGACCCGAAATG
>DFHC01000007.1 GCA_002372575.1 bacterium UBA3734 | reverse complement strand
CTTCAAGAAGCCCGTCATCATGACGGACTATCCGCGCGATATCAAATCCTTCTATATGAAGCAAAACGCTTCATGCAAGGAGTTAGAAGAAGTTAGAAGGAGTAAGAAGAAGTTAGAAGCCGATACTCTTGAAATGGATGGGGTAATGACCTCTAACTCCTTGAGCGAAGCGGTAACTCCTATTAACTCCTTGAGCGAAGCGATAAATTCTTCCGTAGGCTACAACGGAGTTGTGGCTCCCGGCCCCACCATGCAGGGCACTGACGTGCTCTTCCCCGCCATCGGCGAAATCATCGGTGGCTCGGTGCGCGAGGAAAGCCTCGAAAAACTCACGGCAGAGATTCAGCGCCGCCAGATGGACACCACCCACCTCGAGTGGTACATCGACACGCGCCGCTGGGGAACCTGTCCGCACGCCGGCTTCGGCCTCGGTTTCGAGCGCCTCATCCTCTTCGTGACGGGTATGCAGAACATCCGCGACGTGATTCCCTTCCCGCGCACGCCGAAGAATGCGGAGTTTTAGCCCCCTCCCAGCCTCCCCCAAAAAGGGGAGGAGGGTGGAGTGTGAAGTGAGGAGTGTGAAGTGAGGCTACACCTTATTATATATACGGTGGTACGGTGGTACGGGAATACCCTTTGCAGTTGGGAACTCAAATGATAAGACTAATCTCGCACCCCCGCACCCCCGCGCCTCCGACGAAACCCCCGAAAATACGGCAAAAATCACGGAAAATTGACGAAAATCAAAAAAAAAACGCTATAAATGAAAAAAAAACGAAAAAAAATTTGCGTGTTTTAAGAAAATGCTCTATATTTGCAGCGAATTTGGTGTGTTTGGGCACAAAAATGCCCTTTCGCAGCAATGAAATGACGTCGTGAAGACGAGAGAAAATGATATAATATTTTTAAATTTAATGTTTCATTTAAAACTGTTTTATTTATGAAAAGAAAGTTTTTAAGCTTTTTGATGGTGCTGGGAGCATTCGCAATCGCTTCCACATCGCTGACGTCCTGCAAGGACTACGATGACGACATCCAGGACTTGCAGAAGCAGATTACGACCAATCTGAATGCCCTGAACGAGGCCAAGGCTGATCTCCAGGGTAAGATTAGCACTTTGCAGGGTCGTATTGAGACTGTTGAGGGTCAGATCACAACCATTAAGGGTCAGATTACTGATCTTCGCACTGACGTGAACGCCAATGCTGACAAGATCAAGACCCTCGAAGGAAATCTTCTTGATCTGACTGGTAGAGTCGCTGGTCTTGAGGCTCGCATGAAGACTGCCGAGGATGCGCTGACGGAAATCAATGGTCTGATTACCGACCTTCAGAACAACAAGCTCGACAAGAGCGTGTTCACAGAGGAGGTTGCTAAGATCTACGCTAAGTTCGAGTCCATCGAAGTGGATCTTGGCAAACACCTCAAGAGAATCGAAGGCTTGGAGGAAGGTCTGAGGAACGAGATTATAGCTCGCGAGGCTGCCGTTTCGGATCTCCAGCAGCAGATTGACGCTGTGAAGAAGTTCGAGGCCCGCATCAAGGCTATCGAGGACGATTACCTGAAGCAGGCCGACAAGACTGAGCTCGAAGGCAAAATCAACACGGTGAAGAAAGAGCTCACCGATGCCATGGACAAAATGGAGAAAGATCTCACCGACGCTATCGCAAAGGCTAAGAGCGAGGCTATCTCCGAGTCGAATACTTACACCGATCAGGAAATCGCGAAGCTGAAAAAGCAGCTCGATGAACTCTCGAAGAAGGTTGACGCCCTGCAGGCTGAGGTGAACGTGCTGAACGTGCTCGTGAAGAACAGCCTCCGCAGCCTCGTGTTCGTTCCCGATGGCTACTACCACGGTATCGAAGCTACCAGCTTCAACTACCTCGAGGCTTACACCTTCAAGAATGTTCCCGCTGCTGCTTGGAACAAGAAGGAAACTCGCGGCTACCTCAACGAGCAGAAAGAGGCAAGCATCGACCTCGCTGCTGCAGCCGCTCGCACCGTACACAACCGCTACGACAGCACGAAGGTGGCTCTCGTTGAGGATCTGTGGGCTAAGTACCACCTAAACCCCTCGAACGTGAACACCGACCACTTCACGTCTGTTGACGTGCTCTCTGGCGACAAGTGGTTCGAGAACACCCGTTCGGCCACCAAGGCTGACGCTGGTCTGAGCGTTAAGAGCTGGAAGGTTACCGATGGTATCCTGAACGTGCAGCTCAACGTGAAAGATCCCGAGCAGATTAAGGCCGTTTCTGAGGACTACTGGGCTGAAGGTCAGGACAAGCCGATGGTTACCGTCTTTGCTTCTCAGGTTACGCTGAACAAGGCTGGTAAGGACACCACCGTTACTTCTGACTACGCTACGCTCTTCGCCGACAAGCTGACCGACCTGCGTCTGGCTCACATCGACAACAACGCTCATGCTACCGGTCAGAAGAACACGCACTGCGGCATTTGCGCTATCGTTTCTCCCACTCAGACTCCTGTTTCTGTCAGCCACGTGATGGCTACCGTACACGAAGCTGCTTCGATTGCCAAGGCTCATCAGGACAATTATGCTAAGACCAACGCTCAGGACAAGGTGTTCTACAAGGAGACCCTCGACCTGCGCACACTGGTGGAGACCCACTGGACTTCGGTTGATGGCACCCACAAGAAGATGACTGCTGACGAGCTGAAGAAGTTCGGTCTGACCTACAAGTTCGAGCTGACCAGCTTGATTCTGGGTAACAACAATACCGACGAATCGGCTCACGCCGCTATCCTCGAGGATGGCTACACCTTCCGCCCGCAGCTGCCGCGCAAGAACGGTACCAACTATTCTCAGGTTGATCCGAAGGCTACCGACATCGCTGACTTCATTGGCGAGAACGCCCTGCAGGCTGTAGGCCGTACGCCGATGGTTCGCGTATCGCTGGTGGATGCCGATGGCAAAGTGTATGACTACGGTTACATCCGTATCGAAATCGTGAAGGAAGAGGTTGTTCCCGTTGGTCCGGAACCCTTCGTGGTGACCTACGACGGTACCAACAGAGAATATCAGGATGTTTGCCCGTCTCTCCGTCCGACTGGCTACGCTGTGTACGCCACGAAGTGGATCCAGACCGAGTACGACATCTATAAGGGCCTCGGCGTTGACCGTCCCACCTTCGAGGAGCACTTCAATGAGGATCCCGTGCGCGATGGTCAGAACGACTTCCAGCAGTTTGAGAAGAATGCCCAGGGTCAGTGGGTTGCTCGCACTCCGGCTAACTACATTGGTGTCATCACCAACGAGCCTGATATGGACAATGAGACTGGTACCCAGACTTCTACCCTGAAGTGGGAACTCACTGCCAACGACGTTCAGAAGCTCTATCAGCAGTGGACTCGTGAGACTCAGAAGAAGACCGCAAAGACATACAATGTGTCTGTGGCCGTGAAGTATGAGGATATCCACGGTGCATTCTCGCACTACAAGGATGTTTACGTTGTGTTCAACACGAAGGTGACCTTCAAGCCTTACAGCATCACCGACCTGAACGTGAAGGTTGACTGGACTCAGGCTAAGATTGCCAAGTACTGGTATCTGAAGAACACCGCTGAAATGGGAACCGACGAACTCCACACCAATGTTCCTTCTGTTGAGGACGAACTCCGCGACGACGCTGACTCGCTGACCAACCTGTTCTCGAACGAATTCCTGGACAACAAGGTGGTGAGCCGCAACATCGTGACCGGTGGAACTGGCTTCAACTACAACAACTACAAGTATCGCCTCGTGTTCGACGAGTCGAACAAGGGCAAGCAGTTCAAGGGTGCTTCTGGTTCGACCTACACGCTCTCCGTGTCTGCTGACGGCCGTCAGCTGCTGGTTGGCAACACGCTGATTGCTGAGCTCGTACTGCCGGAGAAGTTCGCCGACAAGGCTGGCGACATCGAGGAAGCTAACTACACCATGGTTAAGTATGCTCACTCGAAGATTGCTCACGACCTGCTGAACTACTGCTCGCACAATGAGTTCAACGACAAGAACGACGAAGTGCTGAAGAACTTCCTCAACGTGGTGATCAGCCTCGCTATCCAGAACGACAACCAGTGCGCTCCGATCAAGGTTGAAAACGGTTCGTTCAACGTCCGCTTCCTCCGTCCGATCGACGTGACCGATGGTAAATCCACGATTAAGGATGCTGGTTCCGACGGCAAGCAGAGAGTATATCTGAACGGTCTGTTCGAGTACACCGACTGGCGTAATGAGTGGAAGGGCGTTTACAAGCGCACCGGCGATCGCAACAACTACTTCGACTACTACGGCATCGAGAGCATCGAGATCGAGGGTCTGGTAGATGGCGATATGCTCAGCACCAAGCGTACAGTGAAGTGCGACCTGAACAACGACGGTATGAAACCGCTCTACACCATCAGTAACCAGGTTGACCTGACCTACCACGTGGACGCTGACAACGGCAACTACCTCGAGTACAACAACTTGGGTAACAATGTCCACATGTTCACGCTCGAGATTCCTGTCATCGTGAAGTACATCTGGGGTGAGTTCTACACCACAGCTACCGTGACGGTTGACAGAACCCAGGGTAACGCCAAGCCGTTCTAATTAGAAAGATTCTAAGTAACATATTCAAAGGGGAGGGGTGTGAACTCCTCCCCTTTTTCAAAATTGAAAAAATTGTCTTGATATGATGAAAAAATACATCTCCCTGCTGGTGGTCGGCCTGTTGGTGCTCGCATCGTGCGGCGACAAGAAGCGCAGCGAGGAAACTGGTCCGCAGAACAAATACCTGCGCCCCGTGACGCTTGACTTGAGCCAGAAAGACACCACGCAAATCCGCCAGTTGGTCGATAACTACGTGCAGGCCTTTGCCAACAATGATTTTGAGACGGCAAGCCAGATGCTTTACTGCGTGAAGAACGACAGTGTGATTCCACTTCCTGAGCAGGAAAGGCGGAATTTCGTGAGGACGATGAAAGTATTCACGGTCTATGCCTGCGAGCTGGAGGAATTCACCATCCGCACCGAAAAGAACAACGAGATGAAGCTGAAGGTGCAGATTATGGAAGACGGCGACATGGCCACGAACAAGGGTGTGACCCATTTCTCGCTGAACCCCGTGCTGAAAGACGGTCAGTGGTATCTGACGGTGCGCGACGAGAACGCAGAGGGTGTTGAAAACTATTACAAAAACGAATGAGCAATTGGATGCGTCATCGGGTGGCCCAAGCAGTCTTGGCGATTTTCGCCGTGACATTGGCAGCCTGTGAAAGGAAACCGGCACAGATTTCTTTTTCGCAGACCGAGATAGACTTGGGCACGATTTTCACGAACGACGCCATCCATACGTACGACGTGGAATTCCGCAACGTGGGCGACGAGCCGCTGACGATTAGCAGCGTGTGGCCCTCGTGCGACTGCGTAAAGGTGGAGCGCTACGACACGGTGGTGACCGGTGGCAAAACAGGCACCATTCGCGTGGGCTACAACCTGTCGATCTACCCTCCGGGCGACATCGAGCGCATGATTACGGTGAGTTCCAACTCGGCTGACACAACAGATCACGAAGTGTTTTTTCACGCACACTTGAAATATGCCAATTAACAAGAGTATCCGCTTATGGCTCGTGGCAGCCCTGCTGACAATGGCAGGCGGACTGCGGGCAGCTGAAGACAACAAAGTGCTTCGGGTTTCTTACATTGACGACAACTATGTGCTTCGGGAAGCCCTTTTTTCGCTTGAAACCAATCCCATCGTGACTTTTGACGAAGAGCAAGTCGTCATCACATCGACGCAGAGGCAGTCTGCCTTCCAGATAGACAATGTTGATGAGATGACTTTCGTGGAGGATGACCAATCCACCACGTCGATGGACGAGATTGAAGACGCTGCGGCGTCGAACAAAATTGTATTCAGGATTCTGGCCGACGACGTTGTCAAAGTCGTAGGTGCAGGATTGCGTCCTGAACTGACCGTGCATACTGCCGACGGAAAGTTGGTGCAGGTGCCGGTAGAATATACTGAACACGAAATCACTATCCGTTTGGGAACCCTTTCCCGCGGACTCTATATCATCAATACCAATCAACACAGCTTTAAGTTTATTCGCAAATGAAAAAATATCTTTTGATAGCTCTTCTTGCCGTCGTGTCTGTCGGCACAGGCCATGCACAGTTTAAGTCACCGGCCAAGCCTGCCCGTGTTGTTGTCATCAACAAGACTGATGGAACGCGCGACACGCTGATGATGAGCGATGTTGATAGAATTACTTTTGGCTATTCGCAAGACGTGATTGAGTCGCCTGCCGAGGCTGAGCCCGTGGATATGGGACTGTCGGTGAAGTGGGCTTCGTTCAACCTTGGTGCCACGGAAGAAACCGGTCGCGGATTCTTGGTGGGCTGGGGCGACAACACGGCTGTGAACGAGTCGGAAAACCCGAATTTCTATCCCAAGAAAACGCCTCCGGCTTCGATTATTGATACGGACTACGACTTGGCGAAGGTGATGTGGGGTGGCGACTGGCGTCTGCCCACTGATGCTGAATTTCAGGAACTGATTGACGCTTGCGAATGGACGTGGAGCGATGAGAAGCAGGGCTATGAGGCCAAGGCCCCCAATGGGCAGACCTTGTTCTTCCCCGTGACAAGCTATCGCCAAGGTCATGCTGTTGTGGAGAGCGACGCCTTGAAAGGCTATTATTGGACGGGTTTCCTGTCGCAGAATACGCGCCAGGCCCTGGCTGCCAAGTTCGATGGCGAAAAGCCTTCTATCGTGGGTGCAGACCGTTTTCTGGGCCTTGCCATCCGTCCGGTTCAGGGCGAGTATGTGCTTCCGCTGGCGGTTTCCGCCGCCTTGCAGGGCAAGGCAGGCTTCACGGATGCCAGCATTGCTGAGACGTTCACGGGCAACACGGCAGGCGTGACGGCCTACGGCGTGGCCTACCAGAAATACAAGGCTGGTCAGGAGTTTGACTTTGCCTCGGCCAAGAAAGTAGAGAAAACAGGCACACCAGCCGGTGAGCAAGAGGTTCTCAGCCTGACGGGACTCGAAGAGAATACCCAGTACGTGGTGATGGCCTACGCCAAGGTGGGCGAGAATATTGTGAAGGCCATAGAAACGATGAACTTTACGACCGACTGCCGCTATGTGGACCTCGGGCTAAGCGTGAAATGGGCCAAATGGAACATCGGTGCAGAGAGCGAAAACGAATATGGTGGCTATTATGGCTGGGGCGACCCGACGGGTGCGCTCGCCTCACCCTACGACAACCATTATGCCGTGGGGAACACCTCGACCAATATTAGCGGCAATGCAAAATACGACATTGCCACAGCTCAGTGGGGCAAACACTGGAGAATGCCGACGCAGGAAGAATTTCAAGAGCTCCTTGATGCCTCGTTTGGAAATTGGACGTATAGTACTGAAAATGGTATTCAGAAATATACTGTAGAATTCCCCAATGGTGAAACACTCGTCATTCCCATCAATGGATATATGACCGGTGACCTTTCCGAATTAGCGCATCCTTCTCATGGATATTATTGGACATCTAATGCAACAAGCGATCAGGAACCTTATGCGCTTCATATATCCACTGGTCGTAGCCAGTCGTTCCAGACGAGTGTGAAGTCGCTCCATGTGTTTGTGCGCCCTGTCTATGTGGACGATGCTGTAGATCCGGACCCCTCGGACGACGATCCGACAGAGCCAGAGACTTCTGAGGCAGGCAAGGCTGTGGACCTGGGTTTGTGGTCGGGAACGCTCTGGGCCAGCTACAACGTGGGTGCCAAGAGCGAGACAGAAGCCGGAATGTATGTGGCTTGGGCTGAACTGACAGAGAAAAAGAGCGAAGGCTATTTCAAGGAGAACTATGCGTTTTGGAGTGCCGACAATGTTGATGCAAAGGGCAATCTCATCTATGGAGGATATAGCACAGGTCCAGCAAACTATATTGCAGGAACGGAATATGATTTGGCTCATGTGCGCTGGAAAGGCGATTGGAAAATGCCCACGGAACAACAGTTTGAGGAATTAAAGTATGATTGCACGTGGACAGCGGAAACCCGAAAGGGCGTGTTCGGCTACAAGGTGACAGGCCCCAACGGAAACTCCATTTTCCTGCCTTGTCGAGGTCATTATAATGGAACAAATCTTTTAGACTCCAATGTGCAAGGCAACTATTGGTGTGAGGAGATGTATCGTCATGGAAATGGTACGTACCAGACAGGATATTGCTTAATCCTTGTAAACGGAGTAGAACCTGCCATATCGTGGGAATCGCGTAAGTCGGGCTGCAATATTCGTCCTGTGAAGAAAAAGAAATAAACAAAGATAAACCAAAAAATAATTTATTCACTAACAGTTAGTAATTATGAAGAAAATTAAGTTTATTCTTGTGGCGATGGTCGCCATGCTGACCACGACCGCAATGGCTCAGGCAACCTATACGGCTGCCGACGGCACAGAGTATCAGTTTAAGAAGCACGGCTTCCTGACTCTTCAGGGCGGTGCACAGTACACGTTGGGTGAGGCCAAGTTCAAGGACCTGATTTCCCCGAATGTGCAGCTGGGTCTGGGTTACCAGTTCTCGCCGGTTTTCGGTGCTCGCATCCAGGCTAACGGCTGGCAGAGCAAGGGTGGCTGGTCGAACTTCCGCGACCACCAGACTGGCAATCCCTACAACAACGACTACAAGTTCAAGTATGTGGCTCCGGGTCTGGACCTGATGTTCAACCTGTCGAACCTGTTTGCGGGCTGGAATCCCAAGCGCGTGTTCAACGTGACGCTGTTCTTGGGTGGTGGTGCCAACATCGCTTTCGACAACGACGAGGCGAATGCCATTGGCCGCACGCTCTACAACCTGGACGCTTACGACATGGAGTATCTCTGGGACGGCACGAAGGTGAATCCTTTCGGTCGCGGCGGTCTGGAGTTCTCTTTCCGTCTGAGCGACGCCGTGCGCCTTCTCATCGAGGGTAACGCCAACATCCTGAGTGACAAGTACAACTCGAAGAAGGCCGGCAATGCCGACTGGTATTTCAATGCTCTGGCCGGTCTGCGCATCAACCTCGGCAAGGGCTACACCGCTGTTGCTCCCGTGATTGCTGAGCCGGAGCCCACGCCCGAGCCTGTGAAGGTGGTCGAGGAAAGAAAGCCGGAACCCAAGCCCCAGCCGAAACCTGCCAAGGTGGAGCCGCTGCGTCGCGACGTGTTCTTCACCATCAACTCCACGAAGGTGGTTGAGCAGGAAGAGGTGAAGGTTCGCGAGATTGTGGAGTACCTGAACAAGTATCCGAAGGCCAAGGTGAGCGTGACGGGTTATGCCGACGCTGGTACGGGTAACGACAAGATCAACGACCGTCTGGCTGCTGGTCGTGCCGATATCGTGGCTCAGATGCTGACGCAGAAGTACAACATTCCTGCTGAGCGCATCATGAAAGACAGCAAGGGTTCGCGCGTGCAGCCGTTCGCCGAGAACGACAAGAACCGTGTGACGATTTGCATCGCAGAATAAGAAGTTAGAAGAAGTTATCGCTTCGCTTTGGAGTTAAGAAAAAAGCAACCTTTCGGGGTTGCTTTTTTTAGTTGATAGTTGATAGTTGATAGTTGATAGTTGATAGTTGACAGTTGATAGTTGATAGTTGACAGTTGATAGTTGAGTTATCGCTTCGCTCCCCCTTCACTCCTCTTTCACTCCCCTTTCATTCCCTTCAATCATTCCGTCACGCAGGTGGATGGTGCGGTCGGTGAGGCGGGCGAGCTCTTCGTCGTGGGTGACGATGACGAAGGTCTGGCCGAATTCCTGGCGCAAGTCGAAGAAAAGCTGGTGGAGTTCCTGTTTGTTTTGACTGTCGAGCGAGCCGCTGGGTTCGTCGGCGAGGATGACGGCAGGATGGTTCACTAAAGCCCTTGCCACGGCCACACGCTGTTTCTCGCCGCCCGACAGCTCAGCAGGCTTGTGGGTGGCGCGGTCGCTGAGATTCATGAAGCGGAGCAGCTCCTCGGCGCGCGTTTTGGCTTCTTTGTGGCTTTTTCCTGCGATGAAAGCAGGAATCATGATGTTTTCGAGGGCGGTGAACTCGGGTAGCAGCTGGTGGAACTGGAACACAAAGCCGATGTGCTGGTTGCGGAAGTCGCTGAGTTGCTTGCGCGAAAGAGTGGTGACATCGGTGCCGTTCACGGCGAGCGTGCCGCCGTCGGGGCGGTCGAGTGTGCCGATGATTTGCAGTAGCGTGGTTTTTCCGGCTCCCGAGGGGCCTACGATGCTGACGATTTCGCCCTTTGCAATGTCGAGGTCGATGCCTTTCAACACTTGCAGGGAGCCGAAGGATTTAGTGATGTTTTTTGTTGTAATCATATTTTCAGGAGTTTCAGTTTCTCAAACGCCCAATCCACTTTCTGACAATATCGTAATACGAGAGTTCCTCGGTGTGCTGCGGCTGGGCGAAGGTCATTTCGTTCATGGCGTCGCCGAACTGGTCGGGGAAGATGATGAGCATATTCGTGCCGCTGAAGAAACGCATGATTTCCTCGGGCAGCCGATCCATGGCCGTCTTGTAGGAAACCGTGCCTTTTCGGGCAGTGACGATGACGAAGAGGTGGTCGTCGGCGATGGTGGAGGCCAACTGCGGCAGCTCGTTCCAATGCGTCATGGAGTGGTGTTCCACCCTGACGTTGGGATGGCGGTTGCGCATGTATTCATTGACGTAGGCCAGCGTGTCGTTGCGTCCGTGGAACTGGATGCGACAGTCGAGATTCCCCGCCAGTCGGGCGATGCGCTCGAGCCAGCGGAAAAAGCCCGGCTCGAACTGCGCCCGCGAGGGCACTGCCACCTGAATGCGGCGAATCGTGCTGAGCGGCTGTCGCAGTCGTGCCATGGTGATTTGTCGGTTCAGGCCGTTGAATAGGCTCTGGTGGAATTGCCCCCAGAATCGGGCTTTCGGGCTTTCGAGCTCGCCCAGGAGGCTGCTTTTCTCCTCGTTTTTCGTCGAAAAAAGGTGGGCGGAGTGCAGTCCGATGATGATTTCGCTGGCGCGGAATTCCTGAAAGGCGTGTTTGATGCCGTTGGCGATGTTGGCTGCGATGCGCACCTGCGTCTGCATCTGCACGTCGGTGGCGGCGGCCTGTCGCGAGAGTTGCTCCAAGAGTTTCGCCCCCAGCTCCTGATTTTTGCGCATATCATTGTCGTCATAGACCACGTTGATGGCCACGAGGCCGCGATTCTTCCTCGGATTTCTCATGAGAATGGCCATGTTGAGCAGTTCCGGCGCATATTCGGGGTATTTCACGGGGATGAGCATCGTCTCGTCGTCGTTTCGTCCGGCATCTTCATTGGCCACTTCCTTGTCGCGAATGGTGATTTGCTGGGCGGCAGCCTCGGTGACGAGCGTGGAGATGATGCAGGTGAAGAGAATCATGATGATGACGCCGTTGAGCACGTCGTCGCCAATGAGGTATTGGCCAGGCCCAATCTCCGTGCGCATTCCCACCATGACGATGGCAATGGCACCGGCGGCGTGGGCCGAGGTGAGTCCGAACATCATGTGGCCAGAGGAAATCGGCATTCGGAAGAGGAAACTTGTGGCATAGGCAGCCAGACCCTTTCCCGCGGTTCCGAAAAACACCATCGCCAGCACCACCCAGAGGATTCCCTCGCCCTGGAAGAGCAGGCGCAGGTTGATGAGCATTCCCACGCCGATGAGGAAATAGGGGATGAACAGGGCATTTCCGATGAATTCGATACGATTCATCAGTGGCGAGACGTGGGGGATGTAGCGGTTGAGAATCAGACCCGAGAGGAAGGCTCCAACGATGCCCTCCAGCCCGATGGCTTCGCTCAGTGCGGCACTCATGAAGAGCATCGACATGACGAAGATGAATTGCATCACGGCATCGCTGTAGCGTCGCAGAAACCAGCGCGTGAGTCGCGGAATGAGCAGCAGCAGCGCGGCGGTGAACAGCGCGAATTTCACGAAAAACCACAGCCAGAAAAACAGCCCGCCCTCTGCCTCGTGGGCCGCCGAGAGTGCTGCCACGCATAGCAGTGCGAGCAGCAGTGCGAGCATGGAACCGCCCACGCTGAGCGTGACGCTGGGCTTGCGCTGCAGTCCGTAGCGTCCGACGATGGGGTAGGCGATGAGCGTGTTCGACGACATCAGTGCCCCCAGTAGAAACGACGCTTCGTGGCTGTAGCCGAGCATCCACACCGAGGTGACGTAGGTCAATGCAAACGGGATGAGAAACGACAGCAGTCCGAACAGCGTGATGCGGGGCACGCTCTTGCGCAGTCCGTCCATGTCCATTTCGAGGGCGGCGAGAAACATGATGTAGTAGAGGCCGACCTTGCCGAAGAGTTCAAACGAGGCGTCGCGTTCGAGAATGTTCAGTCCGTATTTCCCGATGACCACGCCCGCCAGCACCATGCCAATGATGTGCGGAATGCGCAGTTTTCCCATGATGATGGGAGCCGACAAAATAATCAGCAACACCACGAGAAAGGTCAGCGTGGGGTCGGTGATGGGGAAATATGGCGAGAGGTTTAGCATTTCGAGTGCAAAGTTACAAAAAAAGAATGATTTTTTGGAAAAAAAACAATCTTTTTTAGGAGTTCAGGAGTTCTTTGAAAATTCACTAAATTTGGGTATTGCGGGCGCAGGAAAATGCTAATACCTTTGCATCGAAAGAAAAAAACTGATGAAGAGCATTCGAACGATATTGGTTTTGTGGTGTGTAGTGTGGGCGCAAGTAGCTCATGCTCAGGAAGTTTCAGATGGTTTTGTGTATGACGACGAGACGCTGAAACCGCTTGCAGGCGTTTCCGTTTCCGACGCATCTACGGGCAAAATCCTTGCGTTTAGTGATGCCGACGGTCGTTTTTCGATACCTAAAAATGATTATGTGCGACTGCGCTTCTTTTGCATCGGCTACAGGCCGCTCGTGACGGCACCGACGAAAGATTTGCGCTACGGACTGCAGGCCGAAGTGAGCCGACTGGGCGAGGTGGTAGTGACAGCGCAAGAGAGTCGCGGACTAGCCACGGCCTCGAAGATAGAACGGCAGGCGATGGAGCACCTGCAACCCTCGAGCTTTGCCGATTTGCTTGAACTCCTGCCGGGCGGACGGAGCAGCGACCCCGTGCTGACGGCTCCGAACACGATTCGCCTGCGCGAGGCGGCCACAGGCGGCGGAAATTACGCCACGTCGTCGTTGGGCACGAGCTTCGTGGTTGATGGCGCACCCATCTCGACCAACGCCAATATGCAGTATCTGGCCGGTGCTTGGGACTCGCAGGCCACTTCGCGCGACTTCACGAACGCCGGCGTGGACATGCGCAGCATCGCGACCGACGAAATTGCAAGTGTGGAGGTGGTGCGCGGCATTCCGTCGGTGGAATACGGCGATTTGACGAGTGGACTGGTGAAAATTGAGCGACGGCGGGGCGGACGCGACCTGAATTTCCGTGTGAAGGCCGATATGAGCTCGAAACTGTTCTATGCTTCGAAGGGACTCGAATGGAAACCGCGTCGCCTGAGCCTGAACCTGAGCGCCGACTACCTGAACGCGAAGGCCGACCCCCGCAACCGACTTGAAAACTACAAGCGCGTGACGCTTTCGGCGCGTCTGCACAAGGCGTGGGATCGGAAGGCCTACGAGCTCGGCCTTTCGACAAACGTCGATTACAGCGGCTCGTTCGACAACGACAAGGAAGACCCCGACCTGAATTTCCAGGCCGAAGACTCGTATCGCTCGCAATACAACCGCGTGGCGCTGATGGCCTCGCTGTCGTTGAAAATGAAACGTAGAACGTGGCTGAAATCGGCCAGCGTATCCCTTTCCTCGGCCTATGAACACGACCTGATTGAGCGCACGCGACTGGTGCAACTGCAACGCTTGACCGTGGCCGCCACCACGCGCGAGGAAGGCGAGAGCGACGCCGTCATCCTTCCCTATAAATACACGGCGCAGCACAATGTCGATGGCAAGCCGATGAACCTCTTTCTGAAGTTGAACGCGCGCCTGCAAGTGCCGAGTAGGCTGCTGTCGAACGCCCTGCTGCTGGGCCTCGACTGGAATATGGACAAGAATTTCGGCGACGGGCAGGTGTTCGACCCCACACTGCCGCTCTACCCGGGCTTGTCGGCCCGTGAGCGCAAACTGAGCGACATTCCGGCCAACCGAACGCTGTCGTTTTACGCTGAGGAAAGCCTGAAACTGCCTGTCGTGGGCGGTTCGTTCGAGCTGATTGCAGGTGTTCGTGCCTCGACGATGCACGGCCTGCCGTCGGACTACGCGATGCACGGCACGTTTTATTTCGACCCTCGCATCAATGTCGGATGGACTTTCCCGAAATTCACCATCGCCACGCTTCCAACCTTCGTCCGCGTTTCTGCCGGCTACGGCCTTCACACGAAGAATCCCACGATGGAGCAGCTGTTTCCCGACAAGGTCTATCTCGACCTGATGCAGCTGAACTACTATCACGACAATCCCGCCTTCCGCCGCATCCATCTGATGACCTACGTCCGCGACACCCACAATCCGGCCTTGACACCGGCCCGAAACAAGAAATGGGAGCTCTCGACCGATATCAACGTGGGTGGCCACCGCCTTTCCGTCACCTATTTCCGCGAAAATATGACCTCGGGTTTCCGTGCGCAGACGCATTACGAGCCCTATGGCTACAAGAAATACGACCCGTCGGGCATTGATGCCGCCCCGCTCTCGGCGCAGCCCGACCTCGCCACGCTTCCCTTCACCGAAAGACAGGAACTGCTGGGCTTCGGCATCTATACCAACGGCAGCCAGACGCTGAAACAAGGCGTGGAGTACACGCTCGAAACGAAGCGATTTCCCGTGATTCAGACCCGTCTGACTGTGAATGGAGCCTATTTCCGCACCACCTATCGCAACTCGCTCACCGAAACCTACCGACCCTCGCAAGTGCTTGATGGTGAGCAAATTCAGTACGTGGGACTCTACAGAGACAACGACGGCTCGGTCTATGAGCGGATGAACACGAATTTCACGTTCGACACCAGCGTGCCGAAGCTGAAGTTGAACTTCTCGGTGTCGGCGCAGTTCCTGTGGTTCACCACGCAGCAACGCAACGTCATCAGCAACGAGCCAGACCAGTACATCGCGCCCGACGGCAGCATACACGACTGGCAGCCTGGCGACGAAAACGACACCTATCTGCGCTGGCTGGTGCGTACGAATTCGTCGGAACTATTTGAAAAACAGCGCGTTCCGATGTCGATGAACCTGAATTTCAAGGTGACGAAGAAGCTCTTCGGCGAGCGGCTGAACGTGGCGATGTTTTGCAACAAACTCTGGGACTACACGCCCGACTACGAAAGCAACGGAGTGACCATCCGCCGCTACGTAACAGCCTATTTTGGATTAGAAATGAACGTTAGATTATGAAGATAGTATTTTACCTTTTTACCCTTTCACTTCTTTTGACGGCCTGCCATCAAGACGAAGACGAACTTTTTGCCACGGCCTCCATCACGCTCTTGGCGGGCGATACGCTCAGCATCGAGCGCGTGCAGGGTACGGCGCGACTCACAAACCTGAACTCGAAACAGGTGACCACCTCGTCGGACTTCAACGCCGCCACGCTCAGCCTCCCGCTGCTTCGAAGCAGCTACAGTGCCGACGTGGAAGGGCTCGTGCGCTATCGCAACGCCCTCGGACAGACGATGACGAAGCGTATGAGAGCGCACAGCGATTACATTGCATTGGAGAAAAAAGACCATAACCACGCCACACTCAACATCATCTTCTTGGAATAAAGCCCCTCCCAACCTCCCCAAAAGGGGAGGAGGACAGATAGAGATCATTATGAGATATGACAGAATAAAAATAATAGCCATTTTGCCGCTGTTTGTCAGCCTTGGGCTGCGTGCTTCGGTTGCGGATACCGCCTTGGTGGAGCACACGGGGCTGTGGCAGACCGTCGGCGGCGAGGCGCGGCAGAATCCGGCCCTGCACGGAGCGGCATTCTCCACCTCGTTCTCGCAACTCCAAGCCGAGGCCAGTTGGCAGCGGCAGAGCGAGGCTTTCGTGATGGAGAAAGGTCGTGGGTTCCTGTTGCCGTCGGCTCGCGTGGAGACGTTTTTGCGCCTTTCCGACCATGCTGCGGTGTGGGGACAAGCCGCCTACACGAATGGAAAGAAACACGGCGTGAAATGGAATTCTACCACCGATTTCGACCTGCTGAAACCCTACGTTTTGGCCGACACGCTCGGCGGCGACACGCAGTGCGAGCGCTATCAGTTCGAGGGCGGCTATGCCACACGGCTCGGACGCTGGCTGCTGGGTGCCGAGATGCTTTTCCGTGCCGACCACGAATATCGCGACACCGACCCTCGAATGCGAGGCATTGTCAATGAGCTGACACTGCGCTTTGGCGCGGGACGGGAGGCTTGGCAGCATCGCTGGGCAGTGGCCTTCGAGGGCAACGTCTATAAGCAGCGCAACAGCGTGGATTTCTATCGCGAGCTGGGCGTGATTCCCGAATATCAGATGACGGGTCTCGGCACGGAATATGCCCGTTTTTCAGGCGACAAGCGCTCGCTGCACTACTCGGGCGGCGGCGTTCGCCTGCAACTCGATGCCGAGCCGACGAAAAACGCTGGTTTCTTCGGCCATCTCGCGCTCTCGTCGCATCGCTATCACCGTCAGGTGGTCGAAAACTACATCCTGCCCCTCACCGACCTCTATGCACAGGGCGCGAAGGTGGTGTTGGGAGTGAGGAGTAAGGAGTTGAGGAACAAGGCGATTTTTGCCGCTGTTGAATACGTGAAGCGCAGCGGCGACGAGCACATCATCGGCTCGTCGGCCACCGCGTCGTACCCCGATTTGGGCGTGCTCACGATGTATAAAAACCACCGTCTGACAACTTCGCTGACGGCTCTCTACGGAAAAACTTTTTGGAACGTGCTCGTGCGTGCAGGCTACAAGAGCGACCGCGAGGAATATGCCTATCCCAGCCGACGGCTCAACACGTCGCACGTCTTCGGCGAGCTCTCGGGCGAGGCTTTCGTGCGTGCCAGCGAGCGGCTGATGCTCTCGGGCAACGTGCGGGCGGCTTACGAGGCTCGCGTTGGCGACGAGTTGTCGATGCCTTTTGCCGATATGCAGCCCGCCTTCGTGCAGATGATTCGCCACACCTACGACTTCGCCAAGGCCAACTATGCCGATTTCTCGGCTCGGCTTCGTGGCGACTATGAGATGAAGCATTTCGGTCTTTTCGCCTCGCTGGGCGGCGGTTTTGTCGCTTGTTCGGAGGGTGAGCGGCAGTTTTCGGCACGGATGGCTGTGGGAATTACATTTTAGGCCCCCTCCCAGCCTCCCCCAAACGGGGGAGGAGATGAGAAATAAAGAATTACAAATAAAACCAATTATCAACAATTAAAACTATCAAAACAATGAAAAAATCAATTTTCTGGAGCCTAATGATGCTCCTCGCAGTGAGTGTTTCTTTCGTTTCGTGCAGCAGCGACGACGACCCCGTAATCGTGAAAAACGGCAGTCTGACGCTCGAAATGCCCATCAACGTCAGCGATGTGGTGCTGAACAGCTTTGAAGGCACGGCTACCAACGTGCAGACTGGTCGGGTGACGACTCTGCCGATGCCTGTCAAGACGGGCGACGACTATGTGATTACGATTCCCGAGCTGGAGGCAGGTGCCTACAACATCGCCGCCAAGGGCAACATCTCGTTCCTGAAGGACGGCGTGGCCGGAAAAACCGATTTCGAGGTGGTTTCCAACGGTGTTTCCCTGTCTGAAACCGTCAATGCCTTGAAACTCGCCGTCAATTCCTTCCAAGCTGAGGGTGGTTTCGTCATCAGCGAGATTTTCTTCACGGGCACGACCACGCCCGAGGGCAACCAGTACAGCGGCGGTGATGCCTATATCGTCATCTCGAACAACTCCGACGTGACGCTCTACGCCGACAGCATCGCCGTGCTCGAGTCGGAATTCCTGACCACCACGAAGCGCGACTACACGCCCGACGTGATGAACGAAGCCTTCTCCACCGATGCCGTCTATATGATTCCGGGTAATGGCACGTCGGTGGCTGTGGAGCCGGGCAAGAGCCTCGTGCTGGCCATCAACGCCATCAACCACAAAGAGGCCAACCCCAACTCCATCGACCTGACGGGTGCCGACTTCGAGTTCTACGACGAGTCGTCGAACCCCCGTTTCACCGACCCCGACGGCGCAACCCCCAACCTCGACAAGTGGTATTGCTACACGGCCACCGTCTATGGCTTCCACAACCGAGGCTACCGCTCGTATGCCATCGCCAAGATGCAGACCACGAAGGAAAACTGGCTCGAAAACTATGCCTACAAGGCCGAATACGTCCTCACGGTCGCTGGAAATGCCTATCCGATGAGCACGAACACCTTCAAAGTGCCCAATGCGTGGATTCTCGATGCCGTGAACCTGAGCGTGGAGTCGGAATTCCAGTGGATTGTCACCTCTGCCGCCCTCGATGCCGGCTGGACCTACTGCGGAAAGGTAGATAGGGACCAGACGCGCTACAACAAGGCCGTCGTGCGCAAGCAGGATGCCAATGGAAAATACATCGACACAAACAATTCTACCAACGATTTCGAACCCGAGGCACAGCCGACGCTGCTGAAGGATTAAAACAAGATGAAAAAGACTATTTTACTGATTCTATCCATTCTCCTCCTGACTCCTCCCATTTTCGGGCAAAGTCGGGAGGAGGCTTTGCCCCAAGACCCTGCCGTGCGCAAGGGCACACTGAAAAACGGAATGACCTACTACCTGCGCCATAACGCCAAAGAGGCTGGACTGGCCGATTTCTACATCGCCCAGCGCGTGGGAAGCATCCTCGAAGAGCCGCGTCAGCGCGGACTGGCGCATTTTCTGGAACACATGGCCTTCAACGGCACGAAACACTTCCCAGGAGTTTCCCCCCAATCGGGGGGACGGAAGGGGGGCTTGGGCATCGTGCCCTGGTGCGAGAGCATCGGCGTGAAGTTCGGTGCCAACCTGAACGCCTATACGAGTGTCGATCAGACGGTCTATCACATGGGTTCCGTGCCGCTGAAGCGCGAGGGAATCCTCGACTCGTGTCTGCTCGTGCTGAACGACTGGAGCCACTTTATTTTGCTCGAAGACAAGGAAATCGACAAGGAGCGCGGCGTGATTCACGAGGAGTGGCGCACGCGTCGCGCAGGCATGGCGATGCAGCGAATGACGGAGAATGTGATGCCGCGCATCTACAAGGGTTCGAAATACGAAGACTGTCTGCCCATCGGCTCGATGGACATCGTCGATAACTTCCCCTACCAAGACCTGCGCGACTATTATCAAAAGTGGTATCGTCCCGACTTGCAGGCCATTGTCATCGTTGGCGACATCGACGTGGATAAGGTCGAAAAGAAAGTAAAAAAACTGTTTTCAAAGATTCCCAAGCCGAAAAATCCTGCCGAAAGGGTCTATTACCCCGTGCCTGACAACGAGGAAATGATTGTCACCATCGAGAAAGACGCCGAGCAGCCCATCGTGGTGGCGCACCTCTATATGAAGCGCGACGCCACGCCCGACAGCGAGAAAAACTCGCTGAAATACCTGCGCGACGAATATCTCGACGGCCTCATCGGCACGATGCTCAACGACCGATTGTCGAACCTCAGGCAGTTGGCCAATCCGCCGTTTATGAGTGCTTCGGGACGCGCTGGGTCGTTCTTCGTGAGCCGCACGAAAGAAGCGTTTGCGCTGTCGGTGAGTTGCAAGCAGGAGAACATTCTCGGCGGACTGATTTCTGCCGTTTCTGTCGTCGAACAGGCTCGTCAGCACGGTTTTACGGCAAGCGAACTCGGTCGTGCCAAGCGCATCCGACTGACCGCTTCCGAGCGTCGCTACAAAGAGCGCAACGACCGCCGCAACAGCCATTTCGTGAACCAATGTGTGACGCATTTCTTGACGGGCGAACCGATTGTTTCGGCTGAATTTAGCCTGAAAAATACGCAGAAACTCGACCGCGAGGTGACGCTCGACGAGGTGAATCGGGCTGCGAAAGAACTGATCACCAACCAAAACCAAGTGCTCGTGCTCTACGGTCCCGACAAGGAAAGCACGAAATTGCCCGACGAAGATTTGTTGAAGCAGGTCGTGCTCACCACCCAGCAACAGCATTTCGCGCCCTTCAAAGATGTCGAATTGGCGGAAAATTTGATGGAAAAACTGCCCGAAAAGGGTTCGATTGTCGCCGAAAAGCCCTTCAAACACGGTTTTACGGAACTGACGCTGTCGAACGGGATGAAAGTCTATGCGAAAAAGACCGCCAACACCGCCGACGGCATCCAAATGACGCTCAAGGGCGAGGGCGGCACGTCGCTCTATGGCGACGAAGACATTCCGAACTTCTCGCTCATCAGCAGCAGTGTCACCGAGGCCGGTGTGGGCAATTTCGACGCTTCCACGCTGCGCAAGATGCTCACGGGAAAGGCCGTGCGCGTGAGTCCGTCGGTAAGTTCGCGAGGCCAAAGCATCACGGCGAGCGGCTCGGTCAAGGACATCAAGACGATGTTCGAACTCGTGCATCTCTACTTCACGCAGCCGCGTCGCGACACGATTGCCTTCCAGAGCCTGATGAATCGCACACGCTCGTTCCTGACCAACCGCAATGCCGCGCCGCGCGTCGATTACAGCGACTCCATCCGCGCCATCCTCTACGGCCACCATCCCAGAATGGAGCCCGTGGTGCAGGCCACGCTCGACAAGGCCAACTACAACCGCATTTTCCAAATCTATCAGGAGCGATTCTCGAACGCTGCCAATTTCCAGACGGTCATCATCGGCAACTACGACGAGGCCGCTCTGCGCACGCTGCTCTGCCAGTATCTGGCCACGTTGCCCGCCTCAGACAAGCGTGAGAAGACAAACGAGGCAAACATTCCGCAAATCGTGGGCGGCAGCAGCGTTCATCGCTTCACGAAGAAGATGGCCACGCCGCTCGCCAACGTCAGCATCTACCACACTGCCGACGTGGATTTCTCGCCCCAGAGCGACCTCGAACTCGACTTCCTGAAGCGCGTCTTGTCCATTGCCTACACCGATTCCGTGCGCGAGGAGAAGGGCGGAACCTACGGCGTGAGCGTCGATTTCTCGCTCGAGCGCGACGACCGTCCCAATGCCCTGCTGCGCATCTCGTACAATGCCGACCCGACGCGCTACGAGGAACTTAACCCCATCATTTACAGGCAGTTGGGACACATCGCCCAACACGGTCCAGCGGCCTCGTCGATGGATAAAGTGAAGCAATATCTCGTGAAGCAATACGCCCAGGTCGCCATCACTGACGACTACTGGGACTACGTCATCTGGCACGAACTCGAAGACGATGCCGACTTCGACAAAGACTACTGCCAGATGGTCGAGAAGATGAGCGCCGAGGCCGTGCAGCGCATGGCGCAACGGCTACTCGACTCGAAACGCTGCATTGAGGTGACGATGCTCTCGGAATAAGCATCACACCCTGTCTCGAAAGTAAGACAGAGCTTGGATTTTCTCAAAAAATGGAAAATTCAGGCTCTTCTTCCTTTTAATATTTCCTAAAAAATTGGCAAATTGATGGTTTTTAGCATTGTTTTATTTAACTTTGCCCATTCAAAACCGTCATAATCGTAAACTAAAGGTAAAAAGGTAAAAAAAAGAATATGAAAGTAGCTATTGTGGGCGTAAGCGGAGCCGTGGGGCAGGAATTTCTGCGTATTTTGGCCGAGCGCGCCTTTCCCATCGACGAGCTGGTGCTGTTTGGCTCCAGCCGCAGTGCCGGACGCAAATATGCGTTTCGCGGCAAAGAATACGAAGTGAAACTTTTGCAGCACAACGACGATTTCAAAGACATCGACGTGGCATTTGTGTCGGCTGGCGGCAGCACCTCGAAGGAGTTTGCCGAGACGATTACGAAGCACGGCTGCGTGATGATCGACAACTCGAGCGCGTTCCGTATGGACGACGACGTGCCTCTGGTGGTGCCCGAGTGCAACGCCGAAGACGCGCTGAACCGTCCGCGTGGCATCATTGCCAATCCGAACTGCACGACAATCATGATGGTTGTGGTGTTGCAGCCTCTGGAAAAGTTGAGCCACATCAAGCGCATTCGCGTGTCGTCGTACCAGAGTGCCAGTGGAGCCGGTGCTGCCGCCATGGACGAGTTGCAGCAGCAATACAAGGAGTTGCTCAACGGAGAGCCCGTCACGGTGAGCAAGTTCCCGCACCAGTTGGCCTACAACGTGATTCCGCAAATCGACGTGTTTACGGAAAACGGCTACACGAAGGAGGAAATGAAAATGTTCAACGAGACGCGTAAAATCATGCACACCGACGCCTGTTGCTCGGCCACCTGCGTGCGCGTGAGTTCGCTGCGCTCGCACTCCGAGAGCGTTTGGATTGAGACGGAGCGCCCCATCAGCGTGGAGGAGGCTCGCAATGCCATTGCTGCCGCGCCGGGCTGTACGCTCGTGGACGATCCGGCGAAGCTGGTCTATCCGATGCCGCTCGACACGGCTGGCAAGGACGACATTTTCGTGGGACGCATCCGCAAGGACTTGGCCGACGAGTGCGGGCTCACGCTGTGGCTCTCGGGCGACCAGATTCGCAAGGGTGCCGCGCTGAATGCCGTGCAGATTGCGGAGTACCTCTTTAAGAATTAAAAATAATTTAAGTTTCGGGGGTACGGGAGAACGTGGGTACGAGAATACCCTCTGTAACAGAACGTTCAAATCAACAAAACTATTCTCGCACCCTCGGCCTCGAAGAGGCTGACCTTCGCACCCTCGTACCACCGATTCGTTGAGGATGTGAAACATCCGAAACTTCAAGAATAAAAAAATTGGGAGAAGTGAAAGGGAATTTGTCGGAAATATTGCAGGATTTCAGTCCGATTACGCTCGATGAGATGAGTGGAATCAAACTGATGAACCGCATCGACACGAAGTTCGTGACGACGCGCGACCGCCTGCTTCTGCTCCTCGACATGGCCCGCGACGAATATCGTGCGCAGGACCTCAGCGGAAACCGCCTCTCGCGCTACGAGACCACCTATTTCGACACCCACGACTTCGCCATGTACCGCATTCATCAGGCAGGCCACGCCGGACGCCAGAAAATCCGTTTCCGCACCTACGTCAGCTCGAATTTGCAGTTTATGGAGGTGAAAACGAAGAACAACCACGGGCGCACGAAGAAAAAGCGCATCCCCGTCAGCGACATGAACCTCGCCGACGAGCAAAAACGCCTCTTCCTCGCCGCTCACCTGCGCTACGATGCCGACTCTCTGCAGCCGGCTATCCGCAACCAATTCGATCGCATCACACTCGTGAACCACGCGAAAACCGAGCGTCTCACCATCGACACGAACCTCGCCTTCCACAACCTTGTAAGCGGCGAGGAACGCCAGATGAACCCGCTCGTCGTCATCGAACTCAAGCGCGACGGACTCTGCTACTCGCCCGTGCTGGAAATGCTGCGCCAGTTGCGCATCCAGCCCCACGGCTTCTCGAAATACTGCATGGGCTCGGCGCTGACCAACGCGCAGCTGCCCGTGAACCGCTTCAAAGAGAAACTCATCGAAATCAATAAAATATTGCAAAAATATGAATGAACTATTGAATTTCCATGTCACGCCCGTTTTTGCCGAGATGATGATTCGCTTCTTCATCTGCCTGGGCTTCAGTTGGCTCATCATCGACCGGCTGTACTACCGAGAGAGTCATCGCCGCGACTTCTACTTCACGTTCCTGCTCACGAGCATCGCCATTTTCTTCCTCGTGTTCTTCATGATTTTCGGACTCGACGAGCTCGGCGGCAAAACCTCGATGGGTATCGGAATCGGCTTGTTTGGCATCTTCTCGATTATGCGCTATCGCACCGACACGATGCCCGTGCGCGAAATGACCTATATGTTCGTTATCGTGTCGATGGCGGTGGTCAATGCCATTGCTACATCGGTGACGCTGGTCGAAATCCTGCTCACCGACCTGATTCTCTTCCTCGCCATTTGGCTGTGTGAGAAGATGCTGAAAATGGAGCACACGAGGCTCGTTCAGTACGACCGCATCGAACTCATCAAGCCCGAGCGGAGAGAGGAACTTCTGGCCGACCTGCGCGAGCGGCTCGGTGTGGACGTCTATAAGGTGCACATCGGAGCCATCGATATGCTTCGTGACATGGCCATTATCCGCATCTACTACCATCCGCAACGGGACGACAAAAACGACCTCATAGACTCGAAACTGAAATTGGACAAGAATGACCTGTCAACGGTGTGAGCCTCCCCCCAACCCAACGAAGGGAAGTGAGTGAAAGGGGAGTGAAAGGGGAGTGAAAGGGACAAATGCCTGAACTCCTGCAACTCCCAAAAAGTAAAATCGTAAAATTGTCAAATCGTAAAATAAATTGTAAATTCGTAAATTGTATATGAAGAAAATAGTATTGTTTTTCGCCTTTTTCGCGACCACGCTGATTGCTACGGCACAGAGCGACGACTTCGGCGTGTGGACGTCGATTGAGTTGCAGAAGAAAATCAACAAGAAGTGGAGCGTTGGATTCGAGTCGGAATTCCGCTTGCAAGACAATGCGAAGGAGCTCGAACGCTGGACCGTTGGCCTCAACGGAGTTTATAAGCCCACGAAATGGCTGAAGCTGGAGGCCGGCTACAAGTTCATTCGTTACTACTCCCTCGCCGAAACGAAGGGAAAAGTGACAAAATATCTTGACGACGACGAAGAAGAACCCAAGAACATCAAGATTCGCACCTCGAATCCCCATTGGAACAATCGTCATCGTGTGTTCCTTTCGGCCACTTTGCACAAGAAATTCGGCTCTTTCGAGGTTTCGCTGCGCGAGCAAGGCCAGTACAACATTCGAAAAGAAACGTCGATGGGTCGCTACGGCACGAAATACATGCTGAACGAGTGGGACAGCGAAGAGTTGGATTCTCGGACAGACCCGTCGGAAATCGACACCGTGAACAGCAAAAACACGTTCTATCTGCGCTCGCGCATTCAGGTGGAATACGACAAGAAGGGCCTGAAATGGAAACCCTATGCCAACGTCGAGATGTATAACGGCGGCTCGGGCTTCGGCATCCATAAAATGCGCTATACTGCCGGCATCGAGTACAAAATCAACAAGAAGCACTCCGTGGAGGTGTATTACCGTTACCAGCATAAGCCGTCGGAAGACAACGGCGAAGGCCTGCTGCAATACGTTCGAGGCATAACCGACAGCAGCGGAAACCCCGTGTACGACCTCTCCTCGCCCAATTTCGACCCCTCGCGCTTCGGCTACAACGACCGTAGCACCCATGTGCTTGGATTCGACTATAAATTCAAGTTCTGAGGCAGAGAAATGTTTCGGAATCGAGATAAAGAAATAAGTGGCTGAAATTCAGCCACTTATTCTTGTGTCGACACTTGGACTCGA
>DFHC01000155.1:6278-7243 GCA_002372575.1 bacterium UBA3734 | reverse complement strand
GGTTCGAGTCCCGTATTCCGCTCTTCCGATATTTTTTCGGAAGACGAAATTCCCAAATCTTTAAACGCCTCCCTCATTTGAACCGGAACAAACCATCCACAACCGACGGAAACCGACTCATCCGCAGCACTTCCCTGCCACAAGACGGCGAGGGAATCATCAAGGTGTTCGCAGCTGCAAAGGGCATCATGGCAGCGTCGGGCAATGCCACGCAGTGGAGAGAGGGATACCCCTCGCTCGAAGCGGTACGGGCCGACATCGCACAAAATGGCAGTTTCGTCATCGAGGAAAACGGACGGATTGTGGGCTATTTTGCGTTTCTGCGCTCGCCCGAACCCACCTACGCGAAAATCTACGACGGCCAATGGCTCGACGACACCCTGCCCTATCACGTCGTCCATCGCATCGCGAGCCGACCCGACGTCCACGGCATCTTCCGCGACATCATGGACTTCTGCTTTGCCAACGAGCAAAACATCCGCATCGACACGCACCGCAACAACCGAATCATGCAGCACAACCTCGAAAAACACGGGTTTTCCTATTGCGGCATCATCCTGCTGGCCTCGGGCGACGAGCGACTGGCCTATCAGCGCTTGTCGAAAGAAAAACTACAGCGTCCAGTCTGAGAAAGTCTTGCTGACGGCGAGAATCCGGTCGTACTGACCCACAACACGCTCCTGGAACACGCGACGACACTCGTCAACAACCGCGGCAGGGAAAGAGTCCGACAGCGACAGCCAACTGAAGTTCCTCACATACGAAGCCACCTCAATCTGCTCAAGACGGTGGGCAAACGTGGCCTCGTCTGTGCCCTCGAAATAATAGCCGAGCATCTTTTCCCACACCTGCACGCCCAGTTCCCTCGGAATGCCAACGGTGGCCTCGTAGTCGCCCACCAGACCCACCATCGCCGAGTGGGCATGCGAGAGGTCGAGCAGCGGATGGCCGTAGCCCACCTCGCC
>DFHC01000155.1:623-6227 GCA_002372575.1 bacterium UBA3734 | reverse complement strand
GCCGTAGCCCACCTCGCCCATGTCAATGAGCATGAGCTCGTCGCCCTGCACCATCGCGTTTTTCGATTGCAGGTCGCAGTGCAGCAGGCGCTTGTCTTGCGGAATCGCACGGTGAACTTGCAGGAGCATATCCACGGATTTGTCGTCGAAATAGCGGCGGATATGATTGATGCTGCGCTCGTCGTTTTCGTGGGCGTTGGGAATAACGCCGTTGGCAGGAACCTCAATGCTATGAAGCTGGCGAAATAGTCCGGCATACAGCCGCGCATAGTGGTCCACCTGATCAGGATGCGCCTTCAAGCACTGGCTCAGCGTATGCGCCCTGAGCAGCTCGTACACCAGTCCGTATTGCCTGCCCACCTGCACCATGTCGAACGAGATGGCGGTGGGCATTCCGAGCAGAAAGGCCTCCTTGGCCATGACGATTTCGTTGGAGACGTCGGCCATGCCCGTGCCCTCGCGAAACACCTTGATAATCGTATCGTCCGACACGCGATAGACCACGCCCACGCCGCCGCGACCAATTTCCTCGCAGCCCTCCACGCTCATCTGCCGCAGACCGCGCTCCACCGGCATCATCTTCGTGAAACCCGTCATCTCGAACACGCTATAGACGTCGGGACACACATTGGTTACTTTGAAAGACGGAAAACGCTTCCTCAGCATCAGCATGATGCGCAGGCCGGAGCTGGAAATATAGGTCATGCCGCTGGCATCCCACGTCAGTTCCGCGATGCTGGCAGCATTTTGAAACACCTGGTCCAGCTCCTGCTGCACGTGCGTCGTTGCCGTTGTGTCGAGCCTGCCCTCGAAAGAGAGCATACCGCGCCCGTCGTCGATTTTAAAAATAAGATTGGCTCCTTCCATGGTCATTTCTTCGTTGGTTATTCCTTCGTTGTGGGCATTCCTTCTTCTTCCCAAGCCATATAGCCACCCTTCAGGTTCACCGTCTGGAAACCCTCGGCATCCAACAGCTCGCAAGCCTTCACCGAGCGACGACCGCCACGGCAATAAACGGCGATGGTCTTCTCCGTGGGCAATGCCTCTTTCGCCGCCTGCACAAATCCGTCGGCATTCACGTCGATGTTCAGTGCTCCGGCAAGATGTCCGTCGGCATATTCCTCCGCTGTTCTCACGTCGAGCACAACCACATTCTCACCGCCAATCAGCTCGGCAAACTGCTTCACGTCGGCATTCTCATAGTTCCGCTGTCCGCAAGCCGCGGTCAGCCCTAAAAAAGTCAATAAATACGTCAGAAATTTCTTCATACTTCTTTTCCACATGAATGATTCGCTTGCAAAGGTAGTGTTTTTTTTTGACAAAAACAAAAAGTAGGGAGCCTCTTCTTTTGTTAAAATTTATTAACAAGCCCTTGACTTCGCAGTGGCAAAGTGGTATGGCGTGGAAACAAGAGACCACCTGAACTTTGCAGTGCTGAAGTTCAAGCATACGATTAAACGAAAGAAATAACCACAAACCCGACAAAATACAAACGAAAATTCAATCATTATTAAGTCAATACAAACAATTTCAATCATTAATAAATAATTATATGTTAAAAAAACACAATTTATACAGAATATTTTTTCCGTATTCATAGAAAAGATGTACCTTTGCACCAGATAACATCACACAAAACACAACATAATTAAACATAATAGTACTAAACATTAAAGAAAACATGGAAAAACTAAAGTATTTAAAACCAAGCTGCAAGTTCCTTCAGATGAAAGGAACATGCCTGATGGACTCGATGTCCATCGACCCCAACACGGAGGTTACCGACGGATTCGCAAAGGAAAGCGATGTTGAAGAAGAAACATTTGACTATCGCCCCTACTCTGTTTGGGAAGACTGAATTACATTGAGAATTGGACTTTGAACAACTAAAACAAAATCGTCATGAAAAAATTTTTACAACTTATAGCGCTTTTCGCGCTCATCAGCACAGGAGCATGGGCTGAAGACGGCTCTATCACCGTCACCTCTGGTAATGCAAAGTGGACAAATAACGACGGTACCTACACCACGAATAAAGTTTGGACGAGCAACGCTACGGGGAAACCCGTTGTTACCATCACTGGTGCATCGGAAAAAAATGGTCAGGCATGGAACACAGGCAATGGTGTTCTGATGTGTCAAAAGGGTGCTGACGGCCTTCTTACCCTAACGATTTCCATTGCCGGGGATTACCGCATCACAGGTTTTACCTTTACTGGCCAAAACGCCGCATGGACTAATAACGTAGCCGTTAAATTTTCATCCAACGGACGGGACGTTCAGGGCACATCTAATGTTCAGATGACTGTTACGGGCTTGAATACTGTCTCAACTACGATTACAGTTATCACATTAGAATCAGGTGAAAGAGGTAAAATCACAGATTTTGTAATCTATTACACCAAGTTGGAAGACTACACCGACAATGTCAACACAAACATCAAGCCTTGGATTGAAAGCATCGATGGCGGCTATTTCAAATTAACCAGCAGCAACTCCGACGTAGCGAATCTGCTGCAGGAATACAACGCTCACACTAGCGACACTTGGACACAAGGAGAATACGAGAACCTCGTTAGTTTGTTAGACGCAGCGAAAGCATCCGAGGGTGCTTACCTGATGCCCGAAGCGGGATACTATCTGATTAAAAACACCAGATACTCGAAATATGTCGGCTTCGGCACAAGTTCTAACTCAAGTAAAGGCAATGGACTTGTTCTCTACTCTGCCATTTGCCCGGCTACGGTCTTGAAGCTGGTAAAAAACGGTAACAAATACACCGTTAGTTCGCAGGGATTGTTTGGAAAGCAGTTCCCCACAAATGCAAATGACCAATTACTCCCGTTTACCAACGTAGAAAGTGATGCTAAAGAATTCACATTCACCCCGGTAGATGGAAATGGAAACGTGGCCATCAGCACAGAGCCATATACGAACCCGAATAACAACAACATGACGATTGGATATTGGCACGGAACAAGTTGGGACGGAGTGGTGTCATGGACAAAAGACGCAGAACCCAGCTGGTTTACCGTGGAAGACGCTATTGACAAAACCTTTGATATCACCATGAATGCCGTCGGTGGAAAGAACTATGCCACCACCTATTTGCCCTTCCCCGTGGTACTGAGCGAGGCAGCTGCCTACACGGTGAAGGTAAATGGCAAGCAGGCCGAGTACACGTTGGCTGGCGACGAAATTCCTGCTGAAGAAGCCGTGCTGCTCATTAGCGATGCTTCGACGCTGACAGCCACCATTCAGGAAACCACCACTACCGTCGGCGACAACGACCTGAAGGGTGTTCTCGTCAAGACGGCAAAAGCCGATCTGCAAGGCGAAACCCCCGTCGTGCTCAACCAAAAGAACGGCAAGGTCGGCTTCTACAAACTGGCCGACGGCAGTTCGCTTTCTGCCAACAGAGCCTATCTGTCGTATGTCGAAGGCACCACTCCCCAACCCGCCAAGGCATTCTTCGAAGAAGGCTTCGAACTGGGTGGCAACGAGGCAACCGCCATCGAGAACATCGAAAATGGCGCATTTGAGAATGCTCCCGTGTATAACCTGCAGGGTCAGCGCGTCGTGAAGGCCCAGAAGGGTGTGTTCATCCAGAATGGCAAGAAAGTGGTCGTGAAGTAACAGCCTCTCCCCAGCCCTCTCCAAAGGGAGAGGGAGCCTTTCTCTCCCCCTTTTGGGGGAGTAAGGAGGGGGCTTCAAAAATCAAAAATCAACACTGAAAAAAATCGGGTCTGCAGAAATGCAGCCCGATTTTTTTGCATGAATCATTCGCCCTTAGTCAATGAATCGTGACCTTGATGCGGCTGATGCGACGCTCGTCGATGGCCATCACTTCGAAGGTGAAGTGAGCATAGTCGATTTGCTCGTGAAGGCTCGGGAAGTCGCCCTTGAGCTCGAGCAGCAGGCCTGCGAGCGTGTCGGCATCGCCTTCCACCTCTGAGAAAACCTCATCGTCGGTGCCCGTGACCTTACAGAAGTCGGTGAGCAGGGTTTTTCCCTCGAAAAGATAGGTGTTGTAGTTGAGCTTCGAATAGAAACGCTCGTCTTCGTCGAATTCGTCATTGATTTCGCCGACGATTTCCTCCAGAATATCTTCAAGCGTAATCAGGCCGCTCGTGCCACCGAACTCATCCACCACGATGGCGATATGAACCTTGTTTTCCTGAAATTCGCGCAGCAGGTCGTCGATTTTTTTCGTCTCGGGCACGAAATACGGCGGACGAATCAGACTCTGCCAACGGAAATTCTGCGGTTTCGACAAGTGGGGCAACAGGTCTTTGATATAGAGGATTCCACGAATATTGTCCGTGTTGTCTTGATAGACGGGAATGCGGCTGTAGTTGTTCTCGACGATGCAGCTGAGCACGTCGGCAAAGCTCGACCGGATGTCGATATCGACAATGTCCTGACGGCTGGTCATCACGGCCTTGGCCGTTTCGTCGCCGAAACGGATGATGCCCTTCAGAATCTGCTGTTCGTCGCGGATTTCATCCTTGTCGGTGAGTTCGAGCGCCTGTTCCAGGTCATCGACGCTCAACACGATGTTTTCGGGCTGAATCACCTTCTCGGCCAACATTCCACTGCGAATCAGCAGGCTTTCGAGCGGCCAGAAAATCCGGCGCATCAGCATGACGAAATCGACGCATTTCCGGCAGTATTTCAGCGGTGCCTGACGGCTATATACCTTCGGCATGATTTCGCCGAAGAGCAGCAGGAGGAACGTCAGCAGCACCGTGATGACGAGGAATTCGAGCCACACCGCGCGGAACTGCACCAACGACGCAAAGACGTAGTTGCTGAGCATGATGATGGTGACGTTCACGAAGTTGTTCGTGATGAGAATCGTGGCCAGTGTGCGCTCGCTGTCGTCACGCAATTCGCGGATGCGCGAGTCGGTTGGCGTTTTCTCCTCGTTGATTTCGGCGATGTCGGTCGGTGAAAGGCTGAAAAAGGCGATTTCAGACCCGCTGATGAAGGCTGAAATGCACAGTAAAAGTATGGACAGACCAGCAGCCACCGCGACACCCAACGTGATGGGGTGAAAGGTGACGAGGTCGCTGATCTGCTGAATATCAACAGTTTCCAATTTCTTCTGAAAAAATTAGAACGGTACGTCTGAAGTCTGCTCGTCGTCGGCTTCCTGCACGGGCGGCGTCGGCACGGCGGCATCGCCGGCGGTTTGCGGACGCGGGCTCAGCAGCTCCATGTTGTCAACGATGATTTCGGTGACGTACTTGCGCTGTCCCTGTTGGTTGTCGTAGGAACGGCTGCGAATCTTGCCATCGACGTAGAGTTTGTCGCCCTTGTGGACGTATTGCTCCACAATCTTGGCCAGCCTTCTGTAGAAGACGAGGTTATGCCATTCCGTACGCTCGGGAACCTGCGTTCCGTTCTGCAGTGTGTAACCACGCTCGGTCGTTGCCAGGCTCACCTGTGCCACGGCCTGATCAGCTTCGAAATACCTCACGTCGGGCTCTTTGCCGACGTTTCCGATTAACATTACTTTGTTCATACTTTTCCTCCTTAAAAAGTTATTTCCACATGCCTAAATACCTGAAACGGAAATTCTTGCCCTTGGCCGAGGGGAAC
>DFHC01000155.1:0-570 GCA_002372575.1 bacterium UBA3734 | reverse complement strand
GCCCTTGGCCGAGGGGAACTGCGAGCGGGAATCGACCCGCTGGCGCAGGTGCTCCACGATGCGGCTGTAGCAGTCGAGACCGGAATTGGCCTTGCACTGCGCCACAAACGTGGTGTCGCGGTATTCAAACTTTCCCGTCGAGGGCACCATGGCCACGCGCTTGAACTTCAGCTCGCCCTCGTACCATCCCGGACAGTCTTCCGAGAGTCGCATGATTGCCGGGGACACCGCGCCTTTCGACTCGCCTTGCGGAACGCTGGCCGTTGCCGGACGGAGTGCCTTCTTCTGCTTGAAATCGAGCATGGATTCTGCCGTCGTCTTGATCACGATGAAATAGACGCGGGGGCGCACTTTGTATCTTTTCGGGTACATCACGTCGCTGGCGTAATAATCCCGTATATCGGCCTCTAACTGCTGGCTCATTCCAATTTCTGGAATTGAATACAAAAACTCAACGGCATCGTCAACATTTGTTACCAATGCTTCGTTGTCAAAGTATCTAAGGTATAAATTCATTTGGGTTAAAAATAATTTTCTCCGACAAACGAGAGCGGAAAACGGGACTCGGAC
>DFHC01000159.1 GCA_002372575.1 bacterium UBA3734 | reverse complement strand
CGACGAGGGAATCGTGTTGCCGAAAACCGTGACGAAAGGGAAAATCATCAAGCAGGTGAACGACGACGGAACGAAGCGCTACGACTTCCAGTTCGAGAACAAGCGCGGCTACAAAACCACCGTCGAGGGCCTTTCGGAGAAGTTCAACAAGGAATACTGGAACTATGCGAAGCTCATCTCGGGCGTGTTGCGCTACGGGATGCCCATTGAGCACGTGGTGAAACTCGTGTCCTCGCTTGACCTGCAAGACGAGAGTATCAACACGTGGAAAGTGGGCGTGGAGCGAGCACTGAAGAAATACACCGCCGAGGGCAGCGACGACCTACTATGAGCTACGAACAGAGTTCCGGCCAGATTGCGCTGCACGGCCTTCGTTTCCACGCCTACCACGGCGTTTTGGAACAGGAAAAAGTGGTTGGAAACGACTACGAGGTGACGATTCGGATGGACTACGATTTCAGCCGAGCCGCCGAGACCGACAACGTGGCCGACACGCTGAACTATGCCGATGCCTACGAGATCGTTAAAAAAACGATGTCCGTGCGCCAAAACCTCATTGAGAGCGTGGCGTGGAACATCGGGAAAGCACTGTTGGAGGCATTTCCACAGGTAGAATGCGTGGAGGTGAGCGTCGTCAAGAAGAATCCGCCGATGGGAGCCGACTGCGACGGAGCGGAAGTTTCTTTAAAATTAAAGGGTTAAAGAGTTAAGGAGTTAAAGAGTTTGCCTCTAACTCCCAAGCGAAACGACAACTTCTAATAAGTACGAATGCGAAAAACGATATATTATAATAATGTGAAAAAAGCACTGCTGATGCTCAGCCTGATGCTCCTGATGCCGTTGTCGGTGATGGCGGCGGGCAAGTTCGTGCTCGTCATCGATGCTGGACACGGTGGAAAGGACGCGGGCTGCGTGGGCAAAATCTCGAAAGAGAAGCATCTGGCACTGAAATATGCGCTGGCCTTCGGAAAAATGGTGGAGCGCAACTGCCCCGACGTGAAAGTGGTCTATACGCGCACCACCGACCGCTTCCTCGAACTCTGGCAACGGGCCGAAATCGCCAACAAGAACAAGGCCGACCTCTTCCTCTCGTTCCACATCAATTCGGTGGGTGGCTCGAAGTCGGTGCGAGGCTATCAGACCTACACGCTCGGACGTAGCATGACCACAGGCAGTCAGGCCGGCATCAGGCAGAATCTGGAAGTGGCAAAGCGGGAAAACTCCGTCATCTCGATGGAGAAAGACTATAAGCAGCGCTACCAGGGCTTCGACCCGAACTCGCCCGAGAGCAACATCCTCTTCGAATTCATTCAGGACGCGAACATGGAGCGCAGCGTGGAACTCTCGCGACTGATGCAAAAACACGTCTGTGCCGCCACGGGCCGTCTGGACAAGGGCGCCCACCAGAACAACCTGGCCGTTTTGCGCCTCACGTCGATGCCCGGCTGCTTGCTCGAACTCGGTTTCATCTCGAATCCCGACGAAGAAAGGTTCCTTAACGCCGAAAGTTCCGCCAATCTCTATTCACGCGGCATTCTGAAGGCCTTCATCGCCTATAAAAACAAGTATTTCGACGGCCTGAACGTGCCCTATCGCCCCTCTGACGTAAAGGAAACGGAGATTCCGCAAATCGTGCCCGAGGAATATAAGGAGAAGGGGAGTGAAAGGGAAGTGAAGGAGGAGAAAAAAGGGAGTGAAAGGGAAGTGAAAGAGGAGAAAAAAGGGAGTGAAAGGGAATTGAAAGAGGAGAGAAAGGGAAGTGAAAGGGAAGTGAAGGAGGAGAAAAAGGGGAGTGAAAGGGAAGTGAAGGAGGAGAAAAAGGGGAGTGAAAAGGAAGTGAAGGAGGAGAAAAAAGGGAGTGAAAAAACACCTGAAAAGGAGCCAGAGCCCCCGAAAGAAAATGCGAAAGCGACCGACAGCAACGACGCAGCTCCCGTGTTCAAAATCCAAATCTCCATCGGACGTACCAAACTCAGCCCCAACGACCGCCAGTTCAAGGGAATCGCTGGCGTGGAATACTACGAAGAGGGCGGCTTCTATAAATACACCGTGGGCAACACCACCGACTACAACGACATCGCCCGACAACGCCGGGAAATCCTCTCGAAATTCCCCGAGGCATTCATCATCGCCTTCAAAGACGGAAAGAAAATGAACGTCAATGAGGCCATTTCTGAATTTAAAGCAAGAAAAAAATGAAAAAAGAAATTAAAATAGCACTCGTAGCCATCGCAGGCATCGTCATCCTGTTTTTCGGCATGAACTTCCTGAAAGGAATGTCGATGTTCACCGAAAAAAACACCTATTTCGCCACCTTCAACGACATCAGCGGACTGTCGGCCTCGGCACCCATCTTCGCCAACGGCTATCAGGTGGGCATCGTCAAGGACATCCAGTTCGACTACACGGGCGAGAAAGGCATCGTCGTGCTCTTCAGCCTCAACGACAAAATGCGGCTGCCCGCCGGAACCACAGCCACCATTGCCAGCGACTTCATGGGCAACGTGAAAATGAACCTCGTCATGAACGCCACCGACGCGCCGAAATCGTTCCTCAACCAGGGCGACACCATCCGCGGAGCCGTCAGCGACGGACTCATGAGCCGAGCCGCCGCCATCATTCCGCAGGTGGAGCAGATGCTGCCGAAAATCGACTCGATTCTGATGAATCTCAATGCACTGAGCGGCGACCCCGCCCTCGCCCGCTCGCTGCACAACGTAGAGACCATCACTGCCGACCTCACCACCTCGACGCGCCAGCTCAACACGCTGATGAACAGCCTCAACCAACAAGTGCCCGCGCTAACAGCGAAGGCCGACGGCGTGCTCGACAATGCGCAGCAGCTGACGAAAAACCTCGCCGAATTGGATGTGAACGCCACGATGCAGCGAGTGGACCAGACCATTGCCAACGTGCAGGCCATTACCCAACAACTCAACAACCCCGACGGCACCGTCGGACTGCTCATGCGCGACCCCACGCTCTATAACCGGCTGAACGAAACCATGAAGAGTGCCGAGCAACTGCTCAACGACATTCGCGAGCATCCAAAACGCTATATCAACGTGTCGGTTTTCTAAAATATTCCAACGCAAAAAAATTACGTTATATATAATCAGTCTAAATAACAAATTTTATGTTTCACGGCTTTCGGAAATTTCCGAAAGTCTTTTTTTTGAGCACGTTATGACAGAAAATCGCGATGTTTCACCCTTAAACCATTTTACGTGAACAAAACCTCATAATCGTCATAAAATCAGCAACTTATAATTGTGCAATACGGACACAAAACGGTGAGTTTAGCATAAACCTACGTAAGATACACAAAATAAGACATTTACGCGCAAAGTGGCAATTTTCATGAAAAAATAATGCTGAAAAAGATTTTTCTATTACGAAGAAATTGAGTAATTTTGCAAACGGAATCACACGTATTCCAAAATCTAAAACGATCAGATAGAAAAAGTACATGAAAGTAAGTCCTAATGCTCCTTGGGACAAAGCACTTGCGCTCATCCGCGAGAACGTCTCGGAGCAACAATATAATACATGGTTCAAGCCCATCGCCTTTGAATCGTTCAACGAGCAGACGAAGACGGTGTTGGTTCAGGTACCCAGCCCATTTGTGTATGAGTACCTCGAGGAGAACTATGTGGACTTGCTTGGAAAAGTACTCCGCAGATGCTTTGGCGAAAGTGTGAAGTTGGCCTATCGCGTGGTGACCGACCGCGAGCACCGCATCACGCAGGTGCTGGAGGGTGACCCCACGGAAAACGGCAGCGAGCAACCCAAACGCCGCGCCAACCAGTCGCCGTCGGTGCTCGATGCCGCACAACCGCAGAAACTCGACCCGCAGCTCAATCCGCGACAGACGTTCTCGAACTTCATCGAGGGCGATTCGAACAAGTTGCCGCGCAGCGTGGGCATGAGCATCGCCGAGCATCCGCAGAACACGCAGTTCAACCCGATGTTCATCTATGGCCCGTCGGGCTGCGGCAAGACGCATCTTGTGAACGCCGTCGGCAATCGCATCGCACAACTCTATCCGCAGAAACGCGTGCTCTACGTCAGTGCTCGCCTCTTCCAAGTGCAATACACCGACGCCGTGCGCCAAAACTCGTTCAACGACTTCATCCATTTCTACCAGACCATCGACGTACTCATTGTCGATGACATTCAGGAGTGGATAGGCCTCGACAAGACGCAGCAGACGTTCTTCCACATCTTCGACCACCTGTTCCGCAACGGTCGGCGTATCATTTTGGCCAGCGACCGTCCGCCCGTCGATTTGAAGGGAATGCCCGACCGACTGCTCACGCGCTTCTCGTGCGGCCTCATTGCCGAGCTCGAAAAGCCCAATACGCAGCTCTGCATCGACATTCTCAAGCACAAAATACAGCGCGACGGCCTGCAGATTCCCAACGAGGTGGTGCAGTACGTCGCCGAGACGGCCGACGGCAGCGTGCGCGACCTCGAAGGCACCATCAATTCGCTGATGGCGTACAGCGTCGTCTATGACTGCCCCATCGACATGCGGCTGGCCGAGCGCATCATCAAGCGCGCCGTGAAGACCGACGACCGCCCGCTCACCGTCGATGACATTCTCGAAACCGTCTGCCACCACTTCGGTGTGAGCACGGCGGCGGTCAACAGCAAGAGCCGCAAGCGCGAGCTAGTGACGGCACGACAGGTGTCGATGTATCTGGCGCAGAAATACACGCGGATGCCGGCCTCGCGTATCGGAAAACTCGTGGGCGGACGCGACCACTCGACTGTCATCCACAGCTGCACGCAGGTGGAGCAACGGCTGAAAACAGACCGTTCGTTCTCTGACGAGATTCTCAGCATCGAGAATTCGTTTAAGCTGAAAAGGCGTTGATTTTCAACAGTTTAAACCCTTATTTTCCTCCTTCATCAGGCGCTTCCATCGGCGGTAACCGGCGATGGCAATGACGACGTAGAGGCCGTAGAGCGAGGCCTTGAAGGGGATGTCTTTGTAGAAATACAGGCCGCAAGTCACCACATCGACAACTATCCAGATGAGCCACTGCTCCAGATATTTCCGCGCCAGGGCCCAGATGCCAGCGAAGGAAAGGGCCGTGGTGAACGAGTCGGCGAGGGGCACGCGCGAGTCGGTGCAGGTGACGAGGAACACGTAGAGCGCCGCCCAAATTGCCAGTGTGGCCACCGACCAAATCAGCGCGAGGCGAAGCGGAAAATGCTGGATTTTCAAAGTCCCTCGCTCCTCACTCCTCACTCCACGCTCCTCGCTCCTCGACCACTTCCACCAGCCATAGACCGTCATCGCCAGATAGTAGAATTCCATTCCGCAGTCGGCATAGAGCCCTTTTTGGTAGTAGAGCACGATACCGAGCGACTGCATTGCGAAGCCAACGGCCCACAGCCAAATGGAGGCGCGGTATTCAAGAACGATGTAGGCCAGGCCGAGCACGGTGGTGAGGAGGTCGAGGGTCATCATAGGCTCTAAAATCTCAACGTCAGGTTGGCCATCGCCGTAAAACCGCTCATCGGAATGAATCCGATTTGGTAATAGCGGTTGTCGGGCGTGTGGCCGTAGCTTTCAGCCACGGCAGAATAGACCCATCCGCTGGCGGCATAGTGCGCATTGAAGAGATTGCTGAAATTCAGGCCGAAAATCATGCTCCGAATCCCGAAGCCGTCGTTTTTGACGGGAACGGTGTAGCTCACGTTGAGGTTCGACTGCGAGAAGGCGGGCAGCGAGCGGTCGCGATTCTCGGTGTTGTCGAGATACTGCCGGCTGACGAAATTCGTGTGCCAGACGGCCTGCCAACCCTTGCGGTGCAGGTTGAGGAAGCCGTTCAAGATGACCGACGGCGAGAAGGCCAGCGTGGAGTTGTCGTAGTGGAACTGTCGCAGTTCGTCGCCGTTGCCGTCGCAGTGGTATTTTGCCGCGTCGGGGTTATCCTTCCAGTCGTCCCAGTCTTCTACGAACTCGTCGAAATCCTTGATTTTATTCCGGCTGAGCGCGGCATTTCCCTCGATTGTGAGCCAGCGCAGCGGCATCCATGCGCCCGTGAGCTCAAGGCCGAGGCGATAGCTGTCTTTGATGTTCGTGGTCAGCGGCTCGCCGATATCGCTCACTGCGCCCGTCTGCACAAACTGGTCGGTGTAGTCCATCCAATAGCCGTTCAGCGACACGCGCCACGTCGGCGCGGTGAACTGGTAGCCCAGCTCGTAGTCGGTAACGCGCTCGGCCTTCGGTGCGGGATAGTTGCCATTGTCGGTGTAGTTGTTGCGTTCGGGCTCGCGATGGCTTGCTGACACGGAGCCATAGACACGATGGCCGCCATTCGTCCACGAGAAACCAGCCTTGGGGTTGAAGAAATGGTATTTTTCGTTGATGTCGAGGAGGTGGTTCGAGTAGCTGCCGTCGCCATTGGCAATGAATCGGTCGTTGTAGCCGTCGGTCTTGTAGGCGACGTGGCGATACTGCACGTCGGCAAACACTTCCCACTGCGGTGTGATGCGGTAGGCGGCTTTCACGTAGGCGTTTCCGTCGAATTTCCGCGCGTCGGAGTCGTAGTATTTGTAATTCGGCTCAAGATGCGCCACGTCGCCGTGGAATTCCGGATAGCTGCGAATGTTGAGGTAGTTCCTCACGACGGGATTTGCCGCGTAGGTGAGATAGCCGAAGTGGTTGCCCGTGAAATTCTGAAGGGAAAGTCCGCCGATGATGTCCCAGTCGTCGTCTTTGTAGTCGATGTTCCAGACGAGGCCGTAGGCGTCTTGCGTGAGTCCTTTTTTGCGCACGAAGTCGGTGCGCTTGATGGTTTTCCCCTCGGCTTCAAACGTCGGAAGGCCGAAATCCGAGAGTTTTCTGTCGAAGCGGAACTCCCTATAGTAGCCGTAGCCGTGGGTGTAGTGCAGCGTGGCGGTCGTCGTCCAACGCGGACTGATGGTCCACGCGGCAGTCAGCAGGCTGTGGTTCTGCCAGAAATTGTCGGTGGTCCTGTCCCAGTAGTAGGTGGTGGGCGATGGGTGGTGGGTGGTGAGCGAGTAGCGCTCGGTCGAGTAGGCGTAGGGATTTCCTGCCGTTTTCTGTTCTAAAGGCTTGATTATCAGCTGTTCGTAGAGCGAATTGTACTTTCCAAGACCTCTGTCGTACATATCCTTATAGGTCTTGATGCCCGTTTTCTCGCCATACGTCCCGTCCATGATGGAAAGGTCGTTGGTGCCTGCCGTCACGCCGTTCCAGGCCTGTCCCGTCTTCTCGAAATTGCCGAAATTCTTGTAGGCGATGGAAAAATTGTCCGTCACGTAGTGCAACGCGCCGTGGTAAGAACCCGAGCGGCCCTTCGTGCCGTGGATGTAGCCCGCGGTGTTGGTTTCGTGATAGGCTCCGGCGAGAATCCAATGGTTCCAGAGCAGTCCCGAGGAAAACTGGCCGCCCACGTTGTAGGTGTTGTACGACCCCGTGGACACGCTCAACTCGCCCGAAAGCCGCTGCGAGGGCGCTGCCGAGGCCAGCGACACCGTGCCGCCAAAGGCTCCGTCGCCATTCGTCGAGGCTCCCACGCCGCGCTGAATCTGCACCGAGCCGAGCAGCGACGCATAGCTGTTCATGTTTGCCCAGAACACGCACTGGTCTTCGGGCGAGTTCAGTGGCACACCGTCGAGCGTCACGTTGATGCGCGAGTCGCCGGCTCCGCGAATGCGCATATACACGGGACCCGTGCCCAGTCCGTTTTCGCTCCACGCCAACACGCCCGGCGTCTGCGAGAAGAGGAACGGCAGCTCGCGTCCCGTTTTCGAGAACGCGTGCAACTCCTCTTTCCTGATGTTCGCCACGGCGAAAGGCGCGTTTTTCTGCGCCCTGACGCCCTGCACCACTACCTCCTGCAATTCTTCCACCGACGTGGAATCTTGCCTGGAAATCGTTTCCGTTGCCATTGCCACGGTGGAAATCGCGGCAAGGGCAATCGTCATCAAAACATTTTTTTTCATTGTTTTTACTCCTTATTATGTTTTGCAATCAATAATAAGGGGGCGAGAAAGTCTTTTCCCTACGCAGGCATTACCCTGATCAGGTCAGAGGGTATCATCTCAGCCGCAGGCCAACTGTCAACTATCAACTGTCAACTATCAACTGTCAACTATCAACTGTCAACCGCCAACGGCACCCCTTAATCCGCAGTCTGCGAATCGGGCGCAAAGTTACGCATAAGTAAGCAAAAAACGAAAGAAAAAGTCGTTTTTCTTTTATTTTTCCTGCACCAACCGCTTGACCGTCGTCATCATGAAGGGCTGGAGCTTGTCGTAACTGATGGTGAACGAGGGAAGTCCAGCGGCGTAGGCAGCGATTTCGTACTGGTTATAGACAAAGCAGACACCGTCTTTCGTGAACAGCGGCGGACACTGCGGCAGCGGTACGTAATAGACGCTCGCCGTGCCCATGAGGTGGTTTTCGAGTTCCGTGTCGGTTTTCAGTTCCCAATACTCCATCAGTCCGGCTTTCAGCAGGGCTTGGAAATCGTCGTCGGCAGTGTTGCGGAACACGTCCCAGCCGATGCGCCGTCCGTCGCTCTTGCGGAAGGTCTGGCCGAAGAACAGATAACTGCCGTGGGCACCGCCCATGTAGATGTCTTGCTTATTGACGTAGGTGACCCAGTTCTTACCCTCGGCATATTTTTTGAAAACGATCGAGTCATTGAACCTGATTCCCAGCGATGCGGCCTCGGGATTGCCTTTCGTCAGTTGTCTGAATTCCTCTTGGTGGCGGGCGGTCATCTCGGCGAAATAGAAGTCAACCATCGCCGTGAAACGGGTATCGACCTGCCCTTTCGCGCCGCCCGACTGCCGTGCATAGTCGAAATTGAGCGTGTCGGCATAGGTGCCGCCAAGCTGCTCGCCAATCCATTCATTGATGGCGGCCACAAGGGCATCGTCTTCCATTCGTTGCAGTGGAAGATTCACGTTGAGCGCATAGGTGCCGGACGAGTCGTCAATGTGGCGCACGACGGGGGCTACGGACAGCGTGTCGTTGTTTTCAGATGTGTTTTTCTGGTCGCCCGACTGGGTGCAACCAATCAAAATGGCGGTAAAGCCGAGTGCCAAACAGGCAAAAATCTTGTTTCTTTTCATAACATTATCGTTTGGGGTTTAATAAGTATAGTTTTCATGTGTCCAGTCTGCATCGAATTTCAGTTTGATGGAAGCGTTGCCAAACTGCGTCAGCGAGCCAAAGAAGTCGCCCTTGTATCGGGTGATTTGATTGACTTTCACGGGCACGTTCTCGAAATTCCGCTCGGCGAGCGTGTTGCCGTTTTCGTCGGCCACGGTCACGGTGATTTTCAGCTCGCCCGTGTCGTTGTGCGGAAGGGTGTAGATCTCGAACGAGGCTGGCTTCCCACGCATTTCCTCGGTCACGGTGCGCACCTCGGTCTGGCGCGAATTCACGCAGCCGTAACCCTTCACGGCATCGAACGTGCTGCTGCCGCCCGTATATTTAAACGTCACTTCAGCCACGTTTTGGGGCAATTTGTCTTCGGTTTCCAAGACGAATTTCGCTACGGCACGACGCATCTGGATGTCGATGGAGCCGTCGCCGTCGGCAGTCACCTCACCACAGTAGAAAAACGTGTCGGTCACCTTATTATTGGGAAATTTGATTTCCTCGGGCTTGCTGATGGTGGCATTGCCGTTGCAACTGTGGGCCAGAATCACTGCCGTGTAGTCGCCTTCGGGCACGAAAACCGAGATTTCGCCGAATTTCTCTTCGTCGATGCTCTGATTGATAGCTGCCACCTTGCCCTCTTCATTGAAGATGGCGAGATTGATGCGCGTGCAGACGCCTGAGGCATCGGTCGTGCCACGCGAATAGCTCGCGCTGCTGCTGAAAGGAATCTGCTCGAAATGGGTGATATTAAATTTTAGGCGGACATAGCCGTCGGGCACAACTTCCTCCTCTTCGAAAAGTCCGAAATTGGGCTTTTCGCACGATGTGAGCGCGAGAAGCACCGCCCACAGCACGGCAAAGAGTTTTTCCTTTCGTATCATGTTCATCTTCGATTATATAGTGGCCGTTTTCTGCAACAAAATCTGATCCAAGACAACCATTGCGGCCATCGCCTCGACGATGGGAACGGCTCGTGGCACCACACACGGGTCATGACGACCACGGGCTTGCAAAATGGCTTCGTTGCCGTCGGTATCGACCGTTTTTTGGGGCTGAAGAATCGTGGCCACAGGCTTGAACGCCACGCGGAAACAGATGTCTTGCCCATTGCTGATGCCGCCCTGAATGCCGCCGCTATGATTGGTCTGCGTGGCGAAATTGGCGATGAAACGGTCGTTTTGCTCGCTACCGCGCCCTGCAGCGCCTGCGAATCCCTCGCCGTACTCGAATCCCTTTGCGGCGTTAATGCCCATCATGGCATAGGCCAGTCGCGCGTGGAGCTTGTCAAACTCCGGCTCGCCCACGCCCACGGGACAGTTCTTCACCACTGCACTCACCACGCCGCCGATGGTGTCGCCCTCGGCCTTCACCTGCGCGATGAGCGTTTCCATCTGGCTGGCTTTCTCGGGGTCGGGACAGCGCACGACATTGCTCTCGGCGAGCGCGAGGTCGTAATGCTCGTAGCCCTTTTCAAGGGCGATGTCGCCCACTTGCGACGTATAAGCCTGAATGCTCACGCCAAACTGTCGCAGCGCCAATTTTGCCAACGCACCTGCCACCACGCGGGCAATCGTCACCCGAGCCGAGGAGCGTCCGCCGCCACGATGGTCGCGCAGGCCGTATTTCGCCTGATAAGTGAAGTCGGCATGAGAAGGACGGAGCAAATGGCGCAGCTCGTCGTAGTCGGCAGACCGCTGGTTCTCGTTGCGCACGATGAATCCGATTGGGCAACCCGTCGATTTGCCCTCAAACACACCGCTGAGCAGTTCCACGCTGTCGCTTTCCTGTCGGCTGGTCGTGATGTAGCTCTGTCCGGGCCTGCGACGGTTCAACTCGGCCTGAACAAAGTCCACGTCGATGTCGATGCCCGCAGGAAAGCCATCGACAACGCCGCCAATGGCCTCACCGTGGCTCTCGCCGAAGGTGGTCAGCCTGAAAATCTGTCCGAAGGTATTGCCCATCTTACTGTATTTTTTGAAAAATTATTTTCCGCAACTGCTTCCGCAACCGCCTCCGCAGCAGCCACCCGAGCCACATTCACCGTCCGCGCAACACGAGCAGTCCTCGCCCGTGAGTTGCTGGATGAATTTCTTGACCTCATGCTCCGTGGCATCGCGATTTTCGATGACAACACCCTTGAAATTCAGCGTCTTACCTGCCAACGGATGGTTCAGGTCCATCACCACCACGTTGTCGCGAATGTCGAGCACGCGCCCCATGAAGCGGTCGCCCTGCGCGTTCTGCAGCGGCACGATGGCGTCGATGTAGATGTGCTGGCGGTCGAACTGGCCGTCGATGCAGAACATCTGGCGGTCGAGCTCCAACACGCGCTCGTCTTCGTAGTCGCCATAGGCTTGGGCCGGCTCAATCGTGAAGTCGAAGCTGTCGCCGTCGTGCAGCGGCAGCAGGTTGTCCTCGAAAGGCTTCAGCGTGATGCCAAATCCGCTGATAAACACAAATGGCTTGTCGGTCGTGGCTTTCTCCACGAGGTGTCGCCCGTCGTCCTCCACGGTGTAGAGGTCATAGGTGACGCAAATGTTCTTGTTTTTATTCTCTTCCATATCGTTTCTGTTGGATTTCGTTTTGCAAAGTTACGATTTTTTTACGGCAAAAGCAAATTAAGTGGAAAAAAATTCGTACTTTTGCCGTATGAAAAAGATTCTATTCGTATGCCACGGCAACATCTGTCGCTCGCCGATGGCGGAGTTTGTCATGAAAAATTTGGTGGAGAAGGCTGGTCTGGAAAGCGTTTTCTACATTGAGTCGGCGGCCACATCCACGGAGGAAATCGGCAACGAGGTCTATCCGCCCGCTCGCCGGAAACTGGCCGAACACGGCATCTCGTGCGAGGGGAAAACGGCTCGGCAGATGACGCGCCGCGACTACGATTTCTTCGACCTGCTCATCGGCATGGACCAGCAAAACATTCGCAACATGAACCGCATTTGCGGCGGCGACCCCGATGCGAAAATCCACATGCTGCTTGACTTCACCAACCGCCCGGGCGACGTGGCCGACCCGTGGTACACGGGCGATTTCGAGGCCACTTGGCGCGATGTGGCGGAGGGATGTCAGGGAATTTTGACGGATTACATCGACCGCTATTACGATGCGCCTCACACGTCTGGAAGAATGTCTCTCACTGAAGACATCACCTCGCTCACGGGAGAGAAAGGAACTTTATGACTGCATTTCACACTTCTAACGTCAGCGTCGATACGCCCGATACTAAAACACCTGTTTATTGGCCAGTAATCATTTTCATTGTGGCCGTGCTTGTATTGTGGGGCAAGCATGCGCAATGGGCACTATGGTATTTAGGCAATTATCAGGAATATAGCGTCAGCGACTGGCTGATCAACTACGAAGGTGGCTTTGTCAGACGAGGACTTTTGGGACAATTGCTTTGGGAAGCGTATCAGATGTTTCCGTTCGACGTGAGAAAATTCGTCTTGTCGCTTCCCTTTGCTTTTTCGCCCTTACTTTTGGCTTTGCTGCTCAGGATTTTCTACAAGGAAAAATGGTCTCCAGTCGTATTGTTAAGCTATTGCTGTTTTGGCGCCACATTCCTTTCCTCATCCATCCGACGCGACTATTTGATGCTCATCATGGTCTATGCCATTTTCCTGATGGCCTCCCGATGGAACTCCAGTTGCCGAAAGGTGTATTTCTATGGTACTTTTCTGCTGTCAACCATAGCTATCCTATGCTATGAACCCATCGTATTCATCATCATTCCCGTATTTTTCTTTGCTACAAAGGAGCGGTTGCTCGTATGGCTATTGATACCCGTGATTTTGGTCATTTTCCTCTCTAAAGGTAGTGCAGAAACGGCGCAAGCAATCTGGCAATCGTGGGAATCGTTATTCAAGAATTATCCGTTCCCCAGTGATGCAAACGACAGCATGGGATTGGGCGTGCAGGCTCTCGGGTGGGAGATTGTACCAACGGCACTTTTCCATTTAGACATGGCCTACGCAGGTCTGGAACCTTCCATCATGAGCATTCCGCTGATTCTCTATATGCTCGCCGGGGTGTATTACCTGATAACACACCTCAATGTAGCTGTTCTTCCTTTTTGGAAAATCCGCAATTTCTCAGCCAGAGTACTGAGCAATGTACTGATTTTCCACACCATCGCCATGCTGCCCATGCTCACCTTTTTGTCATGCGATTGGGGGCGCAACATCACGTTCATCTGTGTATCTACTTTCTTTACCATTCATTTTTTTCCCGATATAGCCGATCGGTTTCCCCAAATAGACCGATTAACCCATCGCTTGCTGACGAAAATGGACTGCTGTCGGATTTTCAATTCGCCTTATCTCTATACTTTCATCGCGTTTACCATTCCCGTCCCCATTTCTGAGGCACCACGCCTCGAAGACAGCATTTTAGGAACTTTCATATTGTTATTATACTCATAAAAAAACCTGTCATGCCATCCACCTTACAATTACTCCGTCCGAGCCAATGGCTCAAAAACCTATTTGTTTTTGCACCGCTTTTTTTCGGAAAGCATTTGCTGGAAACAACGCCTTTCCTCAACACGCTGATGATGACGCTGGCCTTTTGCATGGCCTCAAGTTCCGTGTATTGCTTTAATGATACCATCGATTTGGAGGCCGACAAAAAACACCCCAAAAAGCGTAGCCGCCCCTTAGCCTCTGGAGCCATCACTTTGGCAACGGCAAAACGAATGATTGTCGTTTGCCTTATCGTCGCCTATAGCCTGCTTTTCGTACTGTATTCGTGGATGGGAAAGGTATGGATATTCGCACCTGTCACCATCTACCTACTTATCAACATCGCATATAGCATCAAATTAAAACAGTATGCCATCGTCGATATTTTCATCATAGCGGTAGGCTTCGTTCTCCGCGTTGTGGCCGGAGGTTTCGCCGCCGACGTGTGGGTTTCCCACTGGATTATGATCATGACTTTCCTCCTGACACTCTTCCTTGCCCTTACCAAGCGAGTAGGCGAAATCATCCAACAAGACGACCTCAGAGCGAGCCTGAGCGGTTACAACCTCAATTTTTCATACGTTTCCATGTCGATTTTGGCATCTGTCACCATTGTGTGCTACATTCTTTACACGCTTGACGACACCGTAATCCTGCATACGGGCACGCCATATCTCTATACAACCACCATCTGGGTCATCGGGGGCCTGCTTCGTTACCTGCAACTTATCATGGTAAACCGGAAAAATGATGCTCCCGACATCATGGTTGTCCGTGACCGAGGATTGGCTTTCTGTTTCTTGGGATGGGTTTCGTGCTACGCTATTTTCTTGTACCTCAAATAAACTTGTATGCAGCAAAAAGAAGAAAAACGACAAGTCGTAGTATTCGATTTCGACGGAACCATCACCCATAAGGACTCTTTTTTGCAGTTCATCGCGTTTACTCACGGATGGCCGCAACTATGCTTTGGAATGCTGTTGAACATACACTGGATCATAGCCTGCTACATACTATGTATCATTTCAAACGAAACACTGAAACAGCGGATATTCTCTTATTTCTATCGTGGGATGATGTACGAGACTTTCTGCCGATACGGCCAATCGTTTGTTAGTCGCATAGAAACATTCGAAAATCGTAGTATTGTCAAGAAACTGCACGAAGCAGTCAGGGATGGCCATACTGTTTTCGTTATCAGTGCGAGCATTTACGAGTGGCTGTGGCCTTGGTGCCAGAAACATGGTGTGGAAAATGTGATTTCGACGAGGATAGATGTAAATGACGACGGTTTCATTACAGGTTATTTTTCCTCAAAAAACTGCTATGGTCCTGAAAAAATGGTACAATTTTTACTTGCGGAGCCTCATCGAACAGAGTACTGCCTTACCGTTTACGGAGATAGTCGTGGCGACAGGGAAATCATGGCCATTGCCGATGAAAAACACTGGGTTTCATAAAAAAAGCCCGGTTTTCACGGCCACATGGTGGAAAGCAAGAAATAATTCGCAAAAATGCTGATTATTCAAAGACTTTTATTACCTTTGCACCGAAATCAACACTACGTAGTCAATGAACATCAAAAGATTTGTCTGGGCATGCGTATTTTAAATTTACGCAAAAATAGCAACAAGCGAACATGAAACGACTGTTTTTGCCCTTTCTGCTACTGACGATGCTGCTGACGGCTCCCTGCGCGGCGCAAACGGCGCAGAAAGCCCCCAAAGCACGGCTCCACAAGCTCTCGCCCATGCTCCGACAGCTGGTCAGAGAGAAGGAAGCAACCGTTTGCGCCTTCATCCGCATCACGGGCAATGCCGAGCGCATTCTCCGCGAAAACGGCTGTCGCGAACTGGCGAGAAAAGGGAATATCTACATCGCGAGCATCCCCACCTCGCGACTGGCAGCCCTCTCGCTGGAGCGTTTCGTGGAACGCATCGAGGCACGGGGCGGCAACCAGATTCTCATGGACTCCGTGGGCATCCAGCTGAACGCCCTACCCGCCTACGAAGGTCGCGCGCTGCCACAGGCGTTCACGGGCAAGGGCGTCGTGGTGGGCGTGATGGACATCGGCTTCGACCTGACGCACCCGAATTTCTATGATGCCACGGCCACGAACTACCGCATTCGCCGCCTCTGGGACCAACTCTCCACCGACACCATCGGCAGCCCGTTCTACGTGGGGCGCGACTACACCACCGAACAGGAACTGCTCGCACTCGGCTGCTGCTACGACGGCAAGCTCCAAACCCACGGCACCCACACGCTGGGCACCGCTGCAGGCAGTGGCTACAACAGCAAATATCGGGGCATCGCGTGGGAGAGCGACATCTGCCTTGTGGCCAACGCTACGTCGAACGACATAGCCCTCATAGACAGCGCCGACATCCACAAATACACCTACGCCACCGACGCGCTCGGCTTTAAATACATCTTCGACTATGCCGAACAAACGGGGCAGCCCTGCGTCATCTCTTTCAGCGAGGGTTCGCAGCAGGATTTCTACGGCTACGACCTGCTCTACTACGAGATGCTCGACTCGCTCGTGGGACCCGGGCGCATCCTCGTGGCCTCGGCAGGCAACGACGGCCACAAGCTTTCCCACATCTACAAAGAGCCGGGACGCGAAAAGGTGGGCACATTCCTCTCGGCAACAGCCGACCGCGTGGCGGTGACGGCCAAGAGCCGCACACTTTTTACCGTGCGCACCACCGTCTATGGCGAAGAAACGACCTTCATCGACATCCCGATGGAGCGCGTCGTGGCAGCGGAAGACTCGTGTCTGACCGACAGCACCATCATCTCCGGAAAAAAATATTATTTCACGGTGACGGCCTATCCCTCGTGCTACGTTCCCGAGGAAACCTGTTTCGACTTCCAGATTCGGACGCTCGGACGACCAGGCTACGACACGCCACTCTCCGTGGAATTCATTGGCACGGAGGCCGAAATCGAAGTATTCCGCCTGACGGGCGATATGCAATACAATTCGCTAAACCCAGCGTTGCGGGATGCCACCACCACCCACAACATCCACTCGCCGGCGAGTGCACCGCGCGTCATCTGTGTGGGGGCGACGAGCTATCGCACGGGCTTCATCAATTACCTCGGGGAATACCTGACCTACGACACAGGCACCCACGGTCAGCGCGGCAACTATACGTCTGTGGGGCCGACCTACGACGGACGCATTAAACCCGACGTGATGGCTCCAGGTACGAACATCATCTCCTCGTACAGCAGTTTCTATCTCGAAAACAACCCCGAGGCGCGCGACATCATTGGAGACGTGGAGCACTTCGACTTCCAAGGACACACCTACGCATGGAACGGAAACTCCGGCACGTCGATGGCAACACCTGCCGTAGCTGGAGGTATTGCCCTCTGGCTGCAAGCCGACCCCACGCTCACGCCCGAGGACGTGATGGAGGTTATCCGTCGCACCAGCAGCCACTACGACCCCTCGCTCAGCTATCCGAACAACTTCTACGGCTATGGCCAAATCGACATCTATCGCGGACTGCTCGACATCCTCGACATCGACCACGTGCCCGAAATCTCGAAGCGGCAATCGCCCGTGAGCGTGGCCATCATCAACGGACAACTCTGCCTTCAGAACCTGCCCGAAGAAGCCCTCGGAAAGCCGTTCAGCGTGACGCTATACGCCACGTCGGGCACGAAAATTGCCCAGTTCCGCGCCGACGGAAGTTCTCCGAGCCCGTCATGGATGCTCCCCGCACTGCCCCGCGGCATCTATGCCGTACAAATCAGCGGCCACGCCGCCATCAACGGCTCCACGCTTGTCAGACTGTAAAAATTCATAAAATTTTCGTCATTTTCGAGCATTCTTTATAACTTTGCACACTTGAAATCATCAAAAACAAGAATATCAACATGAAACCCATCACAAAAAACATCTACTACGTAGGCGTGAACGACCGCAACAAGGCGCTGTTCGAGGGTCTCTGGCCGCTGCCATACGGCGTTTCCTACAACTCCTACCTGCTGGTGGACGAGAAAACGTGCCTCATCGACACTGTGGAGGTGGATTTCTTCACGCAATATCTCGAAAACATCCGCGAAATCATCGGCGAGCGACCCGTGGACTACCTCGTGGTGAACCACATGGAGCCC
>DFHC01000032.1:21145-21484 GCA_002372575.1 bacterium UBA3734 | reverse complement strand
TGCGTTAAATTTCTGCAAAAGTACAAAAATCCAGCGAAAAATGAGTAATTTTGCACGTTATTTTGAAGAAATCTCCACAATGGCGTGTATTTTGCACATAGAAACGAGCACCGACGTGTGTTCCGTGGCGGTCAGTCGCGACGGATTGTGCGTGTTTGAGCGCGAGGACCACGAAGGGCCGAACCACGCGGTGAAATCGGGCGTTTTCATCGACGAGGCCCTGTCGTACATCGACAGCCAACTGCTGACGCTCGATGCCGTGGCCGTAAGCTGCGGACCTGGGTCTTATACGGGGCTTCGCATCGGCGTTTCCACGGCGAAAGGCATCTGCTACGGTCG
>DFHC01000032.1:467-20999 GCA_002372575.1 bacterium UBA3734 | reverse complement strand
ATGCCCTGCTCTGTCCGATGCTCGACGCCCGCCGCATGGAGGTGTATGCCGCGCTTTTCGACCGCTCGCTCAAACCCGTGCGACAGACGCAGGCCGACGTGGTCGATGGCGAGACCTATCGCCCGTTCCTCGACGAGCGACCCGTCTATTTCTTCGGCAACGGCGCCGCGAAGTGCATGGAGGTCATCAACCATCCGAACGCCCGTCTCATCGAGGGTGTCGAGCCCTTGGCGCGATGGATGTTTCCACTGGCCGAACAGCGTTTTTTCGCCGAGAAATTCGAGGATGTGGCCTATTTCGCGCCCTTCTACCTGAAGGATTTCGTAAGCACCTCCCCAAAGGGGAAGGGGAATTTATGGAAGTTATAGGGAGTTAGAAGGAGTTATGAGACAAATGATTTTGAACGCGAGTAAAATAGTATAATAATCAAACAAGGCTCCCCTCCCCTTGGAGGGGTCGGGGGAGGCTTCAAATCGAAAAATATAGTGATGAACATCGAAGGATTAGACTACAACACCCAGCGCGAAAAGCTTAGGCTTCCGCAATACGGACGCGAGATTCAGGCGATGGTAGATTACGCCGTGAAACTGCCCGAAAAGGCCGACCGACAACGCAGTGCAGCCGCCATCGTCGATATCATGAAACGAATGGTGCCGCAAGACAAGGGCAACCCAAGCAACGAACAGAAATGGTGGGATCACCTTGCGCTGATGAGCGACTTCCAGCTCGACATCGACTGGCCGTTCGACATCAGCGACGCTCAGCGCATCAAAACGAAGCCCGAGCCCATGCCCTATCCCATGAAAGCCATTCCCGTGCGCCACTACGGAAACATCTTGTTCGAAACCTTCGAAAAACTGAAAGCGATGCCCGAGGGAAAGCAACGCGACGAACTCGCAGGAAGAGCAGCCAACCAAATGAAACGCAACCTCGCGCTGTGGAGCCACGGCTCGGCCAGCAACGAAAAAGTGGTTAGCGACCTGGCGCAGTTCACCGACGGGAAAATCCAACTCGACCACGAGAATTTCAAGTTTGAGAAACTCGACCTCAGAGACATTGAACAACGTCCGACACCGAAAAAAAGAAAACGCTGAGAAATGGAATCATTCATCATAGAAGGAGGCCGGCTGCTCAAAGGAACCATCACGCCGCAAGGTGCCAAGAACGAGGCCCTGCAAGTAATCAGCGCCACACTGCTGACCGCCGACGAGGTGCGCATCAAAAACGTGCCCGACATTCTCGACGTGAACAACCTCATCCAGTTACTCAGAGACATGGGCGTGAGCGTCGTGAAAAACGCGCCGAACGACTTCACGTTCAAGGCCGACAAGCTGAAACTCGACTATCTGCAGAGCGACGAATTTGTCAGAAAATGCTCCGCACTGCGCGGCTCGGTGCTACTCATCGGCCCGCTGCTCGGACGCTTCGGAAAGGCCGTCATTGCCGAGCCCGGAGGCGACAAGATTGGTCGCCGCCGCCTGGACACACACTTCCTCGGATTCAAACATCTCGGAGCAGTGTTCAGCCACGACGAGGCCCGCAATGTTTTCAACATCGAGGTTCCCCAACACCCAACACCCAACACCCAACACCCTGAACCCAACACCCTGAAAGCCTGCCACATGCTGCTCGACGAAGCGTCGGTGACGGGCACGGCCAACATCGTCATGGCTGCCGTGCTCGCCAAGGGCACCACCACCATCTACAATGCCGCCTGCGAACCCTATATCCAGCAACTCTGCAAAATGCTCAACGCCATGGGCGCTCGCATCAGCGGCATCGCCTCGAACCTGCTCACCATCGAGGGCGTGACCTCGCTCCACGGAGCCGAACACACGATTCTGCCCGACATGATTGAGGTGGGCTCGTTCATCGGCATGGCAGCGATGGTGGGCGACGGCATCACCATCAAAAACGTGTCGCTTGAGAACCTCGGCATCATCCCCGAGGCCTTCCGCCGCCTCGGCATCAGAATCAAGGTCGAGGGCGACGACCTCTTCATTCCGCGACAGCAGCACTACGCCGTGGAATCGTTCATCGACGGCACCATCATGACCATCGCCGACGCCCCCTGGCCCGGCCTCACGCCCGACTTGCTCTCCGTGCTGCTCGTTGTGGCCACGCAGGCACGCGGCTCGGTGCTCATTCACCAGAAGATGTTCGAGAGCCGACTGTTTTTCGTCGATAAACTCATCGACATGGGTGCGCAAATCATCCTCTGCGACCCGCATCGCGCCGTAGTCGTGGGTCACGACCGGAAAATACAGCTACGCAGCCGCCGAATGTCGAGTCCCGACATCCGTGCCGGCATTGCGCTGCTCATCGCGGCCATGTCGGCCAGCGGCACAAGTCGCATCGCCAACATCGCGCAAATCGACCGAGGCTACGAGAACATCGAAGCCCGACTCAACGCGCTCGGGGCGAAAATCACAAGGGTTGAAGAATAAGAGCCTCCCCCAACCCCTCCGAAGGGAATGGAGCAGTGAAATTGTTAATCGTAAAATGGTGAAATCAATCGATGTATATAAAATCGGCCGCATCGGCAAGCCACACGGCGTGAAGGGCGAAATGAACTTCATGTTTACCGACGACGTGTTCGACCGCACCGACAGCGACTACCTCATCATCGAGACGGAGGGTCTCCTCGTGCCGTTTTTCATCGAGGAATACCGCTTCCGCAGCGACGAGACTGCCCTGCTGAAACTCTGCGACATCGACACGCAGGAACGGGCGCAGCAATTCACGAACTGCGACGTGTATTTCGAGCGCGACAAGGCCGACAATGCCGACGGCGAGCTGACATGGGCGCAAATCATCGGGTTCAACCTTGTCAACGACAGCAACGGGACAACCGTCGGCACCATCGCGGCGGTCGATGACAGCACCATCAACACGCTCTTCGAAGTCGTGACGCCCGATGGCCGCCGAATCCTCGTTCCCGCGTCCGACGACCTCATCACGGAAGTCCGCGCCGACGAAAAAATCATCTCCCTGCAGATTCCCGACGGGCTGCTTGCGCTATAGTTGAGAGTTGATAGTTGAAATTATTTGTCTGAATCCCTGAAAAATGAAAAATATCTGCATACTCGGTTCCACTGGCTCCATCGGCACACAGGCGCTCGACGTCATCAGTCAGCATCCTGACCACTACGAGGTGTATGCGCTCACGGCCAACACGCAGGTGGAACTGCTCGCACAACAGGCGAGGCGGTTCAATCCCGCTGCCGTGGTCATCGCCGACGAGTCGCGCTACGACGTGCTGCGCCAGTTGCTCAGCGATCAACCCGACATCAAGGTTTATGCCGGACGACAAGCACTCTGCGACATTGTCACCGCCGGCCCCATTGACATGGTACTCACGGCAATGGTGGGTTTTTCGGGTCTCGAACCCACGATTCATGCCATTCGTGCGAGGAAGAAAATCTGCCTTGCCAACAAAGAGACGCTCGTCGTGGCTGGAGAACTCATCTGCCAGCTCGCACAAGAAAACCACGTGCCCATCCTGCCCGTTGATAGCGAGCACTCGGCCATTTTCCAGTGTCTCGTAGGCGAGGGCGACAACGAAATTGAAAAAATCCTGCTCACCTGCTCGGGCGGTCCGTTCCGGAAGATGACGATGGAAGAACTTGCGAAAGTCACCGCTGCCGACGCGCTCCGTCATCCCACGTGGAACATGGGTGCGAAAATCACCATCGACTCTGCCACGCTCATGAACAAAGGCTTTGAGGTGATGGAAGCGAAGTGGCTTTTTGGCGTTCCGGCAGAGAAAATCCAAGTGCTCATCCACCCGCAAAGCATTGTGCACAGCGCCGTGGAGTTCATCGACGGCAGTGTGAAGGCACAACTCGGTGTGCCCGATATGCGTTTGCCCATCCAATATGCCTTCTCATTTCCCGAACGACAGCCGCTCAGCGGCCCACGCCTCGACCTCTTCCAAAGCCATTCGCTGGAGTTTTTCGAGCCCGACATGGAGAAATTCCGCTGTTTGCAGCTGGCCTACGAAGCCATCCGCCAAGGGGGAAACGCGCCCTGCATCCTCAATGCCGCCAACGAGGTGGTGAACGAGGCGTTCCGACAGAATCGCTGTACGTTCCCCGAAATGGCCGACATCATCGCCACCACCCTACAACACACGCCATTCGATGCCACACCAACGCTCGAAACCTACCTCGAAACGGATGCTGAGGCTCGCCGAATCGCAGAAAAAATGATTAAATAAAAATAAAAAGTAATATTTTTCTTCCGAAAATATGGTAGAATGGAATAAATATATTACTTTTGCGGTCTGAAAAAATAAACAGAAAATAATGTACAAAGAAAAATGGGCGAAATTGCCCAAGATTGAAGACCGTTTGGCAGAAAAATACGGTCCAGTAGGTTCACCGTCGCGTAAAGATTTCGAGGCGAAGGCCGAGGCATGGTATTATGCCGAACTTCTCCGTGACGAGCGTAAACGACAGAAAATCACCCAGAAAGAATTGGGTGAGCGTATAGGGAAGAAGCGTGAATATATTTCCGCATTGGAACAAGGTCAAACCGATATGCAACTATCTACGTTTATGCTGATTTCCAATGCGTTAGGTTTGCGATTCTCGTTGGTCGTAGGGTCTTATTTATTATTTATAATTAGTTTCTTTAAGTAAAATGATGTCTCCCCTCCCTTCGGAGGGGCTGGGGGAGGCTTTAATACTTCAAAAACAATGGAAATATTTCTGATTAAACTCCTCCAGTTCATTCTGGCCATTTCGCTGCTCGTGTTGCTGCACGAGGGCGGACATTTCTTTTTTTCGAAGCTCTTCGGCGTGCGCGTCGAGAAGTTCTACCTGTTTTTCGACCCCAGCATTGGCAAATGGAAGGGCAGCCTCTTCAAGTGGAAACCCAAAAACAGCGACACCACCTACGGCGTGGGCTGGCTGCCACTCGGCGGCTACTGCAAAATATCGGGTATGATCGACGAGTCGTTCGACACCGAGCAGATGAAACAGCCCGAACAGCCATGGGAATTTCGCACGAAACCCGCGTGGCAGCGGCTGCTCATCATGATTGGCGGTGTGCTCGTGAACTTCCTGCTCGCGCTGTTCATCTATTCGATGGTGCTCTACACGTGGGGCGACGAATACATCGCCACGAAAGACATGAAGATGGGCATGAAGTTCAACCAAGAGGCAAAGAGCTACGGTTTTCAAGACGGCGACATTCTCATCGGTACGGAAACGGCCGATTTCAAGGACTTTTCGGCTGATCTTTTCCGCGACATCAGCGAGGCGAAGCAGGTGCGCATCGTGCGAGCCGGGCAGCCGATGACCATCAATCTTCCGGGCGACATCAACCTGCTCGGAATGCTGAAGAGCTCGCCGCGCTTCTGCCAACCCTTCATTCCGGCGGAAATCGACACCGTATTGCCCAACTCGCCGGCAGCAAAGGCAGGAGTCAGGAAGGGCGATAAGATTCTGGCCGTGAACGGAACGGCTGTGGATTCGTGGAACGAGTTCACCGAGCAAACTGGCCGCCTCGCCGACCAGATGACCGAGGCCACCACCCAGGCCGACAGCCTCCGCCTGCGCACAGCCACCATCGTGTTCCAGCACGGCGCTGAAATTAAAAATTCGGAAACAACGCTCAACTCCCCCGACACCGCCACCATCGTTCTCACGCCCGAACTGCAGATGGGCGTGGGCATGACCAGCCTTTTGAGCTACTACCAGCCCACGAAGGTGAGCTACGGCTTCTTCGAGAGCTTCCCCGCGGGCATCCAGTACGGCTGGAACGTGCTCAGCGGCTACGTCGGCGACCTGAAATACCTCTTCTCTTCTGACGGAGCGAAGTCGCTCGGCGGTTTTGGTGCCATCGGCAGCCTTTTCCCGCCCGTTTGGGACTGGCACATGTTCTGGCTGATGACGGCCTTCCTTAGCATCATCCTCGCCTTCATGAACATTCTGCCCATCCCCGCGCTCGACGGCGGCCACGTGCTCTTCCTGCTCTACGAGATGCTGACGGGCAGAAAACCCTCGGAAAACTTCATGATACGCGCCGAATACGTCGGTTTTGGCATCCTGATTCTGCTGATGGTCGTTGCCAATCTCAACGACATCCTGCGGTGGTTGGGGTATATGTAAAAGAAAAAATCGGGTTGCAGTTTTGCAGACCCGATTTTTTCAATGTTGATTTTTGATTTTTGAATGTTGAAGCCCCCTCCTTACTCCCCCAAAAGGGGGAGAGAAAGGCTCCCTCTCCCTTTGGAGAGGGCTGGGGAGAGGCTGTTACTTCACGACCACCTTCTTGCCATTCTGGATGAACACACCCTTCTGGGCCTTCACGACGCGCTGACCTTGCAGGTTGTAGATGGCATCATTGCTGATTGACAATTGTGAATTATCAATTGTCTCGATGCCCTGCGTGAAGTCCTCGTCAGCGAAATAGCGGAGGGTGGACTCAGTGCCGATGTTGGTATTGAATACACCTCCAGCAACGCTGATTGAATTGGCTGTGATGATGAAGGGAATATCGAGAATCACATTCTGACCCGTCATAGGCACATAGCCAAATACCGTGGTCTGGGAAATTTCCTTCGAGTTCATATCGATGGTGTTCACCACCGTGGCAACACTAAAATCGTTAGCGTCCAGCCCAAGGGCAACCTCGTTGTACTTATTATCTTCGCCCTCGTTGATTCCAGAGTTCTGTGCCCAGTCTAAAGTAAGGTCGGCGGTATGGATTGATGCGAGGAAAGCATCGCAGGCACCCGTGAAGGTCAGCGAATTGTCGAAGGCCAGCGCACCGATGTAGGTTCCACCCACGTAAACCTTGCCGTCTCTCGCCACAACGTCGGCGATGGTGTAGAAACTGGCCTGCTTAGCATTTGTGGGCGCGTTGAACACTTTCGTCTGTCCCGTGGTAGCGTTGACCACGACGAATGCGTGCTCTCTTTTGTTAGTCGGCTCTCCGTCGATGACCTCGGTTTCTTGCTTGAAAGAGAAGTTTTGAATTTCGTTATTGACATCCATCGACAGGTCTCCCCAGCCCGTCCATACGACATAGACATCGTCGCCATCGACGGCGAATTTCATAGCCTCCGGCTCCATCTGCAATTCACCGCTGAGACCATCGGGCGAGGTATAGACATTAGCGAGCAATTCAGCCTTGGCGAGTTCCTTGTCGAGCCGGATCGTGGCGAAGCCGTTGAGGTCGACAAACATAACGCCCCAACCGAGGTAATCAAGCACCTTACCCTCAAGTGCAACATCGTCGATTTGGGTGTTGCACCTGTAGTTGGCAGAGAAATAGACCTTGTCGTTTACCACGGCGATTTTGTTGATGAGGAAGCGGGGGGAAGCGCCATCCATATAGAAGATATCGGGGTTTGTCGTGGGCACGAACTGCCGGCGCACAATCATCTTTCCGTCTTTGTCATAGACGATGATGAAGCCCGAAACCTGAGCGGTCATGTCTTCCATGCCCTTGATTTCAGTTGAGTTGCCATCGGTCGATTTGATGTTGACCACATCGGCAAAAACACCAGCCACGTAGATGTTTCCTTCGTCGTCAGCAGTGGCGGCAGTAATGGTGGCTGCACCCTGCAGAGCCACACCCCAAACTTCGTTGCCCTCTTTGTCGTACTTCAGCACATAGGCGCTCGTGGCGATGGGTTCGAGCGTCTCGCCGGCGAAGGTGAAGGCCATGTTGAAAGTACCTGTCTTGATGACGTCGCCCTGATTGGTGATGACGACGGGCGCATTGACATTCGCATCGGAAGCCTCTTCAACGACGTCGGTGAGGGTTTTTGTCCAAGTCGGCTCCTCAAACTCAAAGTCTGACTGGGCACACACGGTGGCTACGCTGAACAGAGCGGCCACGAAGAGTAACATTTTCTTCATTTTCAATCCTTTCTTTTAAATGGTTAATACTAGAGAATTTACAATTTATTTGACAATTTGACAATTTTACAATTTTACGATTTGACAATTTTACAATTTTACGATTTTACGATTTCACGGTTCCCCTTCCCTTTTGGGGAGGGGTTAGGGGAGAGGCTGACTCCCCTCCCTTCGGAGGGGCAGGGGGAGGCTTCAGAGATTCGGATTCGCCTCGACCGCCTCGGTGGGGAAGCGGAGCGTATAGCGGCTGTCGTTGGCTTGAAGCGCGTATTCCACGCCGTTGTAACTCTTCTGGAGCTGCGGACGCGTGGTGCGACGCAGGTCGAACCAGCGATGCCCCTCGAAGGCGAGTTCGCAGCGGCGCTCGTGAGCGATTTCAGCAAGCAGTTCAGCGGCGGCCATTGTGGCGAGAGGCTCGATGTAGCCGTCGATGGTGGCAGCGGAATAGCGCTTTTTCATCAGCGTGGAGAGGTGCTCTGCGGCCGATTTCATGTCGCCGAGTTGGGCGGCAGCCTCCGCAGCCGTGAGATACATCTCTGACGTGCGGAACGAGCAGCGCGATTCGCCTCCCCCACCCTTCTGCAGCGTGCTCACCGAGGCCGTGAGCTGTCTGAAAAACTTGCTCTTGCGCTGGTCGCCACTCCTGTAGGCCGCCAGAAGTTCGTTCGACGGCCTGCCGACATTCTTATAGGCGGCGGTCATTACCTGTTCGAGCGCGAGAATGTTCTCCACCGACTTGTAATTGTCGGGCAAAAGCGACGAGCGCTGCGTGAGGTCTTCGAGTTCGGGTCGCTGCGCAATGACGCTTTCTGCCGCCGTGCGAGCTGCCTGCCAGTCGCCCTTGTACAGGGCCACGCGGGCGCGAAGAGCCGTTGCCGCTGTCGTGGTGAAGCGATAGTTGTAGCCGTTGTCCCACGTCGCCACGTTGAGGTGCTGGTCGGCAGCGTCGAGGTCGGCCAGAATTTGCTGATAGACCGCCTCCACCGTGCTACACACGGGCACGATATCGACATTGGCCACCGTCTGCACGGGTATGCCTCGCGTCGTGGCGGGCTCGCAGGCCGTGTAGGGCTCGGCATAAAGGTTCACGAGCAGGAAGTGCATATAGGCGCGCAGGGCGTAGGCCTCGCCCACGAGCTGGCGGATTTCGTCGCGTGTGCCGTCGGTGATTTCGCCCTGATGCTCGATGATGTAGTTCGCGATGTAGATGGTGTGATAGTATCTGCGCCAGCCGAAAGAGGCGGTCGTGGCCTGCGGTGCGAGGTCGTTCCACGTCCAGATGTCGAAATAGGAATCGTAGTCCTCGGCGGTGGTCGATGCCTTGTCGAGCGTCATTTCGTCGGTGCGGAGCGTGGCCATTCCGCGGTCTTCGGGCATCACCTTGTATTCATAGGTCAGCAAGGCGCGGTACTCCTCGGCGGTTTTCGCGATGACTTTTCCCGTGGGTGTGATGTCGAGGAAATCGTTGCAACTCGTGGCGACAATAACCAATAGACAACAACCGATAACCGTTGATATTTTCTTTTTCTTCATCATTTACCATTTAGCAATTTACAATGTACCATTTATTTTCAAATTTTTCTCCTCACCCATTTGGGGGAGGTTGGGAGGGGCTTTCAAAACCCGATGTTCAGCCCCACGATGAAACTCTTCGGAATGGGCTGTGCGTATGGATTTCCCATCGTTTCGGGGTCGAGGAAATTATCGTAGTTCGAGGCGATGACGAAGAGGTTTCGAGCCTCCACCGAGAGCGACGCATTCGTCATTCCGATGCGTTGTATGAACTTTCTGGGCAGTTTATAGCCGAGGCGGATGCTCTGGCAGCGGAAATAGTTGCTGCTGCGCACCCACGTGTCGAGCATGCTGTAGAGATTGTACTCCGAGTAGCGGATGTATTCGGCAGAACGCTGGCTGCTCACCATCAGTCGCGGGAATTGCCCGGAGGTGTTTTCCACCGTCCAGCGGTCGAGAATGTCGCGATTCGTGTTCAGGCCGCGGTCGTAGCTCGTCGGCGAGTAGGAGGGCTGCACGCGCACCTTCATGCCGAGGTTGAAGAGGCAGTTGATGCCCAGCGTCCAGTCGCGATACTCAAAATGGTTGATGAAGCCGCCCGACACCTTCGGATCGGCCGTTCCCATGTAGGTGTACTGCTTGCGCTGCTCCTCGGCAGAGAGCATACTGTCGCCGTGGTTGTTGAGTTTGAGGAACTCCGTGGCCGAAACCTTCTGGCCGTCGGCGGTGACGAAGAGCGGATAGCCCTCGCTGTCGAGTCCGGCGGTTTTGTAGGCGAAAATCGCACCCACGGGATAGCCCTCTCGGCCGGGATAGGTCGCATTCTCGGCCACCGACTCGCGCAGAATCTTGTTTTTGTTGAAGCCGAGGTTCAGGTTGGTGGTCCATTTGAAGTGTTTCGTGTCGATGTTGCGCGTTGCAATGGCCAGTTCGAAGCCGTGGTTCTCCATCGTAGCCCAGTTGATGGTGGTCGAGGAGAAGCCCGATTCCAAGGGCAGCATCCGCATTCCGATGAGGTCGGAGGAATGGCGGAAATAATAGTCGAAACTGAGCGTGATGGCGTTGTTGAAGAAGGCCATATCGATGCCCGCATTCACGTTTTGCGTCTTTTCCCAGCGCAGCTTCGAGTTGGGCGCGGTTTCGGCGGAAATCACCGTCTCGGTGTTGCCCGGAATGATAACCACGCGGTCGAACGTGCCAATGAGATAGGGCGAGGTATTCTTGTCGATGTTGCCCTGAAGACCGTAAGACGCACGCACGGCGAGGTTGCTCACGGCCTTAGCTTTCTTCATGAACGGCTCCTGGCTGATGCGCCAGAGCGCACTCACGGAGTAGAGCGGCAGATAGCGGTATTTCTTCGCCACGCCGAACACGTCGCTACCGTCGAAACGGATGCTTCCACCGAAGGTGTAGCGGTGGCGAAGCGTGTAGGAGGCCGTCGCAAACCACGACACGAAAGCGTTTTCGGCGTGCGTCTCTTGGTGCAGCGGATACTGCTCGGCCATCGACTCGTTGGGGAAAATGATGGGCTGCGAAGTGAGCGTGCGGTCGTCGTAGCCGTAGGCCACAGAATAGAGCGAGCGGGCCTCGGCGTGGCGCACTTCGGTGCCGAGCATCACCTCTATTTCGTTGATTTTATTCCAGTCTTTCGCATATTCGGCCATCGCCTTCCACGTCCATTGGTAATTGTGGTATTCGGTCACTTTGTGCGAACCGCCGTCGGGCAGAATCGAGCGTTTTCCATCGGCGAAAGCGTAGGTGGCAAAGAGCTTTTCCTTGCGCATCGCAAAGGTGTTCTCGCCAGCGTATTTCGAGAGGTCGTAGTTGTCGAACTGCAAGCCGAGCTGCGTGGTGAGTTTCAGGCCTGGGAGCGGTTTCAGCTCGGCATCGAAAATGGCCATCAGCTGCTGGTCGCGGCGTTTGTTGTAGCCGTTGGCGCGCTCCTCGAAGATGTTGAAGTCGAGCGACGAATCTTCCTTGCCCTGCACGTTGGTGTCGTAAACGTAGTTGCCCTCGGCGTCGTAGGCCGTCATGTAGGGATTGGCCAGTCGCGAATAATAGACGGGATTCGTAAATCCGTTGTAATCAGTGAGATAGCTACGCTGACTGCGCCGATTCGCAAACACCGACGCGCCGAGCTGCAGCATCCGATTGACCTTGTAATTGACCTTCAGCGCGAGGTTGAAGCGGTTGTTTTTTACACCCGTCACGTTGCCCTGCTCGTCGTAGTAGCCGAGCGAGGTATAGTAGTTGGCGCGGTCGCTGCCGCCCGAGAGGCTCACGTTGTATTCTTGGTTGAAAACGCTGCGGAAGAGGATGTCGTTCCAGTCGGTGTTGATGTCGCGAAGTCGGTTGATGGCCGCCTGCGCCTCGGGCGTGAGTGCGCTCCAACCGCCTTGTTTATAGGCGTTGGTGAGGCCTGCGTCGCGCAAAATCTCTGCCACGCCGCCTTTGTTTTCGCGGAAGGTGTAGTCCGAGGCCAAAAGTGCCAGTTCGAGGTCGGTTTTCTGCGCAGAATTGAGCAGATTCAGCCGTGAAATGTCGGTTTTCGGGCTGTAGGTCATCTTCGCATTGAAATGGATGCTGGTTTTGCCTGCCTTTCCGTTTTTCGTGGTGATGACGATGACGCCGTTGGCCGCGCGGGCACCATAGATAGCCGTTGCCGCAGCGTCTTTCAGCACGGTGATGGTCTCGATGTCCGAGGGGTTCAGGCCGGCGATGGAGGTCTGATAGATGTTGTCGATGTCTTTCAGGTCTTCCATTGCGGGGATGTCGGTGCCGTCGAGCGGAATGCCGTCGAGCACCCAAAGCGGCTCTTGCGTGCCGTTGATCGAGGCCGTACCGCGAATACGCAGTTTCAGCGGCGCACCGGGTGCACCTGACGTGCTCACGGCGGCCAGTCCGGCGATTTGTCCGGCGAGGGCCTGGTCGATGTTTTTCACCGCACCCACGTTCTCCTCGGCAATGCTGATGGTCGTGGTGGCGGCAGTGAGCTTGCGGCGGTCGATTTTCTGATAGCCCGTCACGACCACCTCACCCACGTTTCGGGCGTCGGAACGCAACGAAACGGTGTAGTGGTTCACGCCTTCGCGCACGGCGATGGTCTGCGTTTCATAGGAAACGTAGGAAATTTTCAGTGCCGACACTCCTGCCGACGACGCGAGCGAGAGCGTGAAATGTCCGTCGAGATTAGTCGTCGCGCCCGTGATGACGTTGCCCTGTGCGTCGATAGCGGTCACCGTGGCAGCCATCAGCGGCTCGTCGTTGGCGTCGGCATCGGTCACCACGCCCGTAATCACGCGCTGGGCCGACATCGACAGCACAAATAACTGTATCAACAATAATAATTTCAACCTCATATTTCAATTTTACAATTTGACAATTTTACAATTTTACAATTTGACGATTTTACAATTTTACGATTTTACAATTTGACAATTTGACAATTTCACGATTTCACGGCTCCCCTCCTTTTGGAGGGGTCGGGGGAGGCTTCTCCCTTCTGAGGGGGCGGGAGAGACTTTAGCCCTTCGTTAGTCCCAGTGCAGTTTGTATTCTCAGAATCACGTCGTCGTAGTGCATTCGAACGGCCGTGTCGCCCCCGTTCCGGCGCGACTTCAGCAGGCGGAGAATGCGCAGCAGTTCCCCCCGTTTCACGCTGATGGCATCGCTCGTGCGATTGATTTGGCTGTTACCGTTCTCGATGATTCGCGGACGCGTCGAGAGTTCTCGCGCGAAACAGCCCTCGCCGTCGAGATTTTTGTTGATTTTCACGCCCTCGCTCTCGGCAGCCGCCGTGATGAGCGCATCGACGTAGCTTTTCTGCAGGCTGCGCTGCATGATGTCGGGCGAGCGACGGGCAATCGTCGTGGCAAAGATGTGCTTGTGGAGCATATCGAGCAGGTTCACGGCTGTAAAAGCCCTCTGACCGTTGCGCATCTCGTTGTCGAGCATCCGCAGCAGGCGATCGTTGCTCAGCAGGTCCCAGAACATGTAGTTTTGCTGGTTTTTGAGCATCATCGTGGGGTTCTGCTCCTGAAGTCCTCTCGGCGTTCTGCGGTGGATGTAGGTGTATTGCGAGAGCGGCGTGTCGAAGAGCCAGCGCGGATAGCTGAACACTTCGTTGAGCAGGAACTGCACGGCGCGCTGTTGCTTCTCTTTCTCCACGTAAGTGAATGTTTTCTGGCCGTCGCCAATGATAGTATTCTCTACATACATACCGCCCACGTTGGCCAGCACGTGGTAGAGATAAAGGCTCCACTGTGAGATGACGGCGGCATAGAGCGACGCGGCCTCGTCGTAGGTCTGGTCGGGCTCTCCGTTGCGCGTCCAATCGACGATTTCGGGCATCATTCGCTTCAGGTTGCGGATGCCGTAGGTGGCCGATTTCATCGCGTCGTCGCCAATGTCTTCGGTGAGTGCGCGCGGGTCGATGGCCGTGCGCGCCGCCTGCCCCTCGCTGTAGCGATAGAGCGGGCCACCATGCTTGCGTAGCAGCTCGTGGAGCGCGATTTTCGCTTGTTTTTCGTCGGGATACCAACGATAGCCCCACTCGATGGCCAACAGGTCGTAGGGTCCGATGTGCGGCGAGTTGATGGCAATGTTGTCGCCGGGCTGCGCCACGTAGTTGAATCGAGCGTAGTCCATGATAGACGGTGCCGTACCGCCCACACGGCGGGTGAACGACGCCGAGCGCAGCGAATCGGTGGGATAGGCCGAGGAGGCAATCATGTTGTGGCGCAGGCCGAGCGAGTGACCCATTTCGTGGCAGGCCACGAAGCGCACGGCATCGCCGATGAGGCTATCGGGCAAGTGAAGCTGGCGAGCCGCAGGGTTGTAGGGTCCCGTCTGCACCTTCACCCACTCGCTGATGAGCGACTGCACGTTGTGCCACCAGATGATGTCGGCCTCGATGATTTCGCCCGTGCGCGGGTCGATGGTCGAGGGTCCCATTGCGTTGGCCTTCTCCGAGGCCACGTAGGTAAGCACCGAGCGGGCTACGTCGTCGCCTTCCTGCGCGAGGCTGTCGGTGAAGTCCTCCACGCGAATCACGTTCTTGAACCCTGCCCGCTCAAACGCCGGATTCCAATCGAGAATGCCTCGTTTGATGTAGGGTCGCAGATGGGCGGGAACGGCCTGGTCGATATAGATGGTGATGGGTTTCACAGGTTCCACGAGCTGCCCGCTGAGGTAGGCGGCGGTGTCCGACGGTTCGAGTCGCCAGCGCGTGACGTAGCTTTTCGTCTTCACGCGCTGCTGCGAGTCGGCGTATTGCAGTCGCGAAGTGGAGAAATAGCCGATGCGCTGGTTTTCCTCGCGCCCCGCCATCGGATGCTCGGGCAGGAGCGTGAGCGAGGTGCTCACCTCCACCGTCACGTTCACCTTGTCTTTGTCCTCGGTCACCGTCGTGGTGAGGTCAGACAGTGCTGTCACGCTGTTTTTAAATGCCTTCACGGAGATGATGCGCGAGAGGTCGCTCTTGGGCGACATGCCGATGTTGATGCCGTTGAACACATCGTTCAGGCAGTTGTCGCGTCCGTTGAACAGGTTGTTCACCTTCACGACGACGCTCGCCGAGTCCTTCGGCGCGGCCTCCGCCTTCAAACTGCACAGAATCGGGTTGATATAGTTGTCGTCGATGGCCACAGCCATGTCGTCGTTGCGGTCGATTTCGGGCGTGTTGCGCTGCTGTCGGATGTCCACGCGCTTGCGTTTCTTGTCCCAATGGAAGCTGACGACCTGCGACTCGTAGTTCACGCCCTTGTTCACGCCCGATTCGTTCAGCTCGTGCGGCACTTTCTGCAGGCGGTTCGTCACGAGAAACGAGCGTCCGAGCAGCGAGGCTGGAATCTCCAGATAAATCGTGTCGCCCTTCGCCACCACGTTCATCACGCCCTGCCACGCCACCGAGTCACGTCCCGTCAGCCGTTTATAGTCCGACACGGGAGCCGCCTGCTCCACCTTCTTCTTTTTCTTCTTGAAAAGCGGGAAAGCCTCTGCTGGCGCAGCCACCAGCAAGGTTGCCAAGCCGAAAACCAGCACGCGAAATCTATTGAAATTCACTGAATTTATCATTGCGTTATCCTAATTTTGTCCAATTATGCTGCAAAAATACAAAAAAATTTATACAAATATAAAATAAAAACTAAAAAATGATTGTTTTCCACAAATCATTTCTCATTTCTCACTCCTCGAAACCAGCCCTCTGGCAAATTCGATGATGGTGTCGCGGTTTTTCGCCACGTCATCGGCAGAGAGAGCAACCTGATGGTCGGGCGCGATGCCGAATTCGGTCGATTGGCCGTCGCGGTCGTACATCGGACAGGCCGAGAAGCGCACGCTCCAGCCGCAGGGCAGCTCCGAGGTGAAGGGCAGTCCGGCTCCGCCGCCCGTGCGGTCGCCCACGATGATGGCTTGCGGGCAGCATTTCATATACTTCACGAACTCGTTGGCCGCGCTATAGACGCTCCTGTTCGTCAGCACCACAACGGGCTTCTGCCAGCGCATTCGGTTCGAGGGCTTGAGCCACTGTTCCTCGCGCGCGGAAAAATCGTTGTGGCCGCGTCCCGTTTTGTGCTGCATGTAGCCCACAAGCCGTTTTTCGTTCGTGAAACGGGCGGCGAGCTGCTCGGCTGAGGTGACGAGGCCTCCGCCATTCTCGCGCAGGTCGATGATGAGTCCGCGACAGGGCGCCAGATAGTAAAGGATTTCGTCGAGATTGCCCTCGCCGAGGCTGTTGGCGAACGACGCACAGCGCACGTAACCGACGTTGTCGTCGAGGATGCGGTATTGCATACCCACGGCGATGCGATAGTCTGTGCCGAGATAGCGGCGGATGAGCGTGTCGCTGTAGTTGGCGGGATAATCCTCGTGCCACGACCAGTTGCGTCCCACATCGAAGGCCGAATAGAGGTTCACGTGGCCGTCGCGCAGCTCGGAGAGCATATTGGCAAGCACCTCGAACTGTTGCGAGCGCGTCATATTCGCATTGAATTGCGGTTTGTAGCGGCGATAGACCTCATTCCAATCGAGGCCGTATTCGTTCTTTTTATACTCGAAAAAGCAGTAATGTTCGTCGATGATGCGCCACAGAGCCTCGAAATTGCCCGTCGGCGTGTCATCGAAAGTTTCTTCCTTGACGCAGGAAGTGAATGCGATACCAAATGATAGAGTAAAAATGATAAGGGATAGTTTCTTCATATACAATTTACTAATGTACAATGTACTATTGATTTACAATTTGGCGATGTACATTTTTTCATTCGCTCCTCGCTCCTTTTTTCTCATTGATTTTCATTCCAACAAATCTTCTCTCGGCAAAGGTACAAAAAAACGAGCGCAGCACAAAATATTACCTACAAAAAATGATATTTTTCACAAGCAATCGAACAAATTCGCCACAAACGAACGATTTTTTTTGAAAAATTTGGAGGTAATGAAATAATTACCTATATTTGCAAAACAAAAACCAAAAACGAAATATTTATGCCAGAAATTTTAAGATTATTCGGTCTGAAGTTCTACATCTACACAAGAGACCACGAACCACCCCACGTACACGTCGTAAGTCAGGATGGCGAGGCCAAGTTCATCGTGGCCGACGAGGTTACGCTATTAGAAAACGTGAAAATGAAGCCGAAAGACGTGAAACTTGCGGAATCGATTATCGAAGACAATAAAGACCTGATAAAAACCAGTTGGAAAAACATTCATGGGAGCAAGGATTAACAAAATATGGTTTGCCGACGGACGCATCTATGGGCAGGCGGACGATGGACGCACGTTGTGGCAGTCGTTGCTTTACTACAAGCGTTTGCTAAACGCAACGGAGGAGCAGCGTAACCGCTACGAAATCAATGCATTTGGTATCAGATGGGAAGAGCTGGACGAAGACATCTCGTTTGAGAGTTTCGAGTACGACAATCCCGAGCCGACGGGCATTTCTCGCGTTTTCCTCTCTCATCCCGAACTGAACGCGGCTGCCGTGGGACGCCGCTTGGGAATCAGCCAGAGCCTGATGGCGCAATACATCAATGGCACCAAGAAGCCTTCCAAGGAGCGCGAGCGCGTGATTCTCAACGAGATTGCCACGATTGGCAGAGAATTGGAAAAGGCGACGGTGTAAAAAAAGCCTGCTCTCGGAGGGGGAGCAGGCGGTTTTATTGTGATGTTATTTAATATATACTTTTTTCCTTGTTTTTTCAGTTATCAAAATAACAGTTTGGTTTTTTTAGGTGTAGTTACAGGTTTCCCTCCCAAATCATAAAACTTATAGTTACCATTATTGTGTGTTTCGATTTCATCAATACCGTCTGTGTCAGAGTCACTTATATCAGTTAATTCGATATTTGATCCGAAGAAATTTGCTCTTTTACTAGCTTTTTTCGTGTATACCTTACCATCCTCCATATTAACATACATTATTTCTACTATCCAACCGCCCATCTGGAGAAATTGTCCTCCCTCGTATTGAACTGTTAGCATTCTTTGCGAATTGGTATCCAGCTGGAATGAAGATTGAAAGGATGTTTGCAATGCTGCGTTATTACTGCTATTGTATGCTTTGAAGCTTAATACCAACATCCTGCAATTCGACCTATTTGTAAGATTTAGATTGACCGTTTCCTTCCAAGGACCTCCAGAATTTGATCCTGAATAATTAAAAAGGACTATTGAGAATTGTTTGTTGAGATTCTGCGCAGATAACAAAATTATGCCTGCCAAAGAAAAAAAACGTAATAAAAAGTATTTTTTTCATAATTCTAATAAACTAAAAAGAGCGGAACAGTCCGATGCTTATTCAGAGTACGGTTACCGCCAAGTAGACCTTCATAACAACAAGCACGAATAGTCCACGCCCTAACGACGCGAACTTTCAACTGCTTGTCCTTGTTATGTGAATGTTTGGCGGTATTCTACTCTAAAGAACAAGAGCAAAAGCTCAAATCTATTTCAATAAGTGTCGAACAGAAACGCTATTCTGTGAATAATTAACTTTGTTTGTTGATTAAATTCTCTGTGACCGCGCGAGACATTCGGGCCTCTGCTGGGTCGGTAGCGTTCTTTCTGTCTTACTCCATAGGCATTTTGGTTTCAAGGGGTTCAACTTCTTTTTTATTTCTCCGTTTGCAAAATTACAAAAAGAATTTGAATCTGCAAACAAAACTCCTCAATTTTCTTAATAGGAGTTCAAGGAATCAAAGAGTTAAGACAAATGCTATTGTCCCTTTCTCCTTCATTTTAAATTCTTTAACCCTTTAACTTTTAACCCTTTAACCCTACAACCTCTTCGTCCACCCGAGCACGAGCATGTGCGAGTAGTGATGATATTTCAGATTGTTTACACGCGCCTGCTGGTAGTCGCCGAGGTAGCCAATGCGAAGCCGCCAGTTGGGTTTGCGTTTCGACAGGGCGATGTCGAGAGTCAGCGCATGGCAGAGCGACGGGGTCGAGACGATGGTAGTGGGCACGATGTTGTGGTCGTAGTTGCCGCGACCGAAGATTTCGTAGTACGACTGGCCGTAGTTCGGCGAAAACATCAGTCCGACGAGTGGTGCCGAGGCTTCGTAGCGCAGCACCGACGACCTTTTGAAGAGCGAAAAATCATAGCTCACGGCTGCCGACGGCATCACGTGGAGCGCCACGCGGGCCTGCGCGGGGTTGTTGCCGCCGAGCGTGTTGTAGAGGAAGCCCAGCTGTGCGCCGATGCCGCCTCCAGCCTCGCACTGCCATCGCTCGTGCAGCTGCCAGACCTTTCGCCACGCGCATTGCAACTGATACATCGCACCGAGCTCGTCGTGGTTGTCGGCGCGGTTCGACAGCAGGGAAACGCGGCCCTGATGCGTCACTGAGCGCATCCACGAGCGGCGCAGGGGCTTGCGTCGCTGCGAGAGGAAACGCAGCTCCGCCCCCGAATATTCCTCGGCCGAGAGATAGGTGTCGAGCACGTTGGCCGCGCCGATGGCGAACATCGTCGCACGCTCGGATGCCACCGTCGGTTGCTCCCCTTCGGACTGCGCCCAAACGGAGAAACACGACGAAAACATCGCCAGCAGCACTACACTACACTTCTTCATTTCCAAACAGACTTAATTCTCCCGTCGCCGGATTGTATTTAAATTGGGGGCTCGTCTCTTCACCCTCCTGACTCCCGTCTTCAGCCTCCTGACTCCCGTCTTCAGTCTCCAAATCTTCATCCTGAGGAGCTTCTTCATCTGGAAGAATTCCTTCATCTTTCCTCGTCGGCTCCAGCTCCTCAATCTCGCCGATGTGCCACGTGGTGAGGCGTTTTCCCTTTGCCTTGAAGCTTTTCACGGAGATAAACTCCTCAACCTCGATGTCCATCGGCTCGCGGTGGGCATCGCCCTCGCTGAAGCTCACGCGGATGCGCGGATAAGTCTGGTCCGTCAGCAACACGAGGCGCGACTCAGGATTCTCGCCCAGATAGTTCTGGTGGCGCTTTGTGGCATCCATCAGGAAGCGTTTCACGTAGGCATAGCCGTCGTTGTCGGCATCGTAGAGCACCGCCGTCCACACCTTTTCGGGCTTGAATTTCTCGATGCGCAAGATGTTGTCCTCGAAATGGTTGTTCGGGTCGAAGGTCGTGACGTAGAAATCGCCGTTCGACAGCACCACGAGCACCTGGTCGTCGTCGGAAAATTCACCGAGCAACCGTCCGTGTTCGTCGAAATTCAGGCGGCGCACATCGGGGTCGAACCAAACTTTTCGACCTCCGAGCGTCGAATGGCCGTGACTCTTCAGACTGATGCGATGGACGGGGTCGCGTGTGAGCAGATAGCCCTTCGAACCGCGTCCCTTGATGCTGATTTCGGCAAAATCGCGCTCCAAGAATATCTTTTTTCGTGGATTTTTCGCCAAGAGAATCGAGTCGAGCGTCACCTTGATAATTTCGGCTTCGCCATTCGGATTGGCCGTGAAATAAAGCACTTTCGTGCCAGGTTTGCCCTGCGTGGCATCGACTTCGCGGTCGCGTGTGATGCCCGTCACGTTGAAGCGCTTGATGAAGCACGGACCGTTCTTTCCGTCGCGATAGACGAGGTTGTAGGTCGTGCGCGAGTCGTTTTTCTTGAACACCTGCACGTGGAGCACGTTCTTGCCCACGAACAACTTGTCGGCAACGCGCACC
>DFHC01000032.1:0-341 GCA_002372575.1 bacterium UBA3734 | reverse complement strand
GATGTCGGAACAGTTGCAGACGAATTCGTCCTTCTTCAAACCCGTTCCGATGAAGCCTTCCTGACGGTTGATGTAGAGTTTCTGGTTGGCCTCCACCACTTTCGTGGCCACGATGGTGTCGAAGTTGCGGATTTCAGTGCGACGCGGGTGCGCTGCGCCATATTTTTCCTTGACCTCGGTGAACCACTTGATGGTGACGTCGGTCATGTGGGCGAGGTCGTGTACGATTTCCTTGATTTCGGCCTGAATGCGGGCCATCAGCTCGTCGGCCTTGGCCTTGTTGAATTTCAGGATGCGCTGCATCTTGATCTCGAGCAGTCGCAGGATGTCATCCTTCGTCA
>DFHC01000142.1 GCA_002372575.1 bacterium UBA3734 | reverse complement strand
CACGTCGATGATGTTCTGCTGCTTCAGCTGGTTGCGGTAGTTGTTTATCTCGTTCTCTATGTTGTACGTTGGATTTATGTCGAAGCCTTCCTTCCGTCCGCCGATGAGCTGATTCATCTGTGTCAGCGCCTGGTCCGTCAGCGCCATCATCTCCAGAATGCGCGAATACTGCTTCTGCGTAAAGTGGTCCTTGTTGCCGAGCACTTTGCGGTTGATGGTGCGTGCCATGTTGTAGCACGAGTCGCCGATACTTTCTATCTCCGAAATCTCGCGTAGCATGGCGCGAATCTTTGCCTTCGTCTCGTCGCTCAGGTGTGCGTCGCTCACTTGGTCCAGATATTTGGCAATGCTGATTTCCAGGTTGTCGGCTATGTCCTCGTACTTCTCGATGCGGCTGAAGAGTTTTGCAAACTGCTGTTTGTCTTTCTCCGTCAGCAACTCGCGCACCATGTCGAACATGCTCTGAATCCTCTCGCTGAATGCTTGTATCTCCTTCTGCGCCTCCAGTACCGATAGTTCGGGTGTCTTCATGATACCCGAGGTGATGAAATGCAGGCGGAAGTCCTCTTCCTCATCGACCTTTTTCGGCTTGATGACCCAGCAGACGAATCGCTCAATCTGCGGGATAAACCAAATGAGAATGCCGGCGTTGATGACGTTGAAACACGTGTGGAACGCCGCCAAAACGAAGTTCAGCTTCTCTTTGGAATCCATGTGGGCCATGTCTTCGTGCATGAGTCCGCCGACGTAATCGACGAGCCACACCACTGCGTCGATGAACCAGTGGAACACGAACAGAATCCAGATGACGCCGAAAATGTTGAAAAACATGTGGGCAAGAGCCGCCCGTCGTGCCTGCGTGTTGGCCGAGAGCGCCGCCAGATTCGAGGTGATGGTGGTGCCGATGTTCTCGCCGAGCACCAGCGCAATGCCCTGATAAATCGGCATGGCACCCGACGAACAGAGCAGCATCGTGATGGCCATCACCGCCGCCGAAGACTGCACGCAGAAGGTCATCACGCCGCCGAGCAGCAGGAACGTGAGCGTGGTCAGGAAGGAATCTGGGTCGAACGACTGGAAGAAAGCCGTCACCGCGGGGTTGTGGCCCAGGTCCATTTCGTTGCCCGTGATACGCAGCGTGGTCAGTCCGAGCAGCAGGAACGCCAGTCCGAAGAGGAAGTCGCCCACGTAGCGCTTGCTTTTCATGTAAATCAGGATGATTCCGATGAAAAAGGCCGGATAAACCAGGTTCGAGATGTCGAACGAGGCTCCAAGCGCCATGATCCACGCCGTGAGCGTGGTGCCAATGTTCGCACCCATGATGACCGAGATGGCCTGCGCGAGCGTGAGCAGTCCGGCATTCACAAACGAAACGGTCATCACCGTGGTGGCCGTTGAAGACTGTACCGAGGCCGTGACAACCGTACCCGTCAGCAGGCCCGTAAAACGGTTGGTGGTCATGGCTCCCAGCGCATGACGCAACTGCGGTCCCGCCATCTTCTGCAGTGCCTCGCTCATGCTCTTCATACCGAACATGAGCAGTGCCAGCGAGCCTAAAAGCTTAAAGAAAACCCAAATAGACATTATTTATATCCTTAATTTGGCGCAAAGGTAGTTAAAAAAAATGAATTGACAAAGAAATCCGCGCCATTTCTGAAAAAATGACGAAAGAAATTGACATAAGCCAAAATACTCCGCTACACCGCATTATTTTTTATAAATATTTGGTTTCCTCGGATTTTTTTTGTATATTTGCAGGAGAATTGCAAAATTTGGATACAAAAAAGAATAAAAATGTGAGAATCGCAGGATGAAACAGCGGGGAATGACCGAGAAACAGGCACTGAGCAAACTGATGGCACTGTGTGCAAGAGGGGAGCACTCGTCGGGCGAGATGTTGCAGAAAATGCGGCTCTGGGGCATCGACGAGGCGGCGCAGGCGCGCATCATGGCGAGGCTGGTGGGCGAGAAATTCGTGGACGACGAGCGGTTTACACGGGCCTTTGTGAACGATAAAATCAAATACAACCAATGGGGGCGACGGAAAATTGAGCAAGCCCTTTGGGCAAAGGGGATTGATAGCGACGTGCAACGGCGCGTGCTCGACGAAATCGATGAAAACCTATATCTCGACGCCCTGCGCCCGCTGCTGAAGAGTAAGTCGCGCAGCATCAGTGCGCGAAATGAGTTCGACCGCCAGATGAAACTCGTCCGTTTCGCCATGGGGCGCGGGTTTTCGATGGAACAAATCAACCGATGTTATGAACTTTTGGACCCGACTTTTTGACCTGGTTGCCCCACGGCTATGTGCTGCCTGTGGCAACAGACTCTGCGAAACGGAAGTCACGGCCTGTCTGAACTGCCTGCTGACGCTGCCGCGCACCCACTACGCCGAACAACCCGGCGACAACCCGATGGCACGGCTCTTCTGGGGACATTTTCCTATTGAACGCGCTGCGGCGTGGTTTTTCTACCAACCCTCGGCACCCCATAGCCCCATCATCCACCATCTGAAATACCACGATCAGGAGGAAATAGGCCATTTCATCGGTCGCGTGGCGGCCGAGGAGATGAGTCGTCACGCGTTTTTCGAAGGTATCGACGCGCTGATTCCCATTCCGCTCACGAGGCGCCGAATGCGACAGCGCGGCTACAACCAGAGTCGTGCCATTGCCGACGGCATCAGCGGCGTGACGGGTATTCCCGTGCTTGACAAAGTCGTGCAGCGAACTCATTTCGAGGAGAGCCAGACGCACAAGTCGGCTGCGGAACGCAGGGAAAACGTGGAACGCGTCTTCACGCTGACGAAGCCAGAAATGCTCAGCAACCGCCACGTTCTCATGGTTGATGACGTCATCACAACGGGTTCGACGATGATTTCCTGCTGTCGGGAAATCCAGCGGGCACCATCGGTGCGCATGAGTGTTTTCGCCGCCGGATACACAAGAAGTTGAAATAAAATTTGTTTTTTCGCTCACTTAATCGTATCTTTGCAGTCGAAAATTATCCAAAACAAGCATTATGGACAATCAGAAACAAGCATTCGCTCGTAAGTTGTTGGAAATCAAAGCGATAAAATTGCGTCCGCAGGAGCCCTTCACATGGGCGAGCGGTTGGAAATCGCCGATTTATTGCGACAATCGTCGCGTGAATTCCTATCCCGAGGTGCGTTCCTACGTGAAACTGCGGCTCGCAAACCTCATTTTCGAGCATTTTCCCGAAGTGGAGGCCATCGCTGGCGTGGCCACGGGAGCCATCTCGCAGGGTGCGTTGGTGGCCGACGAATTGAATCTGCCCTTCGCCTATGTGCGCCCGAAGCCGAA
>DFHC01000153.1:187-3075 GCA_002372575.1 bacterium UBA3734 | reverse complement strand
GACCCCTGCGACTACCTGAAAGCTCAAGAATTTCAGCAGAAACGCGACAATCCAGCGTTCAAAAAGAGCCGACAAGACGACCTCGACAACATGCGCACGGGCATTTTCGGCTACAAGGGGCGCGTGGTCTATCGCTGTGCCAGGCCCATCAACACGTGGATTGGCGAACTCGACGGCCTATCCAAAAACGACTTCTACGCCGCCCTGAGCCAGCGCATCGACACGGAAATCCACCGCAACTACGAGCTCTACCCCAACAACTACTGCGCCGCCGACCTGCTCGACAACAGCAACAAATTCGCCGCCCACTACACCGAGAAAGATCGCCAGCGCCTCGAGGACTATCTTGCCGCGCAAATCGCTAAGGTCACCCTGCCCGACAAGGACGAGGTATTCCTGCGCGAGCGGATGCTCACGATGTATGCCAACCCCTTGAAAAACCATTTGGCGAGGAGCGAGGAGCGAGGAACGAGGAACGATAATATCAAGGAGAATAAATTTTATGGTATCGAGAACAAATAAAAAAAGAAAGACGTGGAGCCTCGTCGCGGCTTCACTTTTCACGCTCCACTTCTCACTCTTCATTTTTTCCTGCACAAGCGAGACCTACGACTCGGGCGACGGCGAGCACAGCTATCTGCGGGCCGATTTCGTGGAGGCGCACACCATCGCCGCCAAGCAGGTCGATTACGCCATCAGCGACGAGGGCAAGCGCATCGTGTTCAACGCGCCTTTCGCCGTGAGCTGGACCGAGAAGGCCGACACGTTCTACCGCGCCCTGCTCTATTACAACCGCCATCCGCAGGAAGTGAAGCCCCTGAGCCTGCAGCCCGTCTATGTGCTCCGCCCGCAGGCTGCCAGTCGCATTGAAAACCCAAAATTCGACCCCGTCACCCTCGAAAGCGTGTGGCTCAGCGAGCAGCAGCTTCAAAACTCAATGTCTTCCCCCCAGTTGGGGGGATTGAGGGGGGCTTCCCATTATTTAAACGTCTCTTTCCTCATTAAAACGGGGCAACCCGACGAAAAAGACGCCCGACAATCCATCGGCATCATGAGCGAGGAGGATGAAGACGGCCATTTGCGCCTCATCCTCCTGCACGACCAAGGCAACGTGCCGCAATACTACAGCTCTCGTGCCTATGCCAGCATTCCCATCGACGGGAACCGTCCGATTACCCTCGTCGTCAATACCTACGACAAGGGCAACGTCTCTTACAATTTCTTCGACAACTGATCGAGCATATCCTTCGTCATCGCCGTGATGTCGTACTGCGGCTGCCAGTCCCACTCAGCGCGGGCGGCGGAGTCGTCGAGCTGGTCGGGCCATGAGTCGGCAATCGACTGCTTGAGCGGATCCACGTCGTACTCCATCTCAAATTCGGGCTTGAACTTCTTGATTTCGGCGAAAATCGTCTCCGGAGCGAAGCTCATCGCAGCCACGTTGAAGCCGTTGCGGTGGACGAGGCGCGTGGGATCGGCCTCCATCAGCGAAATGGCGGCGTGCAGGGCGTCGGGCATATACATCATGTCCATGAGCGTGCCTTCCTTGATGGGGCAGACGAACTTCTCGCCACGCACGGCCGAGTAGAAAATATCCACGGCATAGTCGGTGGTGCCGCCGCCCGGAGGCGTCAGGTAGGAGATGAGGCCCGGGAAGCGCACCGAGCGCGTGTCCACGCCAAATTTGTGGTGATAATAGTCAGAAAGCAACTCGGTGGTCACTTTCGACACGCCGTAAATCGTGCGCGGGCGCTGCACGGTGTCTTGCGGAGTCATCTTGCGCGGCGTCTCGGGGCCGAAGGAGCCGATGGAGCTCGGCGTGAACACGGCGCACTGGTTTTCGCGAGCCACCTCGAGGATGTTGAGCAGGCCGTCGATGCCGATTTTCCAAGCCAAGAGCGGTTTCCGCTCAGCCACCACGCTCAGCAGGGCTGCGAGGTTGTAAATCGTGTCGATTTCGTACTTTTTCACCGTTTCGGCAATCTGCGGGCCGTTCGTCACGTCGGCAATGGCCGATGGGCCGCCGTCGCGCAACTCGCCCGTGGGCTCTGCACCCGTGATATAACCAGCCACAACGTGCTCTGCACCATAACGCTTGCGCAGTTCGCGAGTCAGTTCTGAACCAATCTGTCCCGTCGAACCAATCACTAAAATGTTCTTCATTTTCTTGTCAGTAATAATTGATTTCTCGTATTTACGGCGCAAAATTACGGAAAATTCGCATACCTGCCAACGATTTGTCGAAATAATTTTTCATTTTTTCTCGCTTGTATCAAATTTTTCACTATCTTTGCATCATCAAAAGAACTATAACTATTAACTATCAACTTTTAAAAATATGTACGGAAAAATGCAACAGCATCTCGCACAAACCCTGAGCGAGATTCGCGAGGCCGGACTCTACAAGGAAGAGCGCCTCATCGAAAGTCCCCAGCGCGCCGCCATCGACGTGGCCGGGAAGGAAGTACTGAACTTCTGTGCCAACAACTATCTCGGACTTAGCGACCACCCGCGCCTCATCGAGGCATCGAAGCGCATGATGGACGAGCGCGGGTTCGGCATGTCGAGCGTGCGCTTCATCTGCGGCACGCAAGACATCCACAAGCAGCTCGAAGCCGCCATCTCGGAGTATTTCAAGACCGAAGACACCATTCTCTACGCCGCCTGCTTCGACGCCAACGGCGGTGTGTTTGAGCCGCTGCTCACCGACGAAGACGCCATCATCTCCGACGCACTGAACCACGCCTCCATCATCGACGGCGTGCGACTTTGCAAGGCCAAGCGCTACCGCTATGCCAACGCCGACATGGCCGACCTTGAACGCTACCTGCAAGAGGCACAGGCACAGCGCTTCCGCATCGTGGTCACCGACGGCGTGTTCTCGATGG
>DFHC01000153.1:0-133 GCA_002372575.1 bacterium UBA3734 | reverse complement strand
TTCTCGATGGACGGCAACGTGGCCCCGATGGACCAGATTTGCGACCTCGCAGAGAAATACGACGCACTGGTGATGGTCGATGAGAGCCACTCCGCAGGCGTCGTCGGCAAAACGGGCCACGGCGTGAGCGAGT
>DFHC01000172.1 GCA_002372575.1 bacterium UBA3734 | reverse complement strand
CACGTCGAAGCCCATGTCGCCCGGGCGGCATTCGCCGAGCATCGGGTTGAGGTTGGCTCCGTCGTAGTACATCAGTCCGCCACAGTCGTGGACGAGTTTCGTGATTTCGGGAATGGCCTGTTCGAAGATGCCCAGCGTGTTGGGGTTGGTCATCATCATCGCGGCCACTTCGGGGCCACACTCGGCGATGAGGCGCTTCAGGTCGTCCACATCGACCGTTCCGTCGCTGAGGCTCTTCACTTCCACCACGTCGAGTCCGCAGACGGCTGCCGAGGCGGGGTTGGTGCCATGGGCCGAGTCGGGAATGAGCACTTTCGTGCGCTTCTCGTCGCCGCGACTCTGGTGATAGGCGCGAATGACCATCAGTCCCGTGAGTTCGCCGTGGGCTCCGGCGCAGGGATTCAGTGTGAATTCCTTGAGTCCGGTGAGTTCCGAGAGCGCCTCTTGCAGCACGTAGTAGAGCTCCAGGGCGTGCTGGCAGGTGTCGGCATGTTGCAGCGGATGCAGACCGGCGAAGGTCTTCATGGCTGCGATTTCCTCGTTGATGATGGGGTTGTATTTCATCGTGCAGGAGCCGAGCGGATAGAACCCGTCATTCACGCCGAAGTTGTTGTGGCTCAGGTTCGTATAGTGGCGCACCACGGTCAGCTCGTCGCATTCGGGCAGATTGGCCTCGTTTTGCCTCAGCAAAGCCTTCGGCAGCTCGCCCGTCGTGTGCTTGAAGTCGTTTTTGGGCAGCGAATAGCCTTTTCTTCCTGTTTTCGAGAGCTCGAAAATCAGGTTTCCATAGAGTTTGTTGTTCATGCCTTGTCCTCCTTCATTTGTTTGATGATACTCACTAAATCGTCCATTTCCTCGCGCGTGCGCTGCTCGGTGACGGCCAGCATGAGCGTGTTTTCGTTGATTTTCACGCCGGCTGCGATGCCGTATTCGGCGCATTCGCTGAGGATGTCGTCGGCCCGGAGCGAGTCGAAGGTGACGCAGAATTCGTTGAAGAACGGCTGATTGTAGGTCAGATGGCAGAGACCCGTGGCCGTGAGTTCATCGCAGAGGTAGTGCGCTCCGGCATACGACTGCTCGGCGGCCTCGCGCAGGCCTTGCTTGCCCATCAGCGAGAGATAGATCGTGACGTAGAGCGCCATCAGGCTTTGGTTCGAGCAGATGTTCGACGTGGCCTTCTGGCGGCGGATGTGCTGCTCGCGGGCTTGCAGCGTGAGCACGAAGGCGCGCTGTCCGCGGTTGTCTTTCGTCATTCCCACGATGCGTCCGGGAATTTTGCGGATGAGCTTCTCGGTGCAGCACATATAGCCCACGCTCGGACCTCCGAACGACATCGGAATGCCGAGCGACTGTCCGTCGCCCACGGCGATGTCGGCTCCCCACTCGGCGGGCGATTTCAGGATGGCGAGGTCGGCGGCGATGCTGTTGATGATGAACAGTGCCTTCTGCTCGTGGGCTGCGTCGGCGAAGCCCGTGAAGTCTTCGACGATGCCGAAATAGTTCGGTGCCTGCACCACCACGCCGGCCACGTCGCCTTCGTTCAACTTGGCAAGCAGGTCGTTGCGGTCGGTCACGCCGTCTTTTTGGGCGATTTTCACGATGTCGATGCCGTGGAATTTCGCGTAGGTTTCGACCACGCGCACGGTTTTCGGGTCCACCGTTTCACTGACGAGCACCTTCGTGGCTTTCTTCGCGTTGGCGAAGGCCATCATCACGGCCTCGGCGGTGGCTGTTGCGCCGTCGTACATCGAGGCGTTGGAGATGTCCATGCCTGTGAGTTCGGCCATCATCGACTGGAATTCGAAGATGTAGTGCAGCGTTCCTTGAGAGATTTCGGCCTGATAGGGCGTGTAAGAGGTCAGGAACTCCGACCGCTCGATGATGTTCTGCACCACCGAGGGGGCGTAGTGGTCGTAGATGCCGGCACCGGCAAAGCAGGTGAGCGGCGCGTTGAGCTCGGCCATCGACTCGAAGAGCCGGCGCAGCTCAATCTCCGACTGGGCCTCGGGCAGGTCGTAGTCCTTGCGGAAGCGGATGCTCTCGGGCACGTCGGCGTAGAGGTCGTCGAGCGACTTCACGCCTGCCTTTCCGAGCATGGCCTGCAGGTCTTCGTCGGTATGGGGAAAGAACTTAAACATTTGCAATTTACGGATTTACAATTTACAAATGGTTTCTTACTTCGCGCAGAATGCCTCGTAGGCGGCGGCGTCCATCAGGTTGTCGAGCTCGGTTTTGTCGGCGAGTTCCACCTTGATAATCCAGTTCTCGAAAGCGTCTTTGTTGATGAGCTCGGGCTCGTCTTCGAGGGCTTCGTTCACCTCGACGACGGTTCCGCTCACGGGCGAAATCAGGTCGCTGGCGGCCTTCACGCTCTCCACTGCACCGAAGTCTTCCTCGGCGCTTACTTCGTCATCGACCTCGGGCATATCGACATAGACGATGTTGCCCAGTGCGTTCTGTGCATAGTCGGTGATTCCAACATAGGCGAAATTGCCCTCTACCTTTACATACTCGTGCGACTCGCTGTAATAGAGTCCTTCAAT
>DFHC01000071.1:9973-13797 GCA_002372575.1 bacterium UBA3734 | reverse complement strand
CTACAACTTCCCGCCCTTCTCCACGGGCGAGGCCAAGGCACAGCGCGGCGTGGGACGTCGCGAAATCGGCCACGGCCACCTCGCATGGCGCGGACTGAAGGGCCAGTTGCCCGACGACTTCCCCTACACCATTCGTCTGGTGAGCCAGATTCTCGAGTCGAACGGTTCCAGCTCGATGGCAACCGTCTGCGCTGGAACGCTCGCACTGATGGATGCCGGTGTGCCCATCAAGAAGCCCGTGAGCGGCATCGCCATGGGACTCATCAAGAACCCGGGCGAGGAGAAATTCGCCGTGCTCAGCGATATCCTCGGCGACGAAGACCACCTCGGCGACATGGACTTCAAGACGACGGGAACGAAGGACGGTCTCACCGCCACGCAGATGGACATCAAGTGCGACGGACTCTCGTTTGAAATCCTCGAAAAAGCCCTCATGCAGGCCAAGGCAGGCCGCGAGCACATCCTCGGCTGCATGACCGAGGCCATTGCCGAGCCGCGTGCCGACCTGAAGCCGCACGTTCCGCGCATCGAACAGTTCGAGATTCCGAAGGAATTCATCGGAGCCGTCATTGGCCCGGGCGGAAAAATCATCCAGCAGATTCAGGAAGACACGGGTGCCACCATCGTCATCGACGAAATCGACGGCGTGGGCAAGGTGCAGGTCAGCGGTCCTGACAAAGACTCCATCGACAGTGCCATCCGCAAGGTCAAGGCCATCGTGGCCGTTCCCGAGGTGGGCGAGGTGTATGAGGGCGTCGTGCGCTCCATCATGCCCTACGGCTGCTTCGTGGAAATCATGCCGGGCAAGGACGGACTGCTGCACATCTCGGAAATCGACTGGAAGCGTTTGGAGACGGTCGAGGAAGCCGGTCTGCACGAAGGCGACAAAATCAACGTGAAACTGATGGAAATCGACCCGAAGACAGGCAAGTACAAACTTTCGCATCGCGTGCTCATCCCGAAGCCCGAGGGCTATGTGGAGCGTGAGCGCCGCCCGCGTGGCGAACGACAGCCGCGTCAGGGAGAGCGCAGAGGCGAGCGTCGTCCGAACAACGGCGAGCCGCGCAGCAACTTCCGTCAGGGAATGCGTCACACCGACCTGCAAGACGGTCGCAACGAGAACTTCCGCGACCCGCTCAACGAGCGTGAGCCCCGTGATTTTAACGACTCGCTCGACCACGATTTCGACTTCTAAGCAGAAACGATCTACCATAGTGAAGAGGTGCTTTTCGGAGCACCTCTTTTTTGTTTTTTTTACGTTTCGGGCTAAGATTTCCGCCAAAAAACTTGGTCGGTTCAAAAATAATCCCTACCTTTGCCCCCGATAACAACGCAGACAACGAAAATACCAAGGCCGACCAAAGGCTGATGATTCCGACATTCAACGACTTGTCGGGATTTCTTTTTTTGCTGTCTGCGCGAATCGACTAACGAAGCAATCAAAACCAAAAAACAATAAAAAGAATTATGGCATACATGTCGAAAGAGGGCTATGAAAATCTCATGGCCGAACTGAAAAGACTCGAAGAAATCGAGCGACCGAAAGCCTCGGCAGCCATTGCCGAAGCACGTGACAAGGGTGACCTGAGCGAAAACTTCGAATACGAATCGGCGAAGGAAGCACAGGCTCACCTCGAAGACAAAATCAACCAGCTGAAGCGCACCATTGCCGACGCGAAAATCGTGGACACGTCGCGCTTGAGTGCCGACGCTGTGCAGATCCTCTCGAAAGTGGAACTCACCAACCTTGCGACGGGACAGCAAATGAAGTACACCATCGTGAGCGAGCAGGAGGCCAACCTGCGTGAGGGCAAAATCTCTATCACCACACCCATCGCACAGGGCATCTTGAACAAGAAGGTGGGCGACACGGCAGAAATCCAGGTGCCGCGTGGAACCATTAAACTCCGAATTGACAGCATTTCGATTTAAAAAATATGACTATTTTCAGCAAGATTGCCGCAGGCGAGATTCCCTCGTACAAATGCGCTGAGAGCGAGAAATTCTACGCTTTCCTCGACATCAACCCGCTCACCGTGGGCCACACGCTCGTGATTCCGCGTCGCGAAGTGGATTACTTCTTCGATCTCGACGACGACGAGCTGGCCGAGATGCAAATATTCGCCAAGCGCGTGGCCAAGGCCATCAAGCAGGCCTTCCCGTGTCGTAAGGTGGCGCAGGTGGTGCTCGGACTCGAAGTGCCCCACGCCCACATCCATCTGATTCCCATGCAGACTGAGGCCGATGCCGATTTCCGCCGCGAGAAGCTCAAACTCACGCAGGAGCAGTTCAAAGAGGCTGCGGAGAAGATTTCTTCTTTTATGGAATGAAAGGGAAAATCGAGGCGCGAAAACCATGCAAATCCTCTTAATCAACGACCTCGTGGGCCACAGCAAGGTGGGCATGGGAGCCATGCTGCCCGTGCTGTCGTACCTTGGCCATTCCACCTACAACCTGCCCACGGCACTCGTCTCTAACACGTTCAACTACGGGAAGTTTAACGTGCTCGACACCACGGAATACATCCGCGGCACTCTCCCTGTGTGGAAGGAGCTCGGCTTCCACAGCGACGCCATCTGCACGGGCTATATGCCCACGGAAGAAATGGCGCGGCTCGTGGCCGACTATTGTCGCGAGCAGTCGGCGCAGAAGACCATCATTTTCGTTGATCCCGTGATGGGCGACGGCGGCCAACTCTACAACGGCATCACCTTGCAGCAGGTCGATATCATGCGGCAGATGGTGGCCGTGGCCGACCTCACCTTCCCCAACTACACCGAGGCCACACTGCTGGCCGACGTGCCCTTCCGCAAGGAGGGCATCTCGCGCGAGGAAGCCTTCCAGCTTCTCGACAAGCTGCGCGAAATCGGTGCGAAATCGGTACTCGTCACCAGTTGCATTGTCGATGGGCAGCACTGCGTGGTCGGCTACAACCAGGCCGACGACGAGCACTTCCTCCTCGGCTACGAAGAAATTCCCGGACTTTTCCACGGCACGGGCGACCTTTTCTCGGCCATTCTCATCGGCCACCTGCTCAACCACGAGCCGCTCAAGGCAAGCACCCGCCGCACAATGGACACCATTTCGCAGCTCATCAGCCTGAACAAAGAACTGCCCGACAAGCAGCGTGGCATTCTTATCGAGCAGTTCCTAAATTACGTATAATTCTTTATTTACAATCCTCTCGCTTTGAGCAAACCAGAGGCGTCGGGGGCTTTCATGCCGGTGAAGTCGCTGAACATTTCCATTTGGTCTTTCGTGTTGCCACGGCTCAGGACTTTGTCGCGGAAGGCTTGGCCCACGGCGGGATTCAGTGCCCCGTTTTTCTCGAAGTAGTCGGCAATGTTCACGGCCAGCACCTCGGTCCAGAGGTAGCTGTAATAGCCAGCAGCATAGCCGCCGCCCCAAACGTGGTTGAAATAAGAGGTGGAGTAGCGGGGGGGAATTTGGTGGTTGAGTAGTCCGATTTCTCGCAAGGCCTTGGTTTCAAATGCGGTAGCCTCTTCTGCAGTGGGTACTTCTGAGGGCTTGAGCATATGCCACGCCAAATCGACACAGGTGGCCGAGAGATTCTCGCCCAGTGCATAGGCCGAATGGAATTTGATGGAGGTCAGCATCTTCTCCTTCAGGTCGGCAGGCATGGGTTGTCCGGTCTGGGTGTGCTTGGCGTAGTTGTCGAAGATTTCGGGGATGGTGGCAAACGACTCGTTGAATTGCGAGGGCATTTCCACGAAGTCGCGTGCTGTGGCTGTGCCGCTCAGCGTGTTGTATTTGCAGTTTGAAAGAATGCCGTGGAGGGCGTGGCCAAACTCATGGAACATGGT
>DFHC01000071.1:0-9883 GCA_002372575.1 bacterium UBA3734 | reverse complement strand
GGGCTGTCCGTCGGGAGCCTTGGCGTAGTTGCAGACGTTGTAGATGACGGGTTTCTGCTCGCGCAGTCCGCACTGTTTGGCGAATGCACTCATCCATGCGCCGCCACGCTTGGTGGGACGACGGAAATAGTCGCAATAGAAGAGTGCCATCGGCTTGCCGTCTTTGTCGATGACTTCGAATACTTTCATGTCGGGATGATAGGTCGGCAGGTCTTTGCGCTCCTTGAACGAAAGGCCATAGGCGCGGTGGGCGGCATAGAAAATGCCATTGACGAGCACGCTGTCGATGTTGAAATAGGGCTTGATTTCGTCTTCCGAGAGGCTGTATTTCTCTTGTTTCATCTTGGCCGAGAAGTAGAAGCGGTCATAGGGCTCCAGCTTGAAGTCTTTTCCCATCGTTTTCTGTGCGAAAGCCTCGATTTCGCGGGTTTCGGCCTCGGCCTTCGGGTTGTATTCCCCGATGAGCTGTCGGAGGAAGGAATAGACGTTTTCAGGGGTCTTGGCCATGGTTTTCTCGAGTGAGTAGGCGGCGTAGTTCCCGTAGCCCATCAGTTGGCCGGCTTCGGCACGGAGCTTGGCAATTTCGGCCACGATGTGGAAGGTGTTGAACTGGCGGGTGCCGTCGGCGCGGTGGCGCGATGCCTCGAACACGCGCTTGCGCAGGTTGCGATTGTCGAGACTGGTGAGAATGGCTTGCTGCGTGGTGTTGGAGATGACGATGCAGTAGGGTGTCTTCCCGCCGCGGCTCTCGGTGTCTTTCTTGCACTGGGCGATGTCGGTGGCGCTGAGTCCCGAGAGTTCTTTTTCGGTATTCACCCAGACGACCGACGAATTGGTGGCTTCGGGCAGCAGGTCGCCCCATTGCTGCTGCAGTTCCGAGATTCGCAGGTTGATTTGCTTCATGCGCTCTTTCTTTTCGCCTGTCAGCAGGGCTCCTGAGCGCACGAACTGCTTGTAAACCACCTCTGTCAGGCGTTTGTCTTCGCCCTTGAGTTTCTTGTATTGCTTGTCATACACGTACTTGATGCGCTGGAATAGCTGTTCATTGAAGTTGATTTCATTGCCCAGTTCGGCCAGCATCGGCATCACTTTTCGCTCCGTTTCGGCGATGGTGGGCGTTTTGTGGGCATTGGCGATGCCGTCGAACACGTTCACGGCATAGTCGAGTTGCACGCCGCTCTTCTCCAGTGCAAGAATGGTGTTTTCGAAGGTCGGCTTCTGCTTGTTGTTCACGATGTTGCTGACCTCTTCGCGCTGCCGCTGGATAGCCCATTCGATGGCCGGCAGGTAGTCGGTTTCTTTGATTTTGCTGAAGTCGGGTGCTCCGAAGGTCAGCGTACTTCTCTGCAACAGAGGATTGTTGGGTGTGCCACTGCCGTCGGCTGGCGCGGCCTCGGCCTGCATCATGAGCGTTGCGAAGCTCAGTGCGAGGATGGTTTTCTTGAGTTTCATAATGGTTTTGATTGTTTAGTGAATATCATTTTTGATGATTTAGAACATTTGTATGACGCGCTTCAGGCTGCCGACGAAGGTGTCGATTTCCTCGCGGGTGTTGTAAAAAGCAAACGAGGCTCTGACGGTTCCCTGAATATGGAGGCGATCCATGAGCGGCTGGGCGCAGTGGTGACCCGTGCGCACGGCGATGCCGAGGCGGTCGAGTAGGGTACCGATGTCGAGGTGGTGGATGCCTCGGACGTTGAAGGAAATGGCCGACGAGGGCTCGTTTCCACCGTAGATTTCCATGCCGTCGATGGTTTTGAGTTGTTCGAGGCAGTGGCGCGAGAGTTCGTGCTCGTATATGGCGATATTGTCTAATCCGATGGTTTTCAGATAGTTGATGGCGGTGGAAAGTCCATGCGTTGCGATGTAGTCGGGTGTTCCGGCCTCGAATTTCAATGGCGGCCTCTCGAAAGTGGTTTGCTGCCACGTCACGCGGTCGATCATTTCTCCGCCACCCTGATATGGCGGCAGCTGCTCGAGCCATTTCTCTTTTCCGTAGAGGATGCCGATGCCCGTCGGGCCGTACATCTTATGTCCGCTGAAGGCCATGAAATCGCAGTCGAGAGCCTGTACGTCGAGTGGCGAGTGGGGAGCACTCTGCGCTGCGTCGAGCATCACGGGAACACCGTGTTCGTGGGCAATGCGGATGATGTCGTCCACGGGATTCTCCACGCCCAGCACGTTGCTCACGTGGCAGATGCTCACCATCCGCGTGCGCTCCGAGAAAAGCCGCTGGAAGGCTTCCATGTCGAGACGGAAGTCGTCGGTCATGGGAATCACCTTCAGGATGAGGCCTTTTTTCGTGGCTTGCAGTTGCCAGGGTACGATATTCGAGTGGTGTTCCATCTCCGAGACGATGATTTCGTCGCCCTCTTGCGTCTGCGATTCGCAAAATGTCTGTGCCACGAGGTTGATGGCCTCGGTGGTGCCTCGTGTAAAGACGATTTCCTCGGTTTTTCGGGCATTGATGAAGTTGCGGACGGTTTCCCGCGCCTCTTCGTGCAGGTCGGTGGCTTGCTGCGAGAGGTAGTGTACGCCTCGGTGCACGTTGGCATTTGCATTGAGGTATTCCTCTTGCATGGCGTTGAGCACGCACAGCGGCTTTTGCGTTGTGGCAGCGTTGTCGAGATAGACGAGCGGATGCCCGTACACTTCGCGCGAGAGTATCGGAAAATCCTTACGGACGTTTGCTACGTTGAACATATATTTTGTCGTTTTTGAAATATTTCTTGAATAATTTGCGAGCCACCTCCACGCAGTCGCCTTCTGGTGTGGACGAGAAACTGCCGTAGGCATAGGGCGTGTCATCGGGCAGGTATGGGGCAGTGGCTTCGTTGTTTCCCATCACGAAAGGCCATTCGAATCGGTCGAACCACTCCATTTTCGGCTCGCTCCTCGTCCCTCGCCCCTCACTCCTCACTCCTCGCTCCTCACTTCCCACTCCACGCTCCTCGCTCCCCACTCCACGCTCCTCGCTCCTCGAGTCATCCAGACTGAAGAATGCGTTCCAGCGCGGGTAGTAGTACGACGACAGCAGGCCGTTCCACTCGCGGTTGGCATAGTCGTGGAGGCCGCCCGTTTCGCATTGTGGCCGGTCGCCCCATGTGGTGAGCAGCATACGTGCGTTTTTCTCATAGAGTGCCTTTTCGGCCTCGTTTTGCCCCAGATTCCGCGCCATTTCAGTCCATCTTCCGAGTCGGAACTCCTTTCGCGTGCCGAGCAGTCTGTCCTGATCGAGGATGAGTCGCAGGAAGCGGTCGGCAATGGGCTTGCGCTGAGCCGATGACGCCGAAGAAATGGAGTCGAGCGTCAGCTTTCCGAGGTCGGCCAGGGCCTGCCGCATCATATCGACGAGGTCGTAGCGGTAGTTTTCGTTGTCGCTTAGTTTTTCTGCCACCGACAGCATCTCAAACACGGCTGTGCGCAGCTCCTCCATGTCCCAATACCACGAAGAATTTGCCCAGCTGCTGACGATGCCGGCTTTCGTCGAGGGCCGCATCAGGAAGACGCTTTCGGTCGTGCCCTGTTGGCGGTTGTCGGGGCAGTTGTAAATGCCGTTCAGTAGCCGTGTCCACACGCTTTCAAGCGTTTTTGCAGTCTGCCCTGTCGCTCCGTAGCGCATTTTCACGTAGTCTTTAATCCATGTCTGCTGTGTGTAGTTGTCGTTTGTCCACGGCAGTGCATAGAGCAAGTCGTAGAGCATGGGGTTGTTTTCGATGCCTTCGGGGAGTGCACCGATGCCCACCAGCGCGTTTTTCGAGGCATTGTCGCGAGCTGTATAGAAACAGCTGATAAGCCTCTCGACACGTCCGAAAAGTCCGACGTTGCCGCCGAAATTGCTCACCTGACCCCAAATCCAGTCGTGGTTGCGTCCGGAAACGTCGGTGTGGTGGCCGCTGCACGACGTGTCGCCGCTGCTGTCGCCGTGGAGGTCGAGGATGATGAGTTTGCCTTTGGGAACGGTGTGCGTGAGAATCGTCGTTGGATTGTCTTGCCAGTGCTGGGCCACCCAAATGGCCTTGTCGTCGTGTCTCAGCAGCGACTCGTACATCGCGCCCACAGAGGCTTTGGCGTTGGTGACACCACTTGGCACTCCTCCCTCATGGAACGGGTCGATGGCATAGAGATGAGTGTCGAGGCAGTCGCCGAATACTTCGGAAATCTTTGCATAGTAGTGGTCGCCGAACTCTTTCAGGCGCGTGGTGTTATTGACGAAGTAAGGTCGCTCGAAGCTGCACCATGTGCCTCCGTTCACGATATCGGAAGCCTTCCATTCGGCCACTTTTGCAGCATTGGCATATTTTAGGAAATTCTTCGGAACCATCCCAACATACCCAGGTACAACGGGCTGCATGCCGTATTCTTTCATCCGTGTGAAAATCTTCTTGGCGAGCGTTTCGCGCTGTGCGTACCAACTTTCGGGCTGCGGGCCTCCCCAAGCCGTCATGTTGTTCATGAAAAACCACCCGTAGTAGGCCGCGCCGGCGACAAACTCATTGACCTGGTCGAGCGACGAATAGCCGTAGTCTTCGGTCAATACGCGCTTCCAGATGCTTTCCATGCCCGTGATGACGAGCGGCATATTGATGCCGTGGAGAGCCATCCAGTCGATTTCCTGCTGCCAGCGTTCCCAGTCCCAGAAGGCCATCGAATAGCTGTGGGTGCAGAAGTTCAGATAGTAGCGGTAATCGACGCTGCACGAGTGCTCTTCGCCGGCGATGACGGGCAGTTTGGCAGGCAGTCTTCCCGTCGGGTTGTTCCACGAAATATTGACTCCCGCATGGTGTTGCAGAAACCAGTTGATGCCCGTGGCGATGGCGACGTTGTCGCTGCCATAGACGTGTGCGCTGTTGCCGTCGCAGGTGATGCGGAAGTGTGGCGTATCGGTGGAAAAATCGCTGATGCTGTACACGATGCGATTGGCATCTTCAGGCAGGATGCGCCGTAGCAGGCTGTCGATGGCTTGCGCCGATGCAAAGGCGCTGACGGTGCTGAGCGCGATGGCAAGGAATAGTCTGAAGAGCTTCATATCGCTGTGAATTGCTGGCGTTTTATTGACAGAGCTTGCAGCCGTCGCACTTCGAGAGCTCGCCGCGGAACCGCTTTTCTACGAGATAGTGCAGGCGGTCGCGCAGGAGTTGGAGCTCGATGTGGTCGATGACTTCGTTGATGAAGGCGATTTCGAGCAGTAGCCGCGCCTGCTTCCGGCTGATGCCGCGCTGCTGCATGTAGAAGATGGCGGCGTCGTTGAGCTGGCCCACGGTGGAGCCGTGCGCACATTTCACGTCGTCGGCGTAGATTTCGAGCATCGGCTGGGTGAACATCCGCGCCTCGCGCGTGGTGCAAAGGTTTTGGTTGCGCATCTGCGAGTCGGTCTTTTGCGCCCCGTGTTCCACGAGCACGCGTCCGGCGAAGGCTCCCACAGCCTGCTCGTCGAGCACGTATTTGTAGAGTTCGTGGCTCTTGCAGTTGGGTGCGCGATGCGTGATGAGCGTGTTGTTATCCACGTGTTGCTGCTTGTCGGCGACGACGCAACCGTAGAGCTCACATTCGGCCTCCTCGCCGAGCAGCAGGACATCGGTTTTGTTGCGCGTGGTGCCGTTGTGCAGCGTGATGACGTTGTGCTTCACCGAACTGCCTTTCTGCTGCTCGATATAGACGTTGCTCACGCGAGCGTTTTTGTAGTGCGTTTCTTCCAGACAATAGAGTTCGAGGCTCGCCTCATTGCCGACGAAGGCCTCCACGACCTGCGTGGTGAGGAAATCGCGGTCGTCGGCAGCGTGGTCGCAGAAAAGCAGTCGCACGCTGGCACCGTCTTCCACGATGACCAAAACGCGGCGGTTGAGCATTAACCCACCCCCAGTCCCTCCCAAAGGGAGGGAAGTTTGGCTCTCTTGGCTGTCCCCCCTCTTTTTGGAGGGGGTTAGGGGGAGGCTTAAAATATTAATCACCTGCACCGTCTTCTCCACCTTCACGCCCTTCGGCACATACACTGCAAGTCCGTCTTGCGCCAGCATCGTGTTCAGGGCGGTGACGGCATCGTCGGCGGTTTTCGCGATTATTCCGTAATATTTGCTAACGATTTCGGGCTTCTCCTCGGCCAGCGTCCTCAGCGACCCGATGAAAACGCCCTCGGGCAACTTCGCCTTGGGCTTTTCTTCTTCGTAGAACATGTCGTTCACCACGAAATAGAGCGCGGTCGAGAGGCTCGGCACGTCGCAGCGGAACGCCTCGTAGGGATCGACGGGAATGCGCAGGCGCCTGAGGTTCAGGCCGTAGTCGGGCGCGAAGAGTTTCGGAATGTCGGTGTAGCGATAGCGTTCCACCTTTTTCGTGGGCAGTCCGAGTCGCTGGAAGTCCTCAAAAGCCTCGTCGCGCAGGGCATTCATCGCCTCGGCACTATTCTCGCAAATCAGGTCGCGCTGTTCCCGATAAAGGTCGATGTATTGGGCAGCCTCTCCCCTAGCCCCTTTCCAAGTAGAGAGGGGATTCCCTTTCTGAATATTTGAAGATATATTTTTCTGTTGCATAATTGTAATGTTTTTCTCCTCCCCTTTTTGGGGGAGGTTGGGAGGGGGCTTCGTTTAGGCGGTGAGGCTTCCGTAGCCTTGTTTCTGTATCTCCTGCGCCAGCTCCATGCCGCCCGTTTTCACGATTCTGCCTTGATAGAGCACGTGTACCACGTCGGGACGAATCATGTCCAAGAGGCGGTCGTAGTGGGTGATGACGATGCGGCAGTTGTCCGCCGTACGCAGTTTGTTGACTCCCTCAGCCACGATGCGCATGGCATCGACGTCGAGTCCCGAGTCAGTTTCGTCGAGAATGGCGAGTTTGGGTTCAAGCATCGCCATCTGGAAGATTTCGTTGCGCTTCTTTTCGCCGCCGCTGAAGCCTTCGTTCACCGAACGGCGGGTGAATTTCGAGTCGAGCTCCACCACCTGCCGCTTTTCGTTCATCATCTTGATGAAATCGGCGGCTTTCATCTCGGGCAAGCCATGATATTTACGTTTCTCGTTGATGGCCGTTTTCAGGAAATTCGTCATCGACACGCCCGGAATCTCCACGGGATACTGAAACGAGAGAAACAGACCCTCGTTGGCGCGGGCGTCGGGGCTCATTTCGAGCAGGTTTTTGCCGTTGAACACGACCGTGCCCTCAGTTACCTCGTAGAGCGGATTGCCAACGAGGACAGCACTCAGCGTACTCTTACCAGAACCGTTAGGACCCATAATGGCATGTGTCTCGCCGGGCTTTATCACAAGGTCGATGCCTTTTAATATTTCTTTGTCGCCGATGCGGGCGTGCAGATTCTTGACTTCTAACATATTTTTTTCGATATAAATCGTTAATAATCAATCGTTTTCTTTCTTGGTTTTGATTTCGGTTTCGAGGAATTATCGATGAGGAAATCTACAAAAGTTTCCAAAAATGCTCCGAGAATCGTTTGGTCGTCGTTGTAATAGTTGTATTGGAAGATAGGCGGTGGGTCGTACGCAGCAAATCTTCCGACTTGAATCGAAACCGGATTGATGGGCTGTTCGACAGGTCGATTTCGGAGCACGACGCTATGGTTCGACTCGTTGCGGAAATGAGGCACATGCCGATAGTTCAACCCCACGATGGGCTTGAGCCGAATCGAGTGCTTCAGCGAGTCGCGCCACTGGTCGTATGGCGTCTGTGCACTGAAATATTGCGCGTCAGCCTCGATGAAAGCGGTCAAAAATAGCAAAAGTAGCAGTTTTCTCATCATTTTTTTGTTTGCAAAGTTACAACGATTTTCCGATTCAGCCAAATTTTCACGCGATTCAAATATGAAGTAAGGCTTTTTTATCAAAAAGAGGGTGGAATATTTGGGTTATAAAGGAAATCTGAGTAATTTTGCACCTAAAAATCAACCTTTTATTTTTTTAGTATGAAAAAGAATTCTATTTTGGTATTATTTTTTGCAATGTTTTTTGCAACATTGAATGTTTATGGACAAAAAGCCTATAGTCTTACTTATGAAGATTTTATGGCTGACCGATGGGAACCGCTTGATAGTCTTGCGGCCAAAGAACGTGGGGATTCTCGAAAGATTTGGTGGGGTGGAAACGATTTTACACTGACCACAAATGACTCGAAACTTGATAAAATAATCAAAAAGAATGCCTTTATAGTGGCAATGGACAGTACGCTTTTCTTGAATTGCCGCAATCTTCGCTACGAAAAAACTCAGTTAGGAAATGGGTTTGTTCCGTGCAGGCGCATCGGTCAGCGTAGTATTTTGTTTGTAAATAGGCTTATTGGAAAGAAAGAACAAAGCAAGGCAGCAATGGCTGGTATGATGTTTGGGGCAATAGGCGGTGCCATAGCAGCCTCTACGAATGTCAAGAAACGAGTGTGCTATGTCATTTCTGATGGCGCGAACGAGAAAGGGCGTATAAACATACGGCTTGTTGATGACAAACTAATAGAAAAAATGCTTGACGGTCGCGATGACTTAAAAGAACAATATTATTCAGAAAAGAAAGAAGACAAACGAATTTTAGCGACTCGTGTGATTCCGATCTTGGAAAAAGCAGGACTGATTCAGCCTTAATTTAGGCTTTTTCTTTTATCATCACCCAACTGTCCCTTCAAGCGAAACTGACAGCAGTTTCTGGGCTTCGACAGCGAACTCCATCGGCAATTTTTGCAGCACTTCCTTTGCGTATCCATTGACGATGAGGCCGACGGCGGCTTCTGTGGGAATGCCGCGCTGGTTGCAATACATCAGTTGGTCTTCCGAGATTTTCGAGGTTGTCGCCTCGTGCTCGACGATGGCGGTGGGGTTGTGGATGTCCATATACGGAAACGTGTGCGCTCCGCAGTCGCTACCGAGCAACAGCGAGTCGCACGACGAGTAGTTGCGGGCATTTTCGGCGGTGGCGGTGGCGCGAACCAGTCCGCGATACGAGTTTTGGCTGTGTCCAGCGGAAATTCCCTTGGAAATGATGGTCGAGCGCGTGTTTTTGCCGATGTGAATCATTTTCGTGCCCGTGTCGGCCTCCTGATAGTTGTTCGTGACGGCGACGCTGTAGAACTCGGCCACGCTGTTGTCGCCGCGAAGTACGCACGAGGGATACTTCCACGTAATCGCCGAGCCCGTCTCGACCTGCGTCCACGAGAGTTTCGAGTTCTCGCCGCGCAAATCGCCGCGCTTCGTCACGAGGTTCAACACGCCACCCTTGCCGTTTTCGTCGCCCGGATACCAGTTTTGCACGGTCGAATACTTCACTTCGGCGCGGTCGTTCACGATGATTTCCACGATGGCGGCGTGCAGTTGGTTCTCGTCGCGCATCGGGGCCGTGCAGCCCTCCATATAGCTGAGCTGCGAGCCCTCGTCGGCGACAATGAGCGTGCGCTCGAACTGTCCGGTGCCGGCCGCATTGATGCGGAAATAGCTGGACAGCTCCATCGGGCACTTGACCCCTTTCGGGATGTAGCAGAACGAGCCGTCCGAGAATACCGCTGAATTCAGCGCGGCGAAATAGTTGTCCCCGGAGGGGACCACGGTGGCAAGGTATTTCCGGACAAGGTCCGGATGCTCCTTGACAGCCTCCGAGAAGGGGCAGAAGATGATGCCCTTCTCGGAGAGGGTCTTGCGGAAAGTGGTCTTGACGGAGACGGAGTCGAAGACTGCGTCCACCGCGACAACGCCGGCAAGGGCCTCGCGCTCGTGAAGGGGAATGCCCAGCTTCTCGAAAGTCTCGGCAAGGGCGGGGTCTATCTCCTTGGGCCTATCGCTGTTTTTCTTGGGGGCGGCGTAATATATGATGTCCTGATAGTCGATCTCAGGCAGGTCGAGATGGCCCCAGCGGGGCTGCTCCATCGCCTGCCACTTGCGGAAGGCGTCCAGACGGAA
>DFHC01000140.1:3129-6128 GCA_002372575.1 bacterium UBA3734 | reverse complement strand
GAGGGTGCCAAGTTTGAGGTTCCCCAGGGTACTGCCGAGGAGAATGCCAAGCTTGACCAGAGCTACGAGCACCAGTGCAAGATGCGCGACGAGCTGGTGACGCTGAACATCGTGCCGCCCGTGAGCGAGTGGTCGAAGATTAATCCGAATCTTTAGAAATCAATCGGACTACGACATACTCCGACTGGGTACCGATACGGAATTTTCCGCCCCAGAGTCCGATGCCTGAAGTTACATAGTAGTGGGTGTTGCCACGTTGGTGGCGACCCCACGAACATTCGTACAGGGCATCCGTTATCCACGAAATCGGCCAAATCTGCCCGCGATGGGTGTGGCCGCTGAGTTGGAAATCGGCTCCGGCGGATTCCGTACGTTCCAAATTGTAAGGCTGGTGGTCGAGCACGATGGTATATTTACCCGTGTCGGCCACCAGTTCTTTAATGGGTTTGCGGCGACGGTTTGTGCGATCGTCGCGTCCGACGACGACGATGCAGCTGTCGATTTCGGCTGCCTCGTCGATGAGAAGACGAATACCAGAATCACGGATAAACTGCTGCGCCTGCGGCTCTCCGGCATAATATTCGTGGTTGCCAAGGCAAGCATAGACGGGTGCCTGCAATCGTTGGAACTCTTTGGCCATATCTTCCTCGATGAGCGGACGCATGCTACCGTCGATAATGTCGCCCGCAATCAGGATGAAATCAGGATTTTCGGCGTTCATCAAGTCCACCCATCGTGCCAACTCCTTGCGCGGATTGTGGTAGCCAAGATGCAAGTCGCTGGCCATCAAAATTTTATACTCTTTTGGAAGCGGCTTTGAGGTTGTGAGTTCCAGGGGAACTCGAACTTTGTGCTTATAGTGCAGGTTTCCATAAAGGAAAATACCGAAAACAAAGGCAAAAATACCCACTGCCATCGGCCAGTTGGCATACAGGAGCGATTTCGGCACGAGATGGACCAACCGCCCGATGTCAAGCACAAGGAAAATCATCACGAGATAGAGCATGACGATGAGCGACGAGGTTCCGACCTCATAAAGCAATTGCGCCACAGGAAGCGGCAGTTGGTCGAATTTCCGCCCCACGCTCAGGAAAAGCATTGAGAAACAAAGCACTCCGGCGATTATCAGCAGCGATTTCCACACCGGTGAAACGGGCAACAGCACCCACACGTGCCAACCCAGATAAACGATGGCCAACAGTGGCAACACCATAAAAACAATCATCCACATAAACTTCATCATTTTCAAATAATTGGCTGCAAAGTTACAAATTATCCTGCAAATGACTTCCATTTGGCATATTTTTTGTATATTTGCAGACAAATTCAACTATTTTTTTGACTCCTATGCAACTGATTAAAGACCAAGAATTTGGCGGCGAACGGCCGCTTTTCGCCCAAAACGACCTGCGCCTTGAGCGCATCACCATCACCGACGGCGAGTCGGGCATCAAACAGTGCCGGAACATCGAGGCCGAGGACTGCCGTTTCTACGGGAAATACCCGTGGTGGCACGTCGATGGCGCCCGCATCAACAACTGCTATTTCGCGCTCGGCTCGCGCTCGGCCATCTGGTACACCAACGACCTCGTGATGACAAACAGCCGCATCGATGCGCCGAAATTCTTCCGCGAAATGAACAACGTGAGACTCGAAAACGTGCAAATCTGCGATGCCGACGAGACGTTTTGGAAAGTCGATAACCTGCACATCAAAAACGTGAAGCTGCACGGCGGAACCTATCCGTTTATGTTCTCGAACAACATCTACGTAGATGGTTTGGAGAGCGACTCGAAATACGTGTTCCAGTACTGCAAGAACGTGGAGGTGCACAACGCGAAAATCCTGACGAAAGACTCGTTCTGGGAGTGCGAGAACGTGACGATCTACGACTCCGTGCTCGACGGCGAATACCTCGCGTGGCACTCGAAAAACGTGCGGCTGGTCAATTGTCACCTTGCTGGTGAGCAGCTGCTCTGCTACGTCGATGGGCTCGTGCTCGAAAACTGCACCTTCGACAAACTCTGCGACCGCGTGTTTGAGTACAGCAACGTCGAGGCCGACATCCGTGGCCACATCGAGAACATCAAAAACCCCACGAGCGGCCACATTGTTGCCGACTCCATCGGCTCCGTCACCATCGACGAGAACGTGCGACAGCCAAACAACTGTAAAATCGAGGTAAGATGAAATACAATTTCGACGAAATCATCGACCGTCGCGGTTCGAACTGCGTGAAGTGGGACATGAACACGACTGAAGGGCTGATTCCCCTGTGGGTGGCCGACATGGATTTCGAGGCCGCTCCAGCCATTCGCGAAGCCCTCAGAAAGCGTGTGGAGCACGGCGTTTTCGGCTATACCATCGTGCCCGACAGCTACTACGAGGCTGTGGTTAGTTGGTTCAGCCGCCGCCATCAGTGGACCATTGAGCGCGAGTGGATTCAATATACTACGGGGGTCGTACCGGCGGTTTCTGCCGTCATCAAGGCACTAACGATGCCTGGCGAGCGCGTGCTCATTCAAACACCCGTCTATAACTGCTTTTTTTCCTCTATTCGGAACAACGGCTGCGAGGTAGTGGAGTCGCCGTTAGCTCCCTCTCCCTCTGGAGAGGGCGGGGAGAGAGGCTTTTCCTCGACTTACGAAGTAAACTGGGATGACTTTGAAGCGAAGTGCGCCGACCCGAAAACGACCGTATTCCTGCTCTGCAACCCCCACAACCCAGCTGGACGCGTGTGGCGGCGCGATGAACTGGAGCGCATGAACGACATCTGCCTGCGCCACGGCGTGGCCGTTGTCAGCGACGAAATCCACTGCGAGCTCGTCATGCCCGGCCATCGCTTCACACCCTTCGCCAGCATCAGCGAGGCTTGTGCCGAGAACAGCGTGGTGTGCAACTCGCCATCGAAATCGTTCAACATTGCGGGCCTGCAGATGGCCAATATCATCACGAAGAACGCGGAATGGCGCCGCCGCATCGACCGCGCCATCAACATC
>DFHC01000140.1:0-3083 GCA_002372575.1 bacterium UBA3734 | reverse complement strand
CCGCGCCATCAACATCAACGAGATTTGCGACGTGAATCCCTTTGCGCCGATAGCTGTGGAAGCCGCCTACAACGAAAGTGAAGAATGGCTCGACGCACTCAATGAATACCTTTGGGACAACTATCAAGCACTGTGCGCGTTCTTCGCCGAGCAGCTACCGCAGTTGAAAGTTTTCCGCCTTGAGGGCACCTATCTTGTGTGGGTAGATATCACGGCGACGGGTCTTCGTGCCGACAAACTCGAAAAAATGCTCCTCAGCGAAGCCCAAGTTTGGGTGAACAGTGGCACGATGTACGGCTCTGAAGGTTTCATCCGCATCAACATAGCCACGCAACGCAGTCGGCTGATGGAAGGCTTGCAGCGAATGGCAGAAATAATTAAGAATTAAAAATTAAAAATTTGTAATTGAGATTGGAAGAGAACGGAGTCTATAGCGGCATTTCTGCAGGCCAGCAGTGGCAGTTTGAGGTCTGTGCCAACAGCGTGGAGAGCTGTATCGCAGCACAAGAGGGCGGAGCCGACCGGGTGGAGCTTTGTGCAGGCATTCCCGAGGGCGGAACCACTCCGTCGTATGGCGAAATCTGGCAAGCGCGCCACATGCTCGACGATGGCAGGAATCGAGGGCTGAAGGCCACACGCCTGCACGTCATCATACGTCCGCGCGGCGGCGATTTCCTCTATTCCAAGATGGAGCTGGAACGCATGGCGGAAGACATCCGCACCTGCCAAGAACTTGGGGCTGACGGAGTGGTTTTCGGCTGTTTGCGTTCCGACGGCTCACTCGACACTGAAGCCAACGCCCGATTGCTGGAAACTGCCAAAAATCTCCCCTCTCCACATGGAGAGCAGTCGGGACAGAGGCTTTCAACAACCTTCCATCGTGCTTTCGATCGCTGTTCTGAGCCCGAAAAAGCCATGGAAGAACTTATTACACAAGGTTTCGACCGCATCCTCACATCAGGGCAGCAGCCCACGGCCGAGCACGGCATTCCCCTGCTCCGGAAACTCCACGAGCAGGCGCACGGACGCGTCGCACTGATGGCTGGCTGCGGCGTAAATGAGCAAAATATCCGTCGAATCCATGAAGAAACGGGCATCACCGAATTTCATTTTTCGGCTCGCGAGCCCCATCGCAGCCAAATGACGTTCTCGAATCCCAACGTATATATGGGCGCCCGAGATGCCGACGAAGACACCATTCTCGTCACCTCGCCCGAGCGCGTCCGCAACACCATCATGCAACTGAACAGTTACTACAAACACTAAAAACAAATACCTATGGGAAGAGCTAAAAGACAGGAAGCCAAAAACAAAAGAAAAGAGGCTAACGACAGACAAAGACGCAGGGTCGTGAACAAAAGCGACATGTATCAACTTCTGCAAGACTTGTTTGCCGAAAATCCGCAACAGACGTTTAAAATGAAAGACATTTTCCGCGAACTGCGCCTGAACACGCATCCGCTGAAGATGCTGGCCATCGACGCGCTTGACGAGATGGCGTGGGACGACTACCTGAAAAAAGAGGGCGACAACGCTTTCCGGCTGAATCAAGGCGGACAGGTGCAGGAAGGCCGATTCGTGAGGAAAAGCAACGGCAAGAACTCCATCATTCCCGACGGAACGGACAAGCCCGTCTTCGTATCGGAACGCAATTCGCTGTGGGCACAAGACGGCGACCGCGTGCGCTTCTCGCTGATGGCACGGCGGCGCAACCGCATCAAAGAGGCGCAGGTGCTGGAGATTCTGACGCGCGCAAAGGACACGTTTGTGGGCCATCTGCGCGTGGATCGCGACATCGCCTTCCTCGTGACGCAAGACAACCTCATCGTGCAAGACATTCTCATCCCGAAAAACAAGCTGATGGGCGGAAAAACCGACGACAAAGCCCTCGTGCGCATCACGCAGTGGCCCGACGCCACGCATCATTACATGAAAGGCGAGGTGGTGGATATTCTTGGAAAACAGGGCGAAAACAACGCCGAGATGCACGCCATTCTGGCACAATACGGCCTGCCCTACAAGTACCCGAAGGACGTGGAGGACGCTGCGAAGAAGATTTCTGGCAAGGTGACGGAAAAAGACCTGGCCGAGCGCGAGGACTTCCGCGACGTCTGGACCTGCACCATCGACCCGCACGACGCGAAGGACTTCGACGATGCGCTCTCGATTCGGAAAAAAGACAATCTTTTTGAAGTCGGTGTCCACATTGCCGACGTGTCGCACTACGTCACCGAAGGTTCCATCATCGACAAAGAGGCGCAGCAACGCGCCACATCGGTCTATCTCGTCGATCGCACCATCCCGATGCTGCCCGAACACCTCTGCAACTTCGTCTGCTCGCTCCGTCCCGACGAGGAAAAACTCTGCTACAGCGTCATCCTGCTGATGGACGAAGACGCGCAGGTGCGCTCGCATCGCATCGTTCACACCGTCATCAAGTCGAACCGCCGCTATGCCTACGAAGAAGTGCAGGAGCTGCTCGAGGCGAACGGCGTGGTCGATGGCACGGGCGAGCCCTCACCAAACCTTTTCGACAGCGCGAAAAAGCTGAATCCGCACCATCTCAAGGGCGAAAATGCCGAACCACTGCTCCTGCTCGACATGCTGGCCAAGAAACTGCGCGCCGAACGCTTCAAAAACGGCGCCATGAAGTTCGAAGGCGAGGAACTGCACTTCGACGTAGATGAAAAGGGCCGTCCCACACGCGCCTACTTCAAGAAACAGCGCGATGCCAACAAACTCATCGAGGAATTCATGCTGCTGGCCAATCGCACCGTGGCCGAAGACATCGGAAAACCGCAGCGCGGCAAGAAGGCCAAGACGCTGCCCTATCGCATCCACGAAAATCCCGACCTGCAGAAACTGGAGCAACTCAGCGAATTCGTGAAGCGATTCGGCTATCGCCTGAAAACGGCAGGAACAAGCGGACAGACCGCCCGTTCGCTAAACCAACTGATGGACGACGTGGCGGGAAAGCGCGAGCAGAAACTCATCCAAACCGTCGCGCTGAAGACCATGATGAAGGCGAAATATTCCATTCACAACATCGGACACTTCGGCCTCGCCTTCCCCTACTACACCCA
>DFHC01000115.1:199-3304 GCA_002372575.1 bacterium UBA3734 | reverse complement strand
GGTGCGCACCAGCCAATGCCGTGGGTGTAGCCCGAAATGTCCTTGATTTCCTTTGCCTGAATCCATTTTCCCTCCTCGGGAATGGGTGCAGGACCATGGTAGGCGCCCTTGCAGACGCTACACATGTTTTTTACTTCAGTTGAATAAATCATTTCAAAACCTTATTTTAAATTAGTGAAACAAATGGTATTTTCTTTACCGATAGAACTCCGTGAAGGCCTTCACGCAATACTGATGGTCGGCCACGCTGCCCGTCTCGCGACAGCTGTGCATGGCGAGGATGGCATTGCCCATGTCCACGCCGCGCAGGGGAATCGACGAAGCGAGGATGTTGCCAAGCGTGCTGCCGCCAGCCACGTCGCTGTGGTTCACGAAACGCTGACACGGCACGCCGGCCTTCTTGCAGATTTCTTGGAAAATGCCTGCCGAGAGGGCGTCGCTGGCGTATTTCTGCGAGGCGTTGAACTTGATGACAGGACCGCCGCCGAGCACGGGATGGTTCGTGGGGTCGTATTTCTCGCTGTAGTTCGGATGCCAGGCGTGGGCATTGTCGGCGGAAATCATGAAAGCGCGCTCCACAGCCTGATAGAAAGCCTCTTCCGAGCCGCTCTGTGCCATCGCAATGCGCTTCAACATCGAGGCGAGGAACGGACTTCCTGCGCCCTGCTTGGTCTGCGAACCCGTCTCTTCGTTGTCGAAAATGGCGAGCACCTTCGTTACATCCGACTTCGGCGAGGCCAACAGCGCCTCCAGACCGGCAAAACACATTGAAAGGTCGTCGAGGCGACCCGAGGAAATCAGCTCGTCGTGAACACCGAAGGTGCAGGCGGGCTGCGTGTCGGCCAGATAGAGGTCGAAGTCGAGAATATCGTCCTTCTTCACCTTTTTCTGCTTGCCAAGTTCCTCGAGAATCACGTTCATGAGCAGGTTACCCTTCTCCAGTTCGTCGGTGATGATGCCGAGCAGCGGAAGCACGTCTTTCTGCTTGCTGAGCTTCACGCCGTCGTTCACCTGACGGTTGAAATGGATGGCGAGATTGCTGATTTGCATCAGCGGACGCTTCACGTGGATGAGCCTTGTCTCGGGGTTCATCGCGTCTTTTCTGCGCACGATGACGCGACCGGCGATGGTCAGCGGACGGTCGAACCACGTGGACATGATCGGGCCGCCATAGACCTCGGTATTGAGCTTCACCATGCCGCCCTCGCACTGCATCTCGGCATTCGGCTTGATGCGGAACGTGGGCGAGTCAGAGTGGGCGCAAATCATGTGGAATCCCGCGTCAGCCAGCGGTTTTTTGCCCATTTCGAAGGCGAAAACCGACGAGTCGTTCTTCGTCACATAGCGTTTGTCGCCAGCCTTCACTTTTCCAAGCGGCTCACGCGCATCAATGCGCTTGTAGCCAGCCTTTTCCAACTCTTCGACGATGTTCTTCACCGCGAGGAAATTCACGGGCGAAGCATCCAGAAATTTCAATAAGCGATTCGTCATTGTTGTCTCCTGATTATATTATATAATGAACGCGAAACGTTGTTTTCGCGTTTTTCCGTGCAAATTTACAAATAATTTTGCGAATATGCACAAAAATATTCGTAATTTTGCAGTCAAATAATGATTTCATGAACAGAATTTTGAAATTTGAAAACGCCGAGGCCCGAATTTTCCGTTTCGACGGCGGCAAGGAGGTGGAAGAATTCCACGTTGTCGTGAGCATCTGCAACCCGCTGCTCACCTATCAACAACAGCTCGAAACGCTTCTCGCCGCCTATTCGCAACTGCGACAACAGGAGCTGAACGGTGCCGACGCCATTTTCAAACGCTATTTCCTGAGCGATGCAAGCAACCAGAGTGATGCTCTGATGAACTACGAGCTGGAGTCGCCCGATTGTGCCGTGAGCATCGTCCAGCAGGCTCCACTCAACGGAACAAAGATTGCACTTTGGGCCTATTTGGCTACAAACATGCAGCGAAGAGCCTTGTCAGGTGGCCTCTATGAGGCTCGCCACGGCCAGTATCGACACTTCTGGATGGCTGGTGCGAACAACACGGCCAAGGACTCCGAGCGACAGACGCGCATCATCCTGAACGACTACGTGATGCAACTGGCCAACGAGGGCTGCTCGCTGGCCGACAACTGCGTTCGCACGTGGTTTTTCGTGAACGACGTCGATTTGAACTACGCCGGCGTGGTGAAGGCTCGCAACGAGGTGTTCGTCACGCAAAACCTCACCGACAAAACGCACTTCATTGCCAGCACGGGCATCGGAGGCCGACAAGCCCATGCGCAGGTGCTCTCGCAGATGGATGCCTACGCCATCGACGGCATCGACAAGGCACAAATCCACTATCTCTACGCCCCGACGCATCTGAATCGCACGAGCGACTATGGCGTGTCGTTCGAGCGCGGCACCTACATCGACTATGGCGACCGTCGCCACGTCTTTATTTCGGGCACGGCCAGCATCAACAATAAGGGCGAAATCATGCACCACGGCGACGTCGTGGCGCAGTGTCATCGGATGTGGGAGAACGTCGAGACGCTCTTGGCCGAGGCCGACTGCACTTACGACGATGCAGCCCAGATGATTGTCTATCTGCGCGACCCCGCCGACTATCAAGTCGTCAGAAAGCTTTTCGAGGAGCGATTCCCCGACAGGCCGTGGGGCATCGTGAATGCAAAAGTTTGTCGCCCTGGCTGGCTCATCGAAATGGAAACGATGGCAGTCAAGGCGACAAAAACAGAATTTCCGAATTTCTAAGGATTATTTCGCGTAAGCCACGGAGCGCGTTTCGCGAATCACCGTGATTTTCACCTGTCCCGGATAGGTCATTTCGTTCTGGATTTTCGAGGCGATTTGTCCGCTCAGGGCTTCCGTCTCGGCGTCCGACATCTTGTCGGCACCCACGATAACGCGCAGCTCGCGACCGGCCTGAATGGCGTAGGTCTTCGTCACGCCCGGATAGCTCAGCGCAATGGCCTCGAGGTCGTTCAATCGCTTCATGTAAGCCTCGACAATCTCTCGACGCGCACCCGGACGGGCACCGCTGATGGCATCGCAAACCTGCACGATGGGAGCCAGGAGCGTCTGCATCTCCATTTCGTCG
>DFHC01000115.1:0-136 GCA_002372575.1 bacterium UBA3734 | reverse complement strand
GTGGTGGGCACCGATGGCATTGCAAATATCGGGCTTTTCCTTATACATTTCAGCGATTTTCGCGCCGTAGAGTGCGTGCGGGTCATCGGTATTTTCGTCGGGCACCTTACCAATGTCGTGCAACAGTCCGGCACGC
>DFHC01000067.1:5650-11434 GCA_002372575.1 bacterium UBA3734 | reverse complement strand
GCCTGCTACGAGATGGCCCGTCCGGGCGACACAGTGCTGCTCTCGCCCTGCTGCGCGTCGTTCGACCTGTTCAAGAACATGGAAGACCGCGGCGAACAGTTCAAGACGTTGGTGAGGAATTTGTAGTGTGGAGTGAGGAGTGAGGAGTGATAAGTGATAAGTTAAAAACGACATAACAAGGTGATTAACAAGACGTTAAATAATATCTTCAAGGGCGACAAGGTCATCTGGATGGTCTTCTTCTTCCTTTGCATCATCAGCGTGATTGAGGTGTATTCGGCCTCGTCGCAGCTGACCTACAAGGACGGAAGCTATCTGGCACCCGTGCTGAAGCACATCGGCATCCTGCTGATGGGCATCTTCTGCATGGTCATCACGCTGAACATCAAGTGCAAGTATTTCAAGATTGTCACGCCGTTTTTGCTCATCGTGTCGTTCATCATGCTGCTCTGGGCGCTCATCGGAGGCGACAAGACCAACGAGGCTGCACGATGGGTGGGCTTCGGATTCCTGAAATTCCAGCCCTCGGAAATTGCGAAGGGAACACTCGTGCTGGCCACGGCGCAGATTCTCAGTGCCTTGCAGACGGAGAAAGGCGCCGACCGCCATGCCTTTGGCTATATTCTCTTCGTGTGTGCATGGATTATCCCGCTCATTCTCGTCGAGAATTTCTCCACGGCGGCCTTGCTCTGCGTCGTCATCTTCATGATGATGGTGCTCGGTCGCGTGCCGTTGCAGCAACTGGGAAAACTGCTCGGCGTGGTGGTGCTGCTCGTTGCAGTTTTTATCGGCGTGATTATGTTTTTTGGAAAGACGGAGCAGCCCGCCAATCCCGACCAGACGCTCGTGCAGCAGGTGGAACAGCTGAACGACGACGGCACCATTCAGGTGCAGACGGAGCAAGAAGAAAGCGCGTTCAAGAAAATTTTCCACCGCTTCGACACGTGGAAGGCTCGCATCGAGAAATTCTTCGACCGAACGGAAGTGTCGCCTGCCGAGTTCGACCTCGACAAAGACGGACAGGTGGGCCACGCCAACATCGCCATCGCCACGTCGAACATCGTGGGAAAAGGACCGGGGAACTCGGTGGAGCGCGACTTCCTTTCGCAGGCGTTCTCCGACTTCATCTATGCGATTATCATCGAAGAAACGGGCATTGTGGGAGCCATTTTCGTGGCCATGCTCTATATCATCCTGCTGTTCCGCACGGGCAGAATCGCCAACCGTTGCGAAAACAATTTCCCGGCGTTTCTGGCCATGGGAATCGCCCTGCTGCTGGTGACGCAAGCCTTGTTCAACATGTGCGTGGCTGTCGGACTCGCACCCGTCACGGGTCAGCCGCTGCCGCTCATCAGCAAGGGTGGCACCTCGACGATGATCAACTGCATGTATATCGGTGTGATTTTGAGTATCAGCCGCTCGGCAAAGAAGAAAATAGAGGAGTCAGGAGTAAAGGAGTAAGAAATTATGAAAGAAGAATTGAGAGTCATCATCAGCGGAGGCGGAACTGGCGGCCACATTTTCCCCGCCATTTCGATAGCGAACGCCATCCGCGAGCTGCATCCCGAGGCGAAAATCCTGTTCGTGGGTGCCGAGGGACGCATGGAAATGCAGCGTGTACCAGCGGCGGGCTACGACATCAAGGGACTGCCGATTTGCGGTTTCAACCGTGCTAACCTGCTGAAAAACATCACGCTGCCCTACAAAATGTGGAAAAGCGACCGCATGGTGCGGAAAATCATCCGCGACTTCAAGCCCGACGTGGCCGTGGGCGTGGGTGGCTACGCCAGTTTCCCTACGCTGAAGGCAGCTGGCAACATGGGCATCCCCTACCTGATTCAGGAGCAAAACTCCTTCGCCGGAAAAACGAATATGATGCTGGGCAAAAAAGCGCAGAAAATCTGCGTGGCCTACGATGGAATGGAGCGTTTTTTCCCCTCCGACCGCATCATGCTAACCGGAAATCCCGTGCGACAAGCCCTGCTTGAGACGACCGTCACGCGCGAGGAAGCACGCAAATCACTCGGTTTAGACCCGCAGAAAAAAACGATTCTGCTCGTGGGAGGAAGCCTCGGCGCTCGCACCATCAACGAGAGCGTGATGCAGCACCTCGACCTCGTGGAGGCACACGACGACATCCAGTTCCTCTGGCAGACAGGAAAATACTACAGCGAGCAAATCGCAGCCTTCTTCAAGGAGAAAAAACAGCCCAAAAACCTAAAAATCGCCGATTTCATCGCGGATATGGGCAGTGCCTACAAGGCTGCCGACCTCGTCATTAGCCGCGCTGGAGCGGGCAGCATTTCGGAGTTCTGCCTGCTGGGCAAGGCGGTGATTTTGGTACCGAGTCCGAATGTGGCCGAAGATCATCAGACGAAAAACGCCCTCGCACTGGTCGAGAAAAACGCCGCACTCTACGTGAAAGACGCCGAGGCACCCGAAACGCTGCTCCGTCTTGCCATCGACACCGTCGGCGACGAGGCGAAACTGGCCTCGCTGCGCAAAAATATCCTCGAAATGGCACTGCCCGATTCAGCAGAAATCATTGCAAAAGAGGTGATGAAGATGGCCAAGGTTGATGTTTCATACCCCCAACCCCCTAATTTAGGGGGCTATAAGGCCGTGTATTTCATCGGAGCCGGCGGCATCGGCATGAGTGCCATCGCCCGCTACTTCATAAAGCGCGGAATGGTTGTGGGCGGCTACGACAAAACCCCGTCGGAACTCACGCACCACTTGGAGCAGGAAGGAATGTTGCTACACTACGATGAAGACGTAGAAAAAATTCCCGAAGCCTGCAAAAATCGTGAAAACTGCCTCGTGATTTATACGCCTGCCGTGCCCCACGACCACAGGGAACTCGTTTGGTTCCAAGAGAACGGCTTCGAGATTCAGAAGCGCGCACAGGTGCTCGGCACGCTCACGCACGCTCACAAAGGACTTTGCGTGGCCGGAACACACGGCAAGACCACCACGTCGAGCATGTGTGCCCACATTTTGCACCAGAGCCACGTCGAATGCAACGCATTTCTCGGTGGAATCGTGAAAAACTACGGCACGAACTACCTCCTTTCCGACAAGAGCGACTTCGTGGTCATCGAGGCCGACGAGTTCGACCGCTCGTTCCACTGGCTGCGTCCGTGGATGAGCGTTGTCACCTCTGCCGACCCCGACCACCTCGACATCTACGGCACGGAGGAGGCCTATCTCGATGCTTTCCGCCACTATACGAGCCTGATTCAGCCTGGCGGGGCACTCATCATCCGCAGGGGAATCGCCTTGCAGCCCGACGTGCAAAACGGCGTAAAAACCTACGACTATGGCCGCGATGAAGGCGATTTCCACGCCGAAAACATCCGCATCGGAAACGGGGAAATCATTTTCGACTTCGTTTCGCCCGTGGAAAACGTGCCGAACGTGAAGCTCGGCCATCCCATTCCCATCAACATCGAAAACGGCGTGGCAGCAATGGCGATGGCCCAGCTCAGCGGCTGCACGGCAGACGAACTTCGCGATGGAATGGGCAGTTTTCAAGGGGTGGACCGCCGTTTCGACTTCCGACTGAACACGGCGCAGCACGTGCTCATCTCCGACTACGCCCACCATCCGAAAGAGATTCTCGAGAGTGCGCGCAGCATCCGCCAAATCTATCAGAATCGCAAGATTACGGCCATTTTCCAGCCGCATCTCTACACCAGAACACGCGATTTCTATCGCGAGTTTGCCGACGCGCTGAGCCTGCTCGACGAGGTGATTCTCTGCGACATCTATCCGGCTCGCGAAGAACCGATTCCGGGCGTCACGAGCCAACTCATCCTCGACCACCTGCGCGAGGGCATCGAAAAACAGCTGGTGAGCCTCGACGGCGTGCTGCCGCTCGTGGAAAGTCGCGATTTCGACGTGCTCGTCATTCTCGGCGCAGGCGATTTGGACAATTTAGTGCCAAAAATCGCCGATTCCATCGAAAAACGTGAACAAAAATAAGGCATGAAGCGTATGAAAATCGTCAGTAAAATCAAGGAAATTCCGTGGAAGAAAGCACTGACCATCGTGCTCGACGTCGCGCTTGCGGCCTACATCATCGTGGCCGTCACGGCCTTCAACAAACCCGATGAAACCGCGAAAATCTGCACGAAAGTGCTCATCAACATCGCCGACGAAAGCACCAACGGCTTCATCAAGTCGGGCGAAATCAAAAAGCGACTCGAGGCCCTGAAGCTCTATCCGCTGGGCAAGCCAATGCGCTACGTCGATGCGCGGAAAATCGAGGAAACGTTGAAGTCGAGCCCGTTTGTGCAGACCGCCGAGTGCTTCAAGACGCAGGCCGGCCATGTGAACATCATCGTCACGCAGCGCCTGCCGCTGGTCAGAATCAAGGCCAAGAACGGCGACGACTACTACCTCGACGACAATGCCAGCATCATGCCTAACTCGCAATATACCAGCGACTTAATCATCGCCACGGGCAGCATCAGCCGTAGTTTCGCCACGACCATGATTTCGCCGCTCAGCAAGACCATCATGGGCAACGAACTCTGGAAAAACCAGATTGAGCAAATCAACGTGCTCGACAACCACGGCATCGAGCTCGTGCCACGCGTAGGCGACCACGTCATCTACATCGGCCAGCTGCCCACCGACAAGACGAAGGCCTCGACCGAGAAGAAAATTGCCGAATATGTCGTGAAAAAACTGAACACGCTCGAAAAATTCTACCGCCACGGCCTCTCGCAGGCAGGTTGGAACAAGTATAAGTACATCAATCTGGAGTTCGACAACCAGATTATCTGCAAGAAAAAACTGTAAAATTAAAATATAACACATTATGCCGAAAGAATTTATTGTAGCAATCGAGCTCGGTTCATCGAAGATAACCGGCATTGCAGGAAAGAAGAACCTTGATGGCAGCATCTCGATTCTGGCGCTCGTTCAGGAGGAGTCTGCATCGTGCATTCGCAAGGGCGTGGTCTATAACATCGACAAGACCGTGATGTGCGTGACGAACATCGTGAAGAAGCTCGAAACCGCGCTGAAATCGAAAATCGCGAAGGTCTATGTGGGCGTGGGCGGACAGAGCATCCGCAGCATCAAGAACGTGATTCTCAAGGAGATGGACGGCCAGACCATCGTTACGCAAGACATGATCAACGAGCTGATGGACGGCAACCGCAACATGTCGTATCCAGAGCAGGAAATCCTGGACGCCGTGACGCAGGAGTACAAGGTCGATCAGCAGTATCAGCTCGACCCCGTGGGCATTCAGTGCTCAAAACTCGAGGGCAACTTCCTGAACATCCTCTGGCGAAAGCAGTTCTACCGCAACCTCAACAAGTGTTTCGAGCAGGCCGGCATCGCCATCGCCGAAATGTACTTGGCACCGCTCGCCATGGCCGACAGCGTACTCTCCGAAACGGAAAAGCGCTCAGGATGCGTGCTCGTGGACATGGGAGCCGACACCACCACCGTGAGCGTCTATTACAAGAACATTCTGCGCCACTTGGCCGTGATTCCGCTCGGCGGCAACAACGTGACGAAAGACATCGCCACGCTGCAAATGGAAGAGAACGACGCCGAACGCATGAAACTGAAACACGCCAGCGCCTACACCGAAAACAGCGACATCGACAACAGTGTTTCCATCCCCATCGACCAAGACCGCGAAATCGTCAGTCGCGACTTCATCAACATCGTGGAGGCACGCGTCGAGGAAATCATCGAAAACGCATGGTTCCAAGTGCCCAACGAATACATCGACAAGCTGCTCGGCGGCATCATCCTCACGGG
>DFHC01000067.1:4939-5592 GCA_002372575.1 bacterium UBA3734 | reverse complement strand
TCACGGGTGGCGGCTCGAACATGAGAAACATTGAGCGAGCCTTCCGCAACCACACGCGCATCGACAAAATCCGCGTAGCGAAGTTCGTGACGAGCACCATCAATTCGAACCTGCCCGAAATCACCAACCACGACGGCAGCCTGAACACCGTACTCGGACTCTTGGAGAAGGGCGACATCAACTGCGCAGGCGAGGAAATCACGGGCAATTTGTTCGACAGCAGCGATGCGACTGAAAGCAATCAGACGCGCGTCGCCCGCCAACCCAACGAAATTGCAGGAACGGGCATCGTGCAGACCGAAGAGGAGAAGAAAAAGGCCGAAGAAGATGCTCGCCGTCGTCGCGAGGAAGAGGAGGAGGCCGAGCGCCAACGACTCGCCGAAGAAGAAGCTGAGGCCCGCAGAATTAAGCGCGAGAACAGTCCCCTGAACAAATTCCTGAAGAGTATTCGTAAATTTGGCACAAAAATCCTCGAAGACGAATCCGAATAACCCCTCTATATCGCAATAGAAATCGTAAAATTGTAAAATCGAAAAATACAGATAGCCATGTTAGATTTCACCGACAACATCCCAACCACTCAGGGAAACAATAGCGAGCCAGCAGCCTTCAGCTCGAATATCCTCGATTTCGGCGAGCCCGAAAAGGAAAAC
>DFHC01000067.1:0-4790 GCA_002372575.1 bacterium UBA3734 | reverse complement strand
CCTTCGTGCTCTGCAACACCGACAGTCAGGCACTGAACGACTCGCGCGTTCCCGTGCACCTGCAACTGGGAAAAGAGGGCCTCGGAGCCGGAAACAAGCCCGAAAAAGCCCGCGAAGCCGCCATGGAAAGCATTGAAGACATCCGCAGAATGCTCTCCGACGGCACGAAGATGGCCTTCATCACCGCCGGTATGGGCGGTGGCACCGGCACGGGCGCGGCACCCGTCATCGCACAAATCTCGAAAGAGCTCGACATTCTCACCGTGGGCATTGTCACCATTCCCTTCCGCTTCGAGGGAGCCCGCAAAATCGACCAGGCACTCGACGGCGTGGAGGAGATGTCGAAACACGTTGATGCGCTACTCGTCATCAACAACGAACGACTGCGCGAAATCTACCCCGACCTGACCGTACTCGATGCCTTTGCCAAGGCCGACGACACACTGTCGATTGCAGCCAAGAGCATCGCTGAAATCATCACCGTCCACGGCCTCATCAACCTCGACTTCAACGACGTGAAAACCGTGTTGAAAGACGGTGGCGTGGCCATCATGTCCACGGGCTACGGCGAGGGCGAAGGACGCGTGAAAAAAGCCATCGAAGAGGCACTCAATTCGCCGCTGCTGAACAACAAAGACGTGTTCAACTCAAAGAAAATCCTGCTCTCCATCACCTTTGCCAACGAGCGCAACGACACGCCCGCAGGCCTCACCATGGACGAGATGAACGACGTGAACGACTTCATGCTCAAATTCGGTGAAGACTTCGAGCTGAAATGGGGTTTGGCCGTCGATAAGAGCCTCGACCAGAAAGTGAAAGTGACGATTCTGGCCACTGGCTTCGGCATTGAAGACGTCGATGGAATGGGCGGCCACTTCCGCAAACACTCCATCGAAGACGCCGAACGAAAGGCCAAGGAAGACGAAAAAGCCGCCGAGCGCGAAGAACGCCGTGGCCGTTTCTACGGAAAAGACGGCAACAACACGCAGTACAAGCGCCGGCCGCACATCTTCCTGTTCCGCCCCGAGGACCTCGACAACGAAGACATCATCCTCGCCGTCGAAAACACGCCCACCTACAAGCGCACACGCCAAATGCTCGAAGACATGCGCAGCCAGTCGGCAGGAACCAAGCCCGTCGAAAAGCGCGAGGAGCAAGAAGCCGTGCAAGGGCTCATTTCATTTGCCTGATATCATTTTCTCACGAACTATAAAAACGCGCCTGCCCCACCATTTTCTACTCGTCAAAAACTCAAAAGGGCAGGCGCAGGAGACCGAGAAGGTAAAAAAAAGGCAAAAAAACTTGCATAGTTTCGGAAAATATAGTAATTTTGCAGCGTTCAGTGGAATGAGGGGCTCGAAAAGAGCTCCTCATTCGTTATAATAAACCAGAGAAATTGAATATGATAGACAAGAATGTCGTAAGAGAAATCGTAGAACAATGGCTGAAAGACAAGGAATATTTCCTCGTTGACATTGAAGTGAGCACCGACGACCGCATCGTGGTGGAAATCGACCATGCCGACGGCGTGTGGATTGAAGACTGCGTGGCCCTGAGCAAGTTCGTGGAAGAAAACCTAAGCCGCGACGAGCAAGACTATGAGCTCGAAGTGGGCTCGGCTGGGCTCGGACAGCCTTTCAAAGTGGCGCAGCAATACGTGAACCACATCGGAAAGGAAGTCGAGGTGCTGGCCGCCGACGGTAAGAAGACGCAGGGCATCCTCACGGCAGTCGATGGCACATCGTTCACCGTCACCACGCAAGAAAAGGTGAAGGTCGAGGGCAAGAAACGCCCCGTCGTGGAAGACGTGGAGCACACGTTCGACATGAAGGCTGTAAAGCACTGCAAATACCTTTTCCACGTCTGAAAATCGAGAAAACATAAATCAAAATCATAGCAATAATGGCAACAAGAAAAGAACAAACCATCAGCATGATCGACACGTTCAAGGAGTTCAAAGACACGAAGAACATCGATCGTACCACGCTCGTGAGCGTACTGGAAGAGAGCTTCCGCAACGTACTCGCTAAGATTTTCGGCAGCGACGAGAATTTCGACGTCATCGTGAACCCCGACAAGGGCGACTTTGAAATCTATCGCAACCGCATTGTCGTGCCCGACGGCGAAGTAGCCGACCAAAACAAGGAAATCTCGCTGACCGAGGCCCAGAAAATTGAACCCGACTACGAAGAGGGCGAAGAAGTGTCGGAGCGCGTCGATTTCACGAAATTCGGGCGCCGCGCCATTCTGAACCTGCGCCAAACGCTGGCCTCGAAAATTCTTGAGCTCGAGCACGACACGCTCTACAACAAATACAAAGATCGCGTCGGACAGATTGTTTCGAGCGAGGTCTATCAGATGTGGAAGCGCGAGGTGCTGCTCATCGACGACGAGAACAACGAACTCATCCTGCCCAAGGCTGAGCAGATTCCCAACGACCAGTACCGCAAGGGCGAAACCATTCGCGCCGTCATCCATCAGGTAACCAACGAAAACAACAACCCGAAAATCTATCTCTCGCGCACCAGCCCCGTCTTCCTGCAGCGACTGCTCGAAGCCGAAGTGCCCGAAATCAACGACGGACTCATCTCCATCAAGAAAATCGCCCGAATGCCAGGCGAGCGCGCCAAAATCGCCGTGGAAAGCTACGACGAGCGCATCGACCCCGTGGGCGCCTGCGTGGGTGTGAAGGGAAGCCGCGTGCATGGTATCGTGCGCGAACTGAACAACGAAAATATCGACGTCATCAACTACACCTCGAACATCAAGCTCTTCATTCAGCGCGCACTGAGCCCCGCAAAAGTGTCGAGCATCATCATCGACGAGGAAAACCACAAGGCCGAAGTCTATCTGAAGCCCGAGGAAGTAAGCCTGGCCATCGGACGAAACGGCCTGAACATCAAGCTCGCCTCGATGCTGACGGAATACACCATCGACGTGTTCCGCGAAGTGGCCGAAAACGACGACGAAGACATCTATCTCGACGAATTTGCCGACGAAGTGGACCAGTGGATCATCGACGCCATCAAGGCACTCGGACTCGACACTGCCAAGGCCGTGCTCAACGCTCCGCGCGAAATGCTCGTGGAGAAGGCCGACCTTGAGGAGGAAACCGTCGATAACCTGCTCGAAATCCTGAAAGCCGAATTTGAGTAGAATTTGTAAAATGTAAATCGTAAAAATTGTAAATTGAACAGGATGAGTGTCAGATTAAACAAAGCACTGCGAGAACTCAACGTCGGACTTCAGACGGCAGTGGAGTTTCTCGAAAAGAAAAGCGATTTAGGCGAAATCAAGGCCGAGCCGAGCTTCAAACTCAACGACGAGCAATACAAAGCCCTCGTTGAGCACTTCAAGCAAGATCAGGAAATTCTCCGCAAGGCCAAGGAGATTTTCCCGAAAAAACCGAAGGAAAAGCCCGAAACGCCCCAAGCAAAACCCGCCGCCAGCCAGCAGCGGGCTGAAGACCTTCTGCCATCGGCCAAGAAGCCGCAGCAGGAGTTCAAGCCCTTAGGGAAAATCGACCTTGGAGGCTCCGGCAAGAAAGCAGAAGAGCCCCAACCCGTAGTCAAGGAAGCCCCGAAGGCGAAAGAAAAAGAAGAAAAAGAGAAACCCGCTGAGCCAAAGGCCAAGAAAATCGTTGAGAAAAAGGTTGAAAAACCTGCCGAGCCGAAAGTGGAACCCGTGAAGGAGCAACCGAAGGCCGAGAGCGCAGAAAAGCTGAAAAAGGCTGAACCTGTCGCCGTCGTCGCCACTCCAACGGCCACCGACGAGACGCCTCGGGAAACAAAGGAAGAAAAAACCACCGTTTTCCAGCTGAAGAGCGACAAAAAACTGCAAAACACGCCGCAACTGAAGATTCAGGGCAAAATCGACCTCGACTCGCTCAACCAAAGCACTCGTCCGAAGAAAAAATCGAAGGAGGAAAAGCGCAAAGAGCGTGAAGAAAAAGCCGCTCAAGAGCGCGAAAAACAGCGCGAGCGCAAAAAGCGCGTGCGCATCGGCAAGGAGCGCGTGGACATCAATGCCGCAGTGAACCAAGAACAGCCCTCCACGCAGCCTGCCGACCAAGGCGGCAAGAAGAGCGGCAAGAAAAAGAAAAACCGCGGACGCAACCAGAAACCGCTCGAAGTAAACGAGGAAGACGTGGCTCGTCAGGTGAAAGAGACGCTCGCCCGACTGACCAACAAGCAGAGCCAGAGCAAGAAGGGTGCGAAGTATCGCAAGGAGAAGCGCGAAGCCGTGCAGGAACGTCTGCACGAGGAGATGAACGCCGAACAGGCACAGAGCAAAGTGCTGAAACTGACGGAATTCGTCACCGTGAGCGAGCTCGCCACGATGATGAACATCTCGCCCATGCAGGTCATTTCCACGCTGATGTCGGTGGGCATTATGATGTCCATCAACCAGCGTATGGACGCCGAAACCATCAACCTCGTGGCCGATGAGTTCGGCTTCAAGACCGAATACGTCTCGGCAGAGGTGCAGGAGGCCGTCAGCGAAGTGGAAGACGACGAAAACGACCTCATCTCGCGCTCGCCCATCGTCACGGTGATGGGACACGTCGATCACGGTAAGACCTCGCTGCTCGACTATATCCGCAAGACCAACGTCATCGCGGGCGAGGCCGGCGGCATCACGCAGCACATCGGTGCCTACAACGTGAAACTGGAAGACGGCCGGCGCATCACCTTCCTCGACACGCCGGGCCACGAAGCCTTCACGGCCATGCGCGCGCGCGGTACGCAGGTGACCGACATCGCCATCATCATCATCGCTGCCGACGACTC
>DFHC01000043.1:6139-6392 GCA_002372575.1 bacterium UBA3734 | reverse complement strand
CGCAAGGGCGAAGCCGTCGTCGAGGCCAACATCAAGGCTCTGGCGATTGGGGCGAAGCAGGCGGAATGAACATTAAAAATGTAAACTATTTTCGCAATTCATCATGAAACCGACTCCAATTAAGAAAGAGATTGTAGATGGCCTGATTGCCCAGCTCGGCATTCAGGATTTTGCCAAGGCAACGATTCGCGAGGTGAAGCAAGTGGCAGCGAAGGCCGAGGAGCAGAGCGGCGTAGAGTTTATCAAGATGGAG
>DFHC01000043.1:4156-6086 GCA_002372575.1 bacterium UBA3734 | reverse complement strand
ATCAAGATGGAGATGGGCATTCCTGGCCTACCCGCCGCACGAATTGGCGTAGAGGCGCAAATCAAGGCTCTTCAAGACGGAATTGCCTCGCAATATCCTGACATTCAGGGAAATCCGGAGCTGAAAAAACAAGCGTCGCGCTTCGTGAAGGCTTTCGTGGGCATCGACATCCACGAGAGAGGCTGCGTACCCGTAGTGGGCTCGATGCAAGGGGCTTTCGCCTCGTTTCTCACCTGCTCACAGACCGACCCGAAGAAAGACACCGTGCTGTTCATCGACCCAGGTTTTCCCGTGCAGAAAATGCAGCTGCAAATCTTGGGTGTGAAATATGAGACGTTCGATGTTTACGACTATCGCGGCGAAAAGCTGCGCCCGAAAATCGAGAGTTATCTGGCGAAGGGAAACATCTGTGCCGTCATCTATTCAAATCCGAACAACCCGTCGTGGATCTGCCTGACGGAAGAGGAACTACGTACCATCGGCGAACTCGCCACACAGTACGACACCGTTGTCATCGAGGATCTGGCCTATTTCGGCATGGATTTCCGGCAGGACATCAGCACGCCCTTCGAGCCGCCTTATCAGCCTACCGTGGCCCGCTACACCGACCAATACATGCTGCTCATCAGCGGGTCGAAGGCGTTCAGCTACGCTGGCGAACGAATCGGCGTGGTGTGCATCAGCGACCAGCTTTTCAACCGCCACTACCCTGCCCTTGCCCAACGCTACGAGGGTTTGCCCTTCGGCCCCGTGTTCTCCACGCGAATGCTCTATGCGCTGTCGTCGGGCACGAGCCATTCGGCGCAGCATGCCCTCGCAGAGCTGTTCCGTGCGGCCTGCGACGGTGAATACAACTTCCGCAACGACGTCCACGTCTATGGCGAGCGCGCTCGTCGTATGAAGGAGATTTTCCTGCGCTACGGATTTCATATCGTATATGACAAAGACCTCGAACAACCTGTAGCCGACGGTTTCTACTTTACCATCGGCTATCCAGGGATGACGAGTGGGAAACTGGCCCACGAACTCATGTATTACGGCGTGTCGGCCATCTGTCTGACCACCACGGGCAGCCATCAGCAGGGCCTTCGCGTCTGCACGTCGTTCATTCGCGACCATCAGTACGCCCAACTCGAGGAGCGCATGAAGATTTTTGCCGAAAACAACCCCGTGTAAGGGTTATTTTTCCACCAAGATTCGGGCATCGACCGCCACCACGTCGCGTTCGTCGGCGAGCAGGGGGTTGATGTCCATTTCTTTGATTTCAGTAGCGAAACGCAGGAGCGTTGACAGGCGCACGATGATTTCGGCGTATTTCTGGCAGTTGATGCCGCTCTGGCCGCGCGTGCCTTGCAGAATCTTGTAGCCACGCAACGTGTGAATCATGCTCTCGACCTCGGGATAGGTCAGCGGAGCCAGGCCGCTCGACACGTCTTTCAGCACCTCGACGAAGATGCCGCCCAGACCGCAGAGCACCACGTGGCCGAAGCGCGGCTCGTACTTCGCGCCGATGAACAGCTCCGTGCCCTTGATCATCTTCTGCACCATCACAGCCGTGGCGTCGGGAATCTGCATCATGCGGTCGAATTCCGCCGCGAGCACCTCTTTCGAACGGATGTTCAGCGCCACACCGCCCACGTCGCTCTTGTGGACGGGACCCACGACCTTCGCCACGACGGGATAGCCGCACTGGTCGGCGAAAGCCAGAATTTCACTCCTGTCGGCACTGACGAACTCGGGCACCGTGGGAATGCCGGCGCTTTCGAGCAACTGGTGTACGAGATGCGGCGCAATATAGCCGTTTTCGTCGATTCCATCGATGATTTTCCGGATGCGCGGCACATCGACTCCGTGAATCTGAATCTGCTGCTCGGCGGGCTCAGGCGTGTGCATGATTTGCGTGAGCGCGGTGGCCAGCGTCACCTCGTCG
>DFHC01000043.1:0-4106 GCA_002372575.1 bacterium UBA3734 | reverse complement strand
AGCGTCACCTCGTCGGAGAAGTTCACGTGGCCGCGACTCAGGAATTCCTGCACCTCGGGTCCGGCGGTGCTGATGCTCGGCAGAATCGGGAAAATCGGCTTCTTGCATTCGCGAATCTTCTTGTCGAGCACGTCATAGACCTCGAAAATCTTCACCAGTCCGGGCGTGCCGAAAATAACCATAATCGCGTCGATTTCCTTGAATTTCTTCTCGCAATAGTCGATGGCAATGCCGAGATGCTCGGGCGTGCCCGTAGCGAGGATATCGATGGGGTTGGCGACACTCGAACCCGGCAGAAGCATCGATTTCAGCTCGTCGGCGGCCTTTCCCGACAGCGCCGGAACCTTCATTCCACCCTTCGACAGCGCGTCGGTGAGCATCACGCCAGGACCGCCGGCGTGGGTGACGATGGCAAAATTCTTGCCCGAGAAGCGCGGCAGCGTGAAAATGCAGCCGACGGTCGTCAGTTCCTCGCGTGAATAGCAGCGCACGATACCAGCCTTGCGGAACAGGGCTTCCACGGCGGAATCGCTCGACGCGATGGCTCCCGTGTGGCTCGACGCAGCACGACTTCCGCTCTCGCTCGAACCGGCCTTGATGGCGGCGATGCGACAGCCCTTTCGAATGAGCGAAGTGGCGTGGAAAAGCAGCTTGTCGGGGTCGGAAATATTCTCGATGTAAAGCAGTTTCACAAGCGAGTCGCGCTCGGGGTCGAAATGCTCGTCCATGTATTCCAAAACGCTCTCGATGCCAATCTGCTTACCGTTGCCAATCGACCACACGGAATTAAACGGCAGGCCTTTCGTCACGGCACTTTCAAGAATGAAAACCGCCGTTGCGCCCGACCCGCTGATGAAATCGACTCCCTTCGGATTGAGCGAGGGAATGGGCTTCGTGAACACGGAGTGGTGCCAGCGATTGAGCAGTCCGATGCAGTTCGGGCCAATCAGCGCACAGCCGTATTGCTCGCAGGTGTCGAGAATCTGCTGTTCCAAAAGGGCTCCCTCGTGGGTTTCCTCGCCGAATCCGGCAGATATGATGATGAACGCGCGAACCTGTTTTTCCTTGGCAAGGAATTCGACGTATTGCGGACAGAATTTCGCGGCCACAACGAGAATGGCCAAATCGGTCGGCGGAAGGTCTTTCGCGTCGTGAAACACTTTGATGCCCTGCACTTCGTCTTCTTTCGGATTGACGATGCGAAGCGTGCCTTCATAGCCGCCGCCCAGCAGGTTGCGCACGACGGCGCCACCGGGTTTGTGCACGTTGTTCGAGCCGCCGATGACGACAATGCTCTCAGGATGCAATAGTTGTTGGTTAATCATAGATTCAGGATTTTTTTATTATTTATTGACTATATTTTCAAGCTGGTTCACCACTTTCGACGCAGGCTCCGCAAGCGTCAGATTGCCCGATTTGAAGGCTTCTACGGCCTCGTTGAGCTTTTTCAGGGCTTCGCTGTCGCCGTTTTTCGCGTATTCCTCGCGCAAGATGCGCACTTTCTCGGCCTGCTCCACTCCCTCGATGAATCGCTCCCAACGCACGCTGCTGCGCGGCCCGGGATAGATGACGTAGGTGTCGCCTGGCGAGAAAAGGCGGAAGCGGCTGTCGGTGAGCGGCGTGTCGTGCCAGTTCATCCACGACCAGTGCAGGTAGCCGTCGAAATCATTGGCGATGGCATACAGCGGCAGATAGGCGGCCTCGGCGGGCCGGCTATTGGTGAAGAGGTTGGGTTCTTTTTCTGTGCAACAGGTGTAAACCGTTGAATACCAACCTTTTTCGCGACGCATTTTCAGCTCGTCGGCCGTGAACGACTGCCCAAAAGCAATGCAATAGTCGGCGAGTTTGTCGGTGAGTTCCTTGTGGTAGTTGCCTGCCAGTGCCATCTTCATTCCGGGCACGGCCTCCTGCGCAATGCCGTAGGCGTCGAGCATATTTTGCAGGCCGCGCTCGTCCATCGCAATCAGCGTCTTCTCGAACCATCCTTTTTTCTTCAGATGGGCCGCAAACGATTTGAGAAACGACGTCCAGAGTGCCTTGTATTCGGCTGACGAAGTGGTGGTTTTCAAATCGACGTCCTTGCCTTGCGCCTCGTCGTAGTAACGGAACGTCATGTCCCACGGCACCATCGAGAAACAGTCGATTTGCTTCGAAATGCCGCACGAGGCCATGAATTCCACCCAACGGTCGAAAATCGTGTAGTCGTAGGCCCATTTGCCGTTGCGCTTCTTCGTGGTTTGAATCATCGGCGAGAATTTGTCGTGGCTCTGGTCGCCCCAAGGCTCGTAGAACAAGATGGCCGAAACCACGCTCTGGCCGGCGCGCGCGAGCAGTTCCATATAGGGCCTGAGCAGCTCGAAATGGCGGTCGCTCCAGCGTTCCACGCCCTCATAGCGCGACACGGAATAGGGCTGTTGCCAAAAATCGAGGTGAAACGCCTGATTTTCGGGCGTCGGAAGCGTTCTATCAACGATATTGACCCTTAATTTCAACCGACTGACAACGGCCTGGTTTTCAGCATTTTGCACGTCTAAGAACAGCGTATATTCGCCTGCTGCGGCATCGCGCGGAATCTCTAAGGTCAGCCACACGGGATACGTGGTCCTTGCCTCCACGGCCATCGTGTTTTCCAAGTCGATGACGTCGGGCACCGAATAGGGCGTGAGGCCGTCGGGATGCTTTCCACACGACTTGAATTCATCGGTCAGCACGTAGCGCAGGAATCGCGCCGTGCCCTGCGTCGCGGGGATGGTTTTCGCGAAATTTTGTCCGCCGAGGAGCCGCGTCGGAGTCCAGTCCGAGAGTCGCAGCGCGAGCTTTTCCGTGGTCACGGGCGAGAACAGCACCGCCTCCACGCCCACGCGCTCGCCGCGCCACGCGTACACCACCGTGTCGCTCTTCAGCTGCAGCTGTGGAACAGTGGTTTTCCCGTAGTGTACGTCGCGCGAGGCCCAACTCGCATGGAGCCGCCTTTCCAACTGCGCCCATTGCTCGTCGTCGGCTTCGCGGTAGTCTTGAGTACTTTTATATTGCGCATAAATCGAAGGCGCAAAGAAACACAGCGACAAAACAACGCAAAAAAACCTATTTTTCATGTTTATCAACGTTTTCCTAATTGATTTTTGAATGGATTTACAGACATTTTTCGCAAAGTTAGCGTTTTTCTGTGAAAATCCATTAAAAAACACACCACAAATAATTATATTTAACTTTTATCGCGTAACTTTGCAAGCATCATGACCACACTGAATCTCCCTCCCTACAGCGTACGACTGGGCGGCACGCGCAATCAGCCGACCATTTTCGACGTGCTGCGCCGCAAATACGTGGCACTCACACCCGAGGAATGGGTGCGGCAGCATTTCGTGCATTTTCTCATCGACGAAAAGCACTATCCGCCGACGCTGCTGGCGAACGAAGTGAGCCTGAAAATCGGAGAAAAGAGCCTGCGGGCCGACACGGTGCTCTACGACCGCGACCTGCAGCCGCGCATGATTGTGGAGTACAAGGCACCGACCATTCAACTGACGCAGAAGGTGATGGAGCAAGTGTCGGCCTATAACCTGCTATTGCACGTAGACTTCCTCATTGTCTCGAACGGGCTGGACCATTATTGCTGCCGCATGAACTATGAGCAGGGCACCTACGAATTCCTGACCGAAATACCAACCTACGAACAAATCATTTCAACATGAAAAAACTATTGGCCATCCTGTTTTTGGCACTTACCACGGTGAGCAGCCATGCACAAACCGCTGGCGCCCAGCGGCTGTTTGAGACGATTGAAGGACGGGTGCCCTATCGCATTCCTGCCATCGCCACGTGCAGCGACGGAACATTGATTGCCGTTGCCGACTACCGCTACTGTGGCGGTGACATTGGCTATGGGGCTGTCGACCTGCACTACCGGCTGAGCGAGGACAATGGCCTCACGTGGGGCACGGAGCGAATCCTGGCCGACGGAACCGGCAACGAAGACGATGTGAAGAATCCGCAGACGGCGTGGCGCTATGCCTTTGGCGACTGTGCCATCGTAGCCGATAGGGAGAGTCCGGAGGTGGTGGTGCTTTGCGTTGGCGGCAAGACCGTCTACAGTCGTGCCACTC
>DFHC01000185.1:384-4028 GCA_002372575.1 bacterium UBA3734 | reverse complement strand
CGTAAGGTGCTCGCTGACCTCGCCATGAACAATCCCGAGGCTTTCAAGGCCATCATTGAGAAGGTGAAGTAAGAAGTCTGTCAAACGACAGTACGTTATATCAGATGAAAAGTGGAAAATTCGTTTTCCACTTTTTTTGTTTATTCAAAAAAAACTCGTATCTTTGCGGACAAAACCAATACGAAAACATTTTTTACGATGATGAAACATTCAAGAATCGCTTTCTTATTTGTTGCAGTGCTGATGTCGGCGGCAGCTATGGCGCAGTCGGTCATTTTCCCGCAGCAACAGCAGGCAGGCGTGGCCGTAGGCAGCTCGTCGGGCGGAGTTTATACACTGAGTAACGACCTTCTCGAGGCATCGTTCGTGCAGTCGGGCGGACATCTGTTGTTCGGCGGATGCGAGGCGATGGGCTTACTGCCCGGTACGGAACTGTTTACGATTCGTCTGGGCAACGGCACGGAAGTGGCGGCTTCGCAGATGACGATGAGCGAAGTGCGTCTCGTGGACCTTACCGCCGACGAAAAAGCTGCAAAAGGCTCGTTGCGCCTGCCGGGTAAGGCTATCGAAGCCAATTTCTCTTACGGAAATCTCTCGCTGAAGTGGAGGGCCGTATTGCGCGACGGCTCGCACTATCTGCGCACGGAAATGTCGCTCTCATCCTCGCAAAACGTGGCGATGAATGCCATTTTTCCGATGATTTACAAGGTGGACAATGCTTCTGGCTCGAAAGCTCCTGCGGTGGTGGGCAACACGCGTGGTGCCGTCATTGCCAGCGACCGAATCTTTGCCGGACTGGAAACACCGATGGGCATCAACACCACCGACGGCAATATGGATACGACACCCTTCGCCTTCCAGTCGTGGAATGGCAGTAAATTCACGTGGATTCCGGGCAGCGAAACGCCGCAGGGTATTCTCAACCTTGGTTTCACGGCAGACCACATCACGGGCGCAAAGGGCTATCTGGCTATCAAAGAGGCTGGAAACCACACGGTTAAATTCCAATACACCAGTGGCTCGCACCGACTGGACATTGCCGGAGTAGACGCGCTCGACCCCTTCACGGGCGAGGTGCTCGCCAGCGACTACCACAAGGGCACCACGGGCGGCAGTAGCTCGAACAACACTTACACGCTGAACATCCCTGCGAAGGGCTATTACCTTGTGCGCTATTTCCGCGATAAAACCGAGGAAGTCACCGGTGCCATCACGGGCGGCTTCAATTCCAATGGAACCATCACGTGGAGCGGCACGGTGTCGGCCCCCGAAATAGTCTATGACGGAGACCTCGACAAAAACGTGATTCATGACGAAGAATCCCAAACCGACGGACTCATCTACTCCGTGCTGAGGGTAGGAGGTTCGCGCACCGACACGTGGAACACCAGTTCGTGGACGCAGGTGGCAAGTGCAGATGTGCCCGCTCGTATCATTGAGGTGGGACATAGCTATCCGAAGGTGCGAAAAATGGAGAAAACCATCAGTTTCGACCGTTCCAACGGCACGTTCAATGCCCAGTTTATGTACGCTTCCGGTACTCACGGCCTGACCATTGGCGGCGTGGAACTCATTGATGCCGATGGCAACGTGGCCGCCTCCGACTATCACGCAGGCTTCTCTGGCACGGCCAAGAATAACCACAACTACAGTTTCGTTGTTCCAGCGGCAGGCAACTACAAACTGCGCTATTACGTCGCGTTGAACGCCGACAACAGCGACAATACCTCGTCGGGCTCAATCAATCTAAGCTATAAAGTCGTGGAGACGCTCCACCTGAATGCCCCGACGGAAATCATGATTCGTGGCGAATGGAACCGCCAGACCACGTTGCGGACTGGAAAAACGTGGCGCGTTGGGGCTGTGGTCGGACTGATTGCCCCGAATCAGGCACGAAGGTCATTCCTCTGCTACAGCGAGCGCGAGCGTGCCGTGCCCTGGCGTCCGTTCCCGCTCTACAACTCATGGTACGAGCTGAACATCGACCGCAACAACAGCGCCACCTATGCCAACCATTTTACCGAGGCACAGTGTCTGAACGTGGTGCAGCAGTGGAAAAAGAAGCTCTTCGACCCACATCAGACGGGAATCGCCACGTTCATGTGGGACGACGGCTGGGACGAGTACGGCACGTGGACGTTCAACAAGAATTTCCCCAACGGATTCAGCAAAATCAGTGATGCCGCCACCGCAATGAACTCGCATATCGGTGCGTGGCTTGGTCCAGTGGGAGGCTACGGCCAGAGCGGAAACTATCGCCGCAACTACTGGAACGGCAAGGGTGGAATGCAGCTGAGCAACGATGCCTACTACAACGTGTTCCTTACGGCCTGCACCAACATGATCAGGAACTATGACTTCAACTACTTCAAGTTCGATGGCATCAGTGCACAGTTCAGCTCTGTCGGCCCTGATGCGGGAGCTACCGGTCAGGAGAATGCCGAGGCCATCATCGACATTGAGCAGCGCATCCGCGAGGAGAAGCCCGACATATTCTTCAACACGACGGTGGGCACGTGGGCCTCGCCCTTCTGGTTCCAATACACTGATGCCGTCTGGCGTCAGGAGAACGACCACGGCACCATCGGCAACCAAGGAAACACTCGCGAGCAATGGATTACCTATCGCGACCGCCTCGTCTATCAGAATTTCGTGAAAAATTCGCCGCTCTGTCCCATCAATTCGATGATGACCCACGGCTTCATGCTTTCGGAATATGGCGGTTCTGTGGCCAACATGAGCAGGAACTACAACGACGTGCTTCGCGAGCTGCGCTGTGCCTTCGCCTGCGGGTCGGGCATGGTGGAACTTTATGCCGACTACAAGCTCCTGAACAGCATCAACGGCGGAAAACTCTGGGCCGACATCGCTGAGTGCATCAAGTGGCAGCAAGAGCAGGCCGACGTGCTGCCAGATGTCCACTGGGTGGGCGGTAATCCGTGGGATGGCTCGAATGCCAACGTCTATGGATGGGCTGCATGGAATGGCGAGAAATCCACGCTCGCCCTGCGCAATCCTGCCACAGCCAACAAGGTTTTCAAAACTACACTGCGCGAGGCACTCGACATTCCCGAATACGTCACAGGCAGCATCACTCTCAAGAATGCTTTCTCGCAAGGACGTATCAACGGACTCAACGTCGGTGAACCCATCGACATCGATGCGCAACTCAACCTGCTCGTGCCAGGCTCGTCGGTGTTCGTCTATAATGGCATCGACAGTTCTACGAGCGGCATTGCGGTATTCTCTTCAGAAAGTAGCCTGAAAACCGACTCCGATAATCGTTGGTATAACCTGCAGGGACAAGCTGTCGGCAGTGCTCCGACGGCGCCAGGCGTCTATATCCAGAATGGCAGAAAGCTGATTGTTCGCTAAATGTAGCCTTTCAGACACGAAAAAAGAGGGCTGTACTTTTGTGGTACAGCCCTCTTTGCTTTCGACAGATTCTCCTTTAGAAATTCTTCAGACAGAAACGCTCGAACGGACATTTTTCGCAATGCGGCTTGCGCGAGGTGCAGACGTAGCGACCGTGCAGTAACAGCCAGTGGTGGGCGTCGGGTACGTCGGCGGCGGGAATGTTCTTCATGAGTTCCTGCTCCACCTTCAGCGGTGTGTTGGCCGTCTGGGGCACGAGGCCGAGGCGA
>DFHC01000185.1:0-318 GCA_002372575.1 bacterium UBA3734 | reverse complement strand
CGATGGCTCACGCGGAAAACGTGCGTATCCACGGCCATCGCTGCGCGTCCGAACCACACGGCCTGCATCACGTTGGCTGTTTTTCGGCCCACGCCCGGCAGCTTCACGAGGTCGTCCATGTCGCTTGGCACTTCGCCGCCGAAGTCGCTGACAATCATTCGCGCCATCGCCACGAGGTGCTTGGCCTTCGAATTCGGATAGCTCACGCTCTTGATGTATTCAAGAACGTCTTCCTCCTCGGCTTTTGCCATCTCTGCGGGCGACGGATAGCGGGCGAAGAGTGCTGGCGTGACTTGGTTGATGCGCTTGTCGGTGCAC
>DFHC01000163.1 GCA_002372575.1 bacterium UBA3734 | reverse complement strand
AACTCGAAGGTGTTCAACATGATCGTGCTGGGTGGCCTGCTCAAGGTGTGCCCCGTGGTGACGACCAACGGTCTGGAAAAGGCGCTCTTCAAGTCGCTGCCCGAACGCCACCACGGACTCATTCCGCTGAACATGGAAGCCGTGGGCGAGGGCATGAAAATCATCCAGAAGCTTTAATCGTCAATCAAAAAACTTGTAGAATCGTGTGTAAAAGAATTTTCCTGCTTGTCATTGCCGCCGTCGGGCTGGCCTCGACGAACGTATGCAATGCAAAAATCGAACACATTCTGCCGAAGCCAAAGCAAGTGACTGAGAGTGGCGCAAGCCCTCTCAGCCTCTCGGCTGGCGTGCGCTTCGTGTCGGCAACGACCGGAAAAGAGCGCGTGGTGGCAGCGTTTAAGAACTTCATGGACGTGGAGGTGACGGACAATGCCTCGGCCATCCCCGTCACGCTCGTCACGGGAGCCGTCACGGGCTCGTTCAACCACACGCTCGCCAACTATGCCAACGAAGCCTATCAGCTGACGGTGGGCACAGAGGGCATCACCATCAAGGCTCCCGCTGAGCTCGGAATGCTTCGTGCCGTGCAAACGCTCGCACAAATGGCCGAGGGCTACGACGGCGAGGCGATGCTGGAATGCTGTACGATTACCGACTGGCCAGCCTTCAAGCTGCGCGGGTTTATGCACGACATCGGCCGCAGCTACATCACCTTCGAGGAGCTGAAAAAGCAAATCAAGCTGATGGCGCGCTTCAAAATCAACACCTTCCACATGCACCTGACCGAGAATCAGGGCTGGCGGTTTGAAGTGAAGCAATACCCGCAACTGACGGCAGCATCGTCGATGACGCGCTTTGCAGGAAAATACTACACACAGGAACAGTGCCGCGAACTGGAGGATCTGGCCTACGAATACGGCATCACCATCATTCCCGAAATCGACATGCCCGGCCACAGCGGAGCCTTCGAGCGGGCGATGGGCCACTCGATGCAGACCGACCAAGGCGTTCAGGAACTGAAAAACATCCTCACGGAAGTGGCCAGCACCTTTACGCGTGCGCCCTATATCCACATCGGTGGCGACGAGGTGACCATCACCTACCCTAACTTCCTGCAAACGCTCAGCAATCACCTGAAATCGAAGGGGAAAAAGGTGATTTGCTGGAACAAGCTCGTCAGCGGTGCGCCCTCGTCCTCGTATTGCGACATGACGCAAATGTGGGCCACGCGCGGAAGTGCCGTCTCGGGCATTCCCAACATCGACTGCCGCTATAACTACATCAACCACTTCGACCTCTTTGCCGACGTGGTGGGCATCTACAAGAGCAACATCTACTACCAGCAGCGCGGCACCGCCGAAGTGGCTGGCACCATCAGCGCTGTGTGGAACGACCGCTACATCCCCTCCGAAAAGAACATCATGCGCGAAAACAACGTCTATGCCAACGTACTGGCCTCGGCAGAACGCGCTTGGATGGGCGGCGGAAAGCAATATATCGAACGCGGTGGCACCACCCTGCCCAACTCGGGCGAGGAATACGACGAATTTGCCGACTGGGAACGCCGATTCCTCTTCCACAAGGCCCATTCGCTCAAAAACGAGAACATTCCCTACGTGCGCCAGACCAACGTACACTGGAAAATCACCGAACCCTTCCCCAACAGCGGCAACTCCTCGATGAGTTTTCCGCCAGAATCGCTCGGCCCGCAAGACAGCTACACCTATCAGGGCAACACCTACGCCACGGGCAGTGCCACGGGAGCAGGCATCTACCTGCGCCACGTGTGGGGAACCACCGTGCCGGGCTACTATGCCAATCCGCAGCTGAACACCACGGCCTACGCCTGGACCTACGTATATTCGCCCGTGGCCCAGCAGGCCGGTGCCATCATCGAGTTCCAGAACTATTCGCGCTCCGAGCAAGACGGTCTGCCCGCCAACGGCTCGTGGGACAAGAAGGGCTCGCGCATCTGGTTCAACGACGTGGAACTGAAAGGCCCAACGTGGCAGAACGCAGGCGTTTCCATCAATAACGAAACGCCGATGCGAAACGAAAATGCCGTGTCGCGCACACCCGTGCGAATCAATCTGAAGCAGGGCTGGAACAAGGTGTTTATGAAACTGCCCTACGTCGATGCCTCGGGCATCCGCCTGAACAAGTGGATGTTCATCTTCGTCATCACCGACACGCAGGGCAAGAACGCACTCGAAGGGCTCGTCTATTCACCCCGACAGCTGCTCGACGAGAACGCCAGCACGCTGGCCGACCGCATGGACGCGATTCGCTTGCAGCTGGCAACAGCCGTGGGCGACGAACCCGGCCAGTTTGCCACGTCGCTCGCCACGTCGCTCAACGCGCTCATCGACGAGCTGGCCGGCACGTTCAACGAAACGCTCTCCGTAGAGCAGCGCGAGGCACAGTTGAGCCGCCTGAACGCAGCCTACGACCAGTTTCTTGCTGCTTGCCAGACGCAGGGGCCGAATATGCCCTTGGAAAGCACCGATACCGAGGAGCACTGGTACAGCTTTTGCTCTTCGCTGCGCGACAATCTCTACACCCACAGCAACGGTGCAGGAGCCGGACTCACGGGCGGCAGCAATAGCGAAACCGACCAGATGCTCTGGAAATTCGTGCGCCGCACAGACGGCACCTACGACATCATCAACCGTGCCGACGGGTCGTACATCTCGCCCGACGCACAGTTCAACAAGCAAATCACAACCTCGACCACGCAACCCTCTAAAGGCTGGACGCTCAAGGCCGCCAGCACGCCCGGAATGCTCATCATCAGTTGCGGAACCGTCGAGCTCAACCAAACGCCCACAGGTCATGCCAACCGCCCCATTTTCAACTGGAGCAATGGCGAAACGGGCAACGACACCAAAGACCTCGGTTGCCAGTTTTCCATCCGTAAGGTCACGTCGAACATCATCAGCGGAATCGACGTTTTTTCCACTGATGACGCTTCGGCAGCCATCTACGATTTGAGTGGCCGACGCATCGAGGCAGTTCTGCATCACCTCAAAAAAGGAATCTACATTGCCAACGGACAGAAAATTGTCGTGCGGCAATAGAAAATATGAAGAAAATGGAAAATAACTTTCGAGAAAAAACGGCTGACATGGTCGGGAAATGGAAGGCAAACAAGCGCATGACGGGTATCATCGCCGCAATTGCCATCGTATTGTTAATCGGACTCGTAGCCTTCTGCAACCGTCCTTACGGACGCACCCAAGCCAGCGATTTGCCTATCGGCGAGGCCTTCGACAGCCTGACATCAATGCTGCCGAAGGGCAGCACTATCGTGGCGCGTTTTCCCGATGAAGAAAGAGCCGACCTCTACTACTTGAACAGCGGCGTGCTCTACTGCTTCAACGGAAAGAGCAAGCTGCTTGAAGAAATGCCGATTCCCGGCGTGAAAAACGGGAAAATCGTGAATGCGAAGCTCTCGCAAGACGAGAATTTCATTACGCTCACCGTGCGGGAAGAAAAGCTCGACAAACTCTTCCGACTGAACACGACGAACCGCAACATCGTGGACTTGGAGCAAAGCAGCGCCGTGCCCGACGATGTGAAGGAAACGGAAGAGAAAACGTCGCGACCAGCTGAAAAGAAGTCGGAAGTGCCCGAAATCACCGAGCCACTGCCCGAGGCCGCCTTTGCCGACGAGCCCACTGGCGCAGGCCACGAAGTGAAAAAAGAGCCCACCGAGCCGAAGAAAACAGAGCCGGAAAACAAGCCGGAAGTCATCACCATCACGACCAATTAGAAACAGCCCATTCATTCCCCTTTAACACCCTTAAAAATGAACAGCGACAGCATCGTCATCATCCCGACCTACAACGAGAAGGAAAACATCGAGAAGATTATCCGCGCAGTGCTGGCGCTCGGAACGGACTCCGAGCCCACAGCCCACCAATTCAACATTCTCGTCATCGACGACGGCTCGCCCGACGGCACAGCGCAAATCGTGCATCGACTCATCGACACGGAATTTGCCAATCGCCTGTTCATCATCGAGCGCGAGGGGAAACTCGGCCTCGGAACAGCCTACATCGCAGGCTTTCGCTGGGCCTTGGAGCACGGCTACGACTACATCTTCGAAATGGATGCCGACTTCAGCCACGACCCCGCCGACCTGCCACGCCTCTACGCCACCTGCCACGACGAGGGCTACGACC
>DFHC01000170.1 GCA_002372575.1 bacterium UBA3734 | reverse complement strand
CTGTATCTTCCTGATGATCAAGGGTATGAACAAGCTCAACAAGAAAAAGGAAGAGGAGCCTGCTCCCGCTGGTCCGACGCAGGAAGAGCTGCTTGGCGAAATTCGCGACTTGCTGAAGAACAAGTAAACAAGTGGAAATGAGAGAGAAGCCGAAAGTTTTGTCAAGCTTTCGGCTTTTTTTTTACAATTTCAGGACACAATCATAGTTGAGCGGCAACTGTTTTCCGATGCTGGTGACGATGACGGCAGCACCTTGTCGCATGGCTTCCTCACGAATGAGCTGAGCCATCTGTTCGGCATTGCCATCGTCGAGGTGGCTGATAGGTTCATCGGCGAGGAGAAAGTCGAAGGGTTGCGCGAGGGCACGAATCAGGGCCACACGCTGCTGCTGTCCGAACGAAAGTTTTCCGACCTTCTCGTCCCGCTTTTCAGCAATGTCGAGCCGTTCGAGCCACGCGGAAATCTGCGAGTCGGTAGCGAAATGGGTCAGCCGGTTCTTCACTTGGATGTTCTCCCACACGCTAAGCTCAGGAAAGAGGCGCAATTCCTGGAACAGATAGCAGATGTGGCGCTGGCGCAGACGGGTCCAGTCCGTAGGCGTGAACTCACTGGACGGACGACCGTCGAAACGGATGGTGCCGCTGAAATCATTGCGAAATCCAATGAGATAGCTGCAAAACGTGCTCTTTCCCATTCCGCTGTCGGCCTCAACAAGGTAAAATTTGCCCTTTTCGAGGGTCAGGTCTTGAAGCCAGACATCAGACGAAAGGTCGCGATTCGCGGCGAACACCTGCGGAAGCACTTGATGAAGGGTGATGGTGGTCATTGGACGATTTTACGATTTGACAATTTGACAATTTTACGATTTGACGATTGGACGATTTTTTACTCTAAAATATAGACAAGAGCGTTCGCTTCAGTCGCGAAAGTTTTGAACAGAGCCCTCGAAGACTCTCCGAACAAAGTGCCACGATTCAGATTCATCACAAGGGCGAAACGATTCCCCTTGAGCCTTTCCGTGATTTCCCCAGAAATAGGTTTAGCGACAGATTGGAGCGGAGAATCTGCCACCGCGGGCGTGTTGCCACAATAGAATTGCTGCGAAGAGGCATTTTTCTGCTCACTGGCAACACCGAAATAGAACAGTTCCTTGCCGTTGATATAGCAATAGGAATCTTTTCCCCAATCCTTGATTTCGCTGCCTTTCGGACATGAAGTCTTCCAATAGCCAACATCTTTAAGCCATTGACTATGAGAAAGTTCTGCGATTAAAGAAAATTGACTGCCGTTCAGCGAAACGATGTCGCCGAAATAGCTGATTACAACCTCGCCGTCGATGCTCTTGATGATGTTGTTTACGTCGAGGGCTGCATTCGCAGAAGCGAGCAGCGGCTTGAAAAAATCCATGTCTTGAATTTCAGATAGGAATTTCTCGCCATCGGTATTGAAGATGATATTAAAGAAATTATCGGAAGGGAGCATCTGGGCGTAGCGACCTTGAATCGGACGAAGCACGCTTTCGTGTTCTTTCAAAGCTTTTTCGACCTTTTCATCAAAAGAAAATCGTTGGATTCGCGCATAGGCTACATTGTCTTCAACCGTGATGACAACGGCATCCTGCACCTGCTTGGCATCGATATTTTTCGGGAGGTCGAAATCAGTGGTTTTCAGCAGCGTCTGGCCGCGACCGACCGCCGCCGCCGATGATTTCATCGTGTTGAGTTTCTGGAACAGGCGGGTGAACTTCTCGCTGCGCCCGCCGTCTTGCCTGAGGTAGCGCGCCAGACGGCTTTTCGCCTGCTGGACGTCGGTGGCGGCAACGGAGAAAAGCATCAGGAAGGCATCGTCGTCGTAGGCCACGACCCACGAATCGCGCAAAATGGCCGTTTTCACACCGCCGCCTTCGTGGACAAAGCCCTTGCAGTGGTCCTTTTCCTCGAGTTTCTTCAGCGTCTCGCCCACTTTTTCGGCATCACTCACGCGGATGCACGCCCCACATTGTCCGTCAGGCAGTTCGAAAAGGTAGATTTTCTGCGAGAAATCGAGGCCGCAGTCGCCGATGCTGTCCGACGGCAGCAGCAGTCGGAGCAGGTCGCTGTTCCCCACCCCACTCGTTTTGCTGACATCGACATACATCAAGGCCGTACTCGCTGTGGGCAGCGCCTTCGTATAGTCGCTTTTCGAACACGAACATAGCAGCAGGAAAAGTGCTGCGCAAAGGCTAAAAAATTGGTGATTTTTTTTCATTGGGTGTTAGGTGTTAGTTATTGTTTATTGTAAATTGCGCCATCATCACCGCCGCGAGCCCAGCCGTTTCCGTGCGCAGGCGACTCGACCCGAGCGACACTGACTCATAGCCGTTTTCCATCGCCAGCCGCACTTCTTCTATCGAAAAATCGCCTTCGGGTCCCACTAAAACCGTCACGTTTTCCGTCTCAGGCGTCTGCGAAAGCAGCGGAAACAACTCTTGTCGCCCGATTTCCTCGTAGCAATGGGCGATGAATTTCTGTCCCTCGCGCGGCATTTCCACGAATTTTCGGAACGGAATCATGTCGTTCACGCGCGGAAGCCACGCCTTGCGGCTCTGCTTCATGGCGGAAACCACGATTTTCTCGATTCTGTCCACGCGCAGCTGTCGGCGCTCCGAGAAGCGGCAGTCCAAGAACGACAACTCGTCGAAGCCGATTTCCGTGGCTTTCTCGGCCATCCATTCCATGCGGTCGATGTTTTTCGTGGGCGCGATGGCCAAGTGAATGCGTCGCTGCCACGTTTTTTCCTGCGGCAGGTGCTCAAGAATCTCGTAAAAGCAGTGTTTCGAGCTGGTTTCGCTGACCGTGGCACGATAAAATGCTCCCTCACCATCCATCAGAAAAAGCTCGTCGCCCTCCTTCAAGCGCAGCACACGCAGCGCATGGGTCGCCTCGTCGGTCGGCAGTTCCGACTGATTTTTGGCATCAGGCACATAGAAATATCGAACCTCCTTCATTGGACAATTTGACGATTTGACGATTTGACAATTTTACGATTTCACTCCCCCTTCACTCCCCTTCTTCTCAATTCATCGCGTAGGTACGACGCCAATTCGTATTTTTCCTCCTCCACGGCGCGGTCGAGCGCCTCGTTCAGCATCTCCGTAGAGACCGTGTTCACGGGGATGGCCACGCCTCGCGCCTCGCGGTCGAAGGGCACGCTCTGCTTCGCCATCAGAATGCGGTCAATGAAGATGGGGATTTTCGCAATGTGCGACAGCAAAACGGCATCGCTGATGCGAATGCTGACGGGCTCCTGCGTCTCGGTGTTCACGAGCAGAGCACGATACTGGCCGTCGATGATGTCGGTCACCAGAATCTCGAACTGCATCTGGGTCTGCATGCTCACAACGTGCCACAGCACCTCAGGCAGCATACTTCCCACCACCGGCACGCGATTCAGCCTCATGCGAAACTGATCCATCATCGTCCTGTCGCACGTTACCACCAACTGTCGCAGCTCTTCTTCGTCGGTAAGGATAATCAATCCGATTTCCTCGCTGCCCACAATCTCGGAAACGCTCTTAAATATCAGCTTAACTCGTTCCATCCGTCCAGTACGTAATTTAAAATTAAAAAATATCACTCCACACTCCACACTTCACACTCCTCACTTCAGCGTTTCTCCGGCTTGAACACAAGGGCGAAAGCCACTCCAACAACCAGCGCGAAGCCAGCGAAAATGAACCAGCACGTCTGCCAGTCGCCCAGCAGGAAGCCGTCTTTCCACGTGCAATATTTATTGACTATTTCGCCGGCGGCCAAAGTGCCCACCGTGGCTCCGATGCCATTCGTCATCATCATGAAAAGTCCCTGTGCAGAGGCTTTCACCGACGGTTCGCACTCCTGATCGACGAAAATACCGCCCGACACGTTGAAGAAATCGAATGCCACGCCATAGACGATGCACGACAGCACGAACAGCAACACGCCCGGCATGGCAGGATTGCCCACGCCAAACAGGCCGAAGCGGAACACCCATGCAAACATCGACATCAGCATCACGATTTTAATGCCGAAACGCTTCAGGAAGAACGGAATCATCAGAATGCACATCGCCTCGCTGATTTGCGAAATCGAGGTCAGCAGCGTAGCGTTGTTGGCGGCAAAAGTGTCGGCGAAAGACGGGTCGCCCTTGAACGACGTGATAAACGGACCGGCATAGCCGTTGGTCACCTGCAAGCACATGCCCAGTAGAGCCGAGAAGATGAAAAACAGGGCCATTCGGCGCGTCTTGAACAACTTGAAGGCGTTCAGTCCGAGCGTTTCGGCCAGCGACACGCGCTCTTGCTTCTTCTCAATCCGGCACTCGGGCAGCGTGAAGCAATAGGCACACAGCACCAGACTCAACACGCCCGACACGAAGAACTGCATATACGTGTACTGGAATTTATGCGCATTTTCGGCCAAGGTGAACGAAAACGCACCGTTTTCCCACACAGCGCAGTTCACGAACCACATCGTGGCGATGAATCCCACGGTTCCCAGCACGCGAATGGGCGGGAAATCCTTCACCGTGTCCATGCCATTGTTTTTCAGAGCCGTGAACGCCGCCGTGTTCGACAGTGCAATCGTCGGCATGAAGAACGCCACGCTCAGCGTGTACATGGCAATGAACAGGCTCTTGTCCGGCAATTCCTGCCCGAATCCGGCCTGCACGCCCATCCACCAGCACACGAGCATGAAAAATCCCGCTGCCAAATGGCACAGTCCGAGCAGTCGCTGTGGCTGAATCCACTTGTCGGCCACGATGCCCATCAGCGTAGGCATGAAAATCGACACAATGCCCTGAATCGCATAGAACCACGCGATTTTATCACCCAATCCGGCACTTCCCAGATAGTTTCCCATACACGTCAGATAAGCTCCCCAGACAGCAAATTCAAGGAAGTTCATCACTGCCAATCGACTTTTCAAATTCATATTCTTGTCTTTTTTTATGATTAGTCAGTTCAATCAAGCACTGCACTCAGAATGCCCCGAATGATTCCTTTCAGTTCGTTTCCAAAGGCTTTCAGTTTGTCGAAAACGCCTTCTTTCATACCTTTCGCCATGTATCCGGCGCATTTCCCTTCGAGCTTGCCGATTTTCTCTTTTTCCTCGGGCGTGTAGTCGAGTTCGTGCTTGCTGATGTTCTCGCGAATCTTGATGAACTTCTCGCCGGCCTTCTTCCATTCGTTCACGGAATAGCTGGCACTGTTTTTACGGAGTTCTTCGGAGAAATTCTCCAGCTGGCTGATGGCTCGCTGCTTCGTTGCACACGACGAGAGGCCGATGGCCAACAGTGCGGCCATCGACAGCAAAATAATCGTTTTCTTCATGTCGCTTACTCAGGTTTCATGTTCGTATAGACGGTTTGCACGTCGTCGAAGTCTTCGAGTTTTTCCACCATCTTGTCGATGACCTCGCGCTGCTCGGCGGTGACGTCTTTCAGGTCGTTGGGGATGCGGGTGAACTCCGCGCCCGTCACTTCAAAGCCCTCGGCTTCGAGGTGCTTCTGGATTTCGCCGAAGCTGGTGGGGGCGCCGTAGATGGTGACTTCGCCCGTTTCCTCGTCTTCGTCGAACTCGTCTTCCACGCCGTAGTCGATGAGGTCGAGGATGAGCTCGTCCATGTCGAGCCCGTCTTTCTTCTTAAACGTGAACACGGCCTTGTGGTCGAAGAGGAACGAGAGCGAGCCCTGCGTTCCGAGGTTGCCGTTGAACTTGTTGAAGACCGAGCGCACGTCGCCCACGGTGCGGGTGGTGTTGTCGGTCAGCGTTTCTACGAACACGGCGATTCCGTGCGGGCCGTAGCCCTCGTAGGTCACTTCCTTGTACTCGCTCTGGTCTTTTCCCATCGCGTTTTTGATGGCGCGCTCGATGTTGTCTTTCGGCATGTTCTCGCGCTTCGCATTGGCGATGATGGCACGCAGTGCGGGGTTGGTGTCGGCGTCGGGACCGCCAGCCTTCACGGCGATGGCGATCTGCTTTCCGATTTTGGTGAATGTCTTGGCCATGTG
>DFHC01000099.1 GCA_002372575.1 bacterium UBA3734 | reverse complement strand
TATATTAGGTATAGAGTCGAGCTGCGACGACACGTCGGCGGCGGTGCTGCGAAACGACGAACTGCTGTCGAACGTCACGGCGTCGCAGGCCGTACACGAGGCTTACGGCGGCGTGGTGCCGGAGTTGGCATCGCGGGCGCACCAGCAGAACATCGTGCCTGTGGTCGATCAAGCCATCAGGCAGGCTGGAATCGCGAAAGAGCAGCTCTCGGCCATCGCCTTCACGCGCGGTCCCGGGCTGATGGGGTCGCTGCTCGTGGGCGTGAGCTTTGCGAAAGGCTTTGCGCGCTCGCTGGGCATCCCGCTCATCGACGTGAACCACTTGCAGGGGCACGTGATGGCGCATTTCATAGCCTCCCCCGACCCCTCCGAAAGGAGGGGAGACGGAAATGGTGGCTCCGAATCGTTGCTCCCTCCCCCTTCGGGGAGGGCTGGGGTGGGGCCTCCGCCTTTTCCCTTCCTCTGCCTGCTCGTGAGCGGTGGAAATTCGCAGATTGTGCAGGTGAACGCCTACAACGATATGCAGGTTCTCGGCCAGACCATCGACGATGCCGCCGGCGAGGCCATCGACAAGTGTTCGAAGGTGATGGGCTTGGGCTATCCCGGCGGTCCGATTATCGACCGGCTCGCCCGTCAGGGCAATCCCCATGCTTATAAGTTTGCCGAGCCGCACATCGCGGGCTTCGACTACAGCTTTTCGGGGCTGAAAACCTCGTTTCTCTACAACCTGCGCGATTGGCTCAAGGCCGAGCCCGACTTCATTGAGCGTCACAAGGAAGACCTCGCGGCCTCGCTCGAGTTTACTGTTGTCGATATTCTGATGAAGAAGCTCCATCTGGCAGCGAAGCACACGGGCATCAAGCACATTGCCGTGGCGGGGGGCGTGTCGGCCAATACGGGCCTGCGCAACGCCTTCCACGACTATGCGCGTCGCTACGGATGGACGGTGTATATCCCGAAGTTCAGCTACACCACCGACAATGCCGCAATGATTGCCATCACGGGCTATTTCAAGTATCGCGACGGCGATTTCTGTCCCATCGATGCACCTGCGTATGCGAAAGCTGCTATCGGCCTCTCCCCTGGCCCCTCCCCAAAAGGGAAGGGGAACGGAAATGGAGACATTGTAAAACCAGTTGTTCAAAATAAGGCTCCCCTCCCTTTGGAGGGGCTGGGGGAGGCTTTAAATACTTTATTAAAATCATGAGCTTAGAGAATAAAATCATCAGCAAGGAGATACAGCAGTATCTCTACGACAACGGAAAGACGCTCGGCACCGCCGAGAGTTGCACGGGCGGACGCATTGCCGAGGCCATCATTGCCGTACCGGGTGCGTCGAACTATTTCAAGGGCGGCATCATCTGCTACACCGACGAAATCAAGGAGCGAATCCTGCACGTCAGCCACGAAACGCTCGCGGAGAAAACCGCCGTTTGCGAGGAAGTGGCCATCCAGATGGTGCAGGGCGCGTGCCAGACGCTGGGTGTGGACTACGCCATTGCGGCCACGGGCATTGCTGGTCCTGGCGGCGGCACGCCCGAGATTCCCGTAGGCACGATTTGGCTGGCATGGGGCAGCGGCGACGATGTTCGCACCTGCAAACTCACCGACGACGAAGGACGCGACATCAACCTCGCCATCGCCACGCGGAAAGCCCTGAAACTCTTTCTCGAGTACCTGATCGACCAAGACTTGACCGAAATTGAGGACGAAAAATAAAAAAAAACTTAATTTTAGCGATTCTTCCAAGAAAATTTTGTCGATTTGGGAAAAAAAGTGTAATTTTGCACCCTGTTTGGAATAAATAACAAAAAATGTAACAAAAAATTTAGATAGCGATGTCGAAAATTTGTCAAATCACGGGAAAGAAGGCACAGATAGGAAACAACGTGTCTCACTCGAAGCACCGCACCAAAAGACGCTTCGATGTAAATCTTTTCAGTAAGAAATTCTACTACGTAGAGGAACAGTGCTGGATTAGTCTGAAAATCAGTGCCGCTGGCCTCCGTCTGATCAACAGGGTGGGGCTCGATGCAGCGCTCAAGCAAGCCGTGGAAAATGGCTATGTGGACTGGAAGGACATTAAAGTTATAGGAGAATAAGCAATATGGCTAAGAAAGTTAAAGGCAATCGTGTGCAAGTCATCCTTGAATGCACCGAAATGAAGGAAAGCGGTCTGCCCGGCACGAGTCGTTACATTACCACGAAGAACCGTAAGAATACGCCCGACCGCATGGAGCTGAAGAAGTACAATCCGATTCTGAAGCGGATGACGGTTCATAAGGAAATCAAGTAAACCCGTGGGATTTAGGAATTCAGATTTAGAATTTAAGATTTAAGATTAAGAGTTATGGCAAAAAAAACCGTGGCAACCCTCCAAGAAGGTAACAAGGACGGTCGCGCATACACAAAGGTTATCAAAATGGTGAAGAGCCCGAAGACGGGTGCTTACATTTTCGATGAGCAGATGGTTCCGAACGAAGCCGTGAAGGACTTCTTCAAGAACTGATTACTCGAAAAATAGCATACGACGAAGGTCACGGCAGAACTTGCTGTGGCCTTTGTGCTGTTGTTTCTTCTGAAAAAACGTGGCGCTTGGACGTAGATTTTCGGCGGAATCCTTTTGCGGCTCGCGTTTTTTTTGTATTTTTGCGCTCAGAACTCAGATGTAGCCAGGAGATATGAAGAAATTCATGAAGTGGATGGGGGCTGCTGTGCTGATTCCCATCGTACTTTTTTCGTCGTTGGCAGCCTTGCTTTATTTTCCGCCGTTTCAGCGGTGGGCGGTGAAGCAAGCGTCGGTGTATGCTTCGGAGAAAACGGGCATGGACGTGTCGGTGGGCAATGTTCGGCTGCGCTTTCCGCTGGATTTGAGTTTGAACGAGGTTGTGGCCGTGAAACGCGAGACGGGTGACACGATAGCCAACGTGGGGGCAGTTGTGGCCGACGTGCAACTGCGTCCGTTGTTGAAAAAACAGGTGGTTATCGACGAGCTGATGCTTGAAAATGCCCGAATAAACACCGCCGACCTCATTGAATCGATGCGATTGAAGGGCGATATCGGGAAGTTACGTGTGACGAATTCCGATGTGTTGCTGAACGGCAGGGACGACCCTTCGACTTCCGATGTGAACCTCTCTGACGTACTTTTGGCTGATGCAGATTTAGATATTGTTTTTCCGGATAGTGTGCCAGAAGACACTACGGCGAGCGAAACGGCCTGGCGCATCTTGGCCGATAAGATTAAAATTAAGAATTCAGGATTGCGAATTACGCAGTTGCCACTTCCCGACGGAAAAAACGAGGCTGCTGGCTATGCCCTCGCACTCCAATTTGGTGACGCAAACCTGAAAAATGGTGTTTTCGATTTGAAGAGAGGTATTTACGAGGTGGGCTCGGCAGACATTCGGAAGAGTGCTGCGGGCTACAACGACTTGCAGATGAGTAGCCTGAATTTGCGGGCAGATTCTGTGCGTTTTTCCGCCGAAAACGGTCCAGACCTCGCTTTAAACGTGCGTTCGTTGTCGGTGAAGATGGATGCTGGGTTTGATGCGCTGAACGGAACGCAGATACAAGATGCTTCGGGCAAATTTGCACTGGCCGACGACAGGTTAAAATTAAGAAACCTAACCATGAAAACTGCTGATTCTGAGTTTTCGACCGATTTTGAGATGTCGCTCGATGCCTTTTCCGACGTGAATCCTGGTACGATGAAAGGCCGTGTCCGTGCGTCACTTGGCAAGCACGATGCCATGCCCTTTATCAAGGATTTGCCGAAGGATGTCCTCAAGCAGTGGCCTGAGAAACAAGCGATGGAAATTGACGGAGAACTGCGTGGAAATATGAAGAATCTGCATTTCTCGAACCTCCATTTGTCGTTGCCATCGGTATTTCGGGCGAAGACCACGGGAACGCTTCAAAACCTTGATTATCCCGAGCGACTCAATGCCAACCTCGACCTTGATATTACGACTCCAGCTACAAAAAATGCGCTGCAGGGCTCGCTCGTGGGGACTGCCAAATACGATGCCGCCCACACGGCCTATGATGCCAAGTTGAAAGCCGTGCGCTTCCCCATGCAGAGGTTTGCACCCGGAATGGGGATGAGTCCATTGACGGCAAACATTGACGTAAGAGGGCAGGGTGCCGACATCTTGTCGCCTCGTACGCAACTCACTGCCAAAGTTGACATTCAGCAGTTTAGCTACAGCGGCTACGATCTTTCGGGGGTGAAAGGCGACGCAACACTGAAAAACGGGCGTGTCGGAGCTGTCATTGACAGCCAGAACGAACTGCTCAAAGGTACGGCCACAATTAATGCGCTGACGAGCAAAAACCGTTTTCGTGGCACGCTGACGACGGATTTAGGTATGGCTGATTTGTTGCGCCTGGGCCTTACTGATAGCGTGATGACCGTAAGTGGTTGCGCCCACCTCGACATTGACAGCGACCTGAAAGACGACCACAAGATTCAGGGTAATCTTGGCGATTTGACGCTCCGTATGCACAACGAGACATTTCGTCCTGACGACATGTGGGTGGACGTGCTGTTGAACCGAGCAAACACCAACGCGGTGATTGACTGCAGCGACTTCCATCTCGACCTCAAAGCAAAAGGCCACTACGAACGCTTGATTGACACGGGAGAACGCTTGGTGAACGAGGTGCAGCGGCAATACGGCGAAAGAATTATCAACGAAGGTCGCCTGCGTAGTATGCTACCCGATGCACGGCTGTCGGTGAGAAGCGGTAGCGAGAATTTTATCGTCGATTTGTTGAACCGAAGCGGCTACGATTTCAAAAGCTTCAACTGCAACGTGGTGTCGTCGCCCGTCGAGGGACTCAACGGACGGATGCACCTGGAATCGCTGTTGGTCAATGATATGCTGCTCGATACCATCAATTTCGCCATCAAATCAGACTCTATCCGCACCACTTATCAAGCGCAAGTGCGCAACAACAAAAAGAATCCGCAGTACACCTTTAACGCCCTTGTCGATGGCATTCTGCAAGACCGAGGCACTACTTTCGGCACACGACTTTACGACGCAAACGGCGACTTGGGTGTGCGACTCGGCCTGCAAGCCACGATGGAGGACCGCGGACTGATGTTCCGCGCCCACGTGAAGGAACCTGTGCTCGGATTCCGAAAGTTCAAGGTGAACGACGAGAATTTCGTGTTCCTGAGTCACGACGGACGCGTGTCGGCAGACGTGGTGCTTCGTGCCGATGATGGAACCGGCGTGCAAATCTATACGAACGACGACAATGAAGAGGCCAAGCAAGATGTCACGGTGTCGGTTAACCATTTCGACCTCGAGCGCATTCTTTCGGTCATTCCCTACACGCCCAACGTAAAAGGGATGATGAACGGTGACTTCCACTTCGTGCAGACCGACAATCAGGTGACGGTATCGTCAGACCTCGGCATCCAGAACCTCATCTATGAAAACAGCCCCGTCGGAAATATCGGCACGGAGTTCGTCTATATGCCGAAAACTGACGGTTCGCACTATATCGACGGCATTCTGAAGCTCGAAGGTAAGGACATTGCCACGCTCAACGGCACGTATTTCAATAAATATAATGAAGACAAGAAGCTGAGTGGCACGCTCGACGCCACGGTGGAGTTGCTTCGCACGCCGCTGTCAATAATTAATGGCTTCATTCCAAACCAAATCATCGGTTTTGAAGGCTATGGCGAGGGGAGTCTGGCGGTGCACGGACCACTTTCGGCACCCATTGCCAATGGCGAGGTGTTTCTCGATTCGGCTTATCTCGTGAGTCAGCCTTACGGCGTGCGGCTGCGCTTCGACAACGACCCTGTCATCATCAAGGAAAGCAAACTGCTCTTCGAGAATTTCGAGATGTATGCCAACAACTCTTCTCCGCTGACCACCTATGGCTCGCTCGACTTCACCAATCCCGAACATATTCGGCTCGACCTGCGGATGCGGGCGCAGAATTTCCTGCTCATCGATGCAAAGGAGAACTTCCGCTCCGAGGCCTTCGGTAAGGCTTACGTGAACTACTTCGGCTCCATCAATGGTGAACTTACGAACCTGAACATGCGTGGAAAACTCGACGTTTTGGGTACGACCGACCTCGTTTATATCCTGCGCGACTCGCCGCTGACCACCGACAACCATCTCGAAGGGCTCGTCACCTTCACCGACTTCAACGACACCACGCAGACCAAGGTCGCGAGGCCGGAACTCGGTGGTTTCACGATGGATATGACGGTTGACGTGTCTAAAGGAGCCCACGTGATGGCCTACCTGAACACCGACAAGAGCAATTACATCGACCTGATGGGCGGCGGCGTGCTCCGCATGAACTACAACACGACCGACAACCTGCGTCTGACGGGACGCTACACGCTTGCCAATGGCCAAATGAAATACTCGCTGCCCATCATTCCGCTGAAAATTTTTACGATTAAAGATGGCAGTTATCTTGAATTTACAGGCGATGTGATGAATCCGACGCTGAACATTACAGCCACAGAGCGCAAGCGAGCTCCCGTCACTGACTATACAGGAGCATCGCGCAGCGTGGAGTTCGAATGTGGCGTCGTTATCACGAAGACGCTCAACGATATGGGACTGGAATTTACGCTCGATGCGCCCGAGGACATGACCTTATTCTCTGAATTGCAATCGATGAGCAAGGAACAGCGCGGAAAACTTGCCGTGACGATGCTTACGACGGGAATGTACCTGGCCGATGGAAACACGAACGCATTCTCGATGAACAATGCGCTAAGCTCATTCCTGCAAAACGAAATCAGCAACATTACGGGTAATGCCCTGCGCACAATCGACCTAAGCGTAGGACTCGACAATACCACCGATGCCACGGGCCGCACTTCGACCAACTATTCCTTCAAATTTGCCAAACGATTCTGGAACAATCGTCTGAAAATCGCCGTCGGTGGAAGGGTGACAACGGGTGCCGAAATGCCCAATCAAGACCATTCGTTCTTCGACAACGTGATCTTTGAATATCGCCTCGACGACAGTGCGAACAAGTATGTCACGCTGTTCTACGAAAACAACGTCTATGACTGGCTCGACGGTTATACGCAAGAGTACGGCGTGGGTTTCATCTGGCGGCGTTCACTCCAGCATATCAAGGATATTTTCAAAAAAGAAGAGAAACCATGAGCAAAAAAACATATAGCACGATGAGGATGGTGGCGAAAATCGTTGTTTTCAGCCTTGTTATCGCGGCTTGTTCCACGACGAAGAACATCCCTGACGACGACCAGCTCTTCATCGGCCTTACGAAAATTACCTACGAGCGCAACGACAGCGGCGTTCCCTCACACATTGCCCACAAAAATTTCGTGGAGACGCAGACCGAGGTCGAGGCCGCCCTCGCCACAGCTCCAAACGGTGCGCTTTTCGGCAGCAGCTATTATCGGACACCTTTTCCTTACGGCCTGTGGGTGTGGAATGCCTTTTCCGGAAAGGAAGACAAGTTCTCGAAATGGATGACGGAATCCTTTGGCAAAAAGCCCGTGCTCATGAGTTGGGTAAATCCGGCACTGCGGGCACAGGTGGCGCAGTCGGTGATGCGTAACCGGGGCTATTTCCATGGGAGGGTTGATTACACAGTAGTGCCCCGCCGCAATTCGAAGAAGGCGAAAATAGGCTACCATGTCAGTCTCGGTCCACTACTCACCATCGACACACTCAGCTACGAGGGCTTTCCCAACGAACCCGACAGTTTGATTCGTGCCACATATTCGGAAGCAAAAATCCATTCTGGCGATGCCTTTACTGCTGACGCCCTCGACGCAGAGCGCACGCGGATTTCCACACTCTTCCGCAACAGCGGCTACTATTACTATCAGCCAGCCTATGCAAGCTATCTCGCCGACACGATTTCCACGCCAGGCAAGGCACAACTCCGCCTGCAACTTGCCGACAGCATCCCCGCCGAGGCTATGCGGAAATTTCATATCGGCAACGTGAGCGTGAACCTGCAGAAGTCGTTCCGCGATACGTTCACCGACAGCCTGACGCGTCGCCGATTCACCATTCGCTATCAGGGCGAGAAGTCGCCACTCCGACCGCGTGTCGTGATGGGTGCGATGCGCCTGCGCCCGGGACAGCCCTACCGCTACAATGACTACCTCGAAACCGCCAATGCCCTGAATGCTACGGGATTGTTTTCAATGACAAATTTCACTTTTTCACCTCGAAACGACACGCTCGACCTTACCATCAATGCCATTTTTGAGCGTCCGTGGGATGTCTATGCCGAAACCAATCTCTCGATGCGCACCATCGGACGCATAGGGCCGGAGTTGCGGGTTGGTGTGGCGAAGAGGAACCTGTTCCGAGGCGGCGAAAAGCTCGACCTCAACCTTCACGGTTCTTACGAGTGGCAGATTGGTGGCAATAGCGGTGGCGACATGAACACCTACAACTATGGTATCGACGTATCGCTCGAATTTCCGCGAATCGTGGCGCCGTTTATGGGTGGAAATCAGATACGCCGCCGACTGGAGCGAGCTCGTGAGCGAGGCCTGACGTTGCCACCGCGCCGCTGGCGTCGCACGGCTACGACTCTCGCCAAGGTCTCGAGCGACATCGTGCGCCGACCAAACTACTACAAGATGCACATTGTGTCGGGCGAATGGACCTACCGCTGGTCGGTTGCGTCGCAGTCGGGCGTTGGCAGCCTAAGCAAACATGAACTTTCGCTGCCCAACGTGAAATATCAGTTTATGAACACCCGCACCAATCGCCTCGACTCCATCATGGATGAAAATCCGATTCTTCTGTCTATGTTGAGCGACTATTTTATTCCGCAGATTCGCTACACCTATACTTACACCTCGGGCAATCGTCCGAATCCCATTCGCTGGGAGATTTCGCTCTCGGAGTCTGGAAATTTGACGTCACTTGGCTATTTGGCAGCTGGAAGGAAATGGAACGAAAAAGATAAAAAGCTCTTCAAGAATCCATACGCGCAATTCCTGAAACTTGAGACTGACTTCACGAAAACGTGGCAGCTCGGCCAGTATTCGCAGCTTGTGGGACACGTCAGCGCGGGCGTGGCCTATTGTTTCGGAAACACCGAGGAAATACCCTTTAGTGAGCGATTCTACGTGGGTGGAGCCAACAGCGTTCGTGCATTTTCACTGCGAAGCATTGGGCCTGGCAAATTTTCGCCAATTTACGTCATCGATTTGCTGCCGTCAACCTATCGGAACCAGTATTCTTTCCTTATACAGAATGGCGACGTCAAGTTCGTGGCCAACCTCGAATACCGCACGCGCCTGTTCGGAAACCTTAATGGAGCCGTATTTCTTGATGCGGGCAACGTGTGGTTTCTGAGGAAACCCAAGTTTGAAGATGAAATTGATCAGTTTCTTTTCGACAACGTGAGTTTCCGTTTCGACAGTTTCTACAAGCAGCTGGCGGTGGGTACAGGTATCGGACTGCGCTACGACCTCGACTTCCTCGTTCTCAGGCTTGACTGGGGACTCGGCCTGCATGTGCCCTACGACACCTCGCGCCGAGGCTTCTTCAATACCGACAGCTTCAAGCGCTATCAAACGCTCCACTTTGCCATCGGCTATCCCTTCTGATCAGAGCGGAATGCGTTGGAACTGGCGACCAGGGTTGAAATCCAGCATCCATTGGTCGAGAATGAGTTGGTCGCCAGCGGCTTCGATGGTGAGCGTGTGTGTGCCCATTCCTAAAGAGAAACTGACGTTTTTAGCGGAGTAGATTTTCTTTTCGCCGCCGTCGATACTGACGTACATTTGTGCATCAGCGAGTGCAGAGGGCACTTGAACAGTGGTGACAAGCAAATTGGCATTTCCGGGTTTATCCACATTGAATTTATAGCTGACTTTTCCGCCATTTTTCAGGACAACGGCGCGAAGCGACTGGCCCAGCAGGGGAATGATTTCGGTGTCTTCCGAGGCCGACGAGCAGTCCGCAGCGTTTCTGGCAACACACGTTTTCGTGTTGATTTGAATGAGATATTCTTCGTCGTGGCCGTATTTGCTGATTTCTTCTTCGCTCAGCTGGTCGGGAAGGGTGGGGGCGGCAAAGGCCGCGAGTTTTTTCAGCGATGCTGGCAACAGCTGTTTCCATTTGCCTTGTGCCGTTTGGTTGTACTTCTGTATGAGTTGGTCGAGCGTGCGCCATGCCTTGATGCTTCTTGCGGCTGCCCCAAGGGCTTCGCTGTCGTGGTGGAACGACTCTTTCCTCGCAATGTGGCGCGATTCCTGTGCCTCGAGGTGCTTCGCGGCTATGGCGGCAGCTGTTTGAATGGGGTATTTCACGCTTGTGAAAAAGGCATCGCTAAGCTCAGGACGTGCCTCTCGTCCAATATTCTCTACGAGCTGCGACAAGATGTTGTATTCTTCAAGGAAGCGTTCTAACTCGTTGCCAAAGGCCAGCGCATTGAAGTGGCTTTTGTCTATTTCGAGCGGGTTGCATACGGCTGTCAGTTCGTAGAATTTCCGCATCACGGGCAGTAGCTTCCTGCCGATTTCATTTCCGAATTGCTGTTTGAGCCACGCATCCAGATGTTTTTCGAGTGTTTGGGCCGTAACGAGTCGGTTATCCCAAGCCATATCAAGGAAAAGTGACAGTTGATAAGCCGACGTTTTCGGATTTCTCACGGATGCAACCCACGATGTCCTGATGTCTTTTCGGATGGCTGTTTGAGCTTGAAAGAAGACTTCTCCGGGCTGTGTCGTGGAAATCCAAGGGCTATTGTCCTCCCATATCAGCATGGGGTGGTGAAGCTGTGTTTCCACGGAGATATCGTAGTCGGCAGCTTTTCGGTGGCATTCTCTGTAGAAGGCCGACGATTTCTTCTGCGTGGAGGGAATAAGAAGCGTATTGGCTCGCAGTCGGAGCATCAGTTCGAAGAGTTTTTTCGTGTCGTGTACATGGTGGATCCATTCCTCGTCGATGACACTAATGCCTCGCGAGGCCACTGAAGGTAACTGCAGCGTGGAGAATTTGGCGTCGGTTTCGAGCCGTTTGCGTCGTTCTGGCACTGCGTCGCCCCACCAAATCCACGGCGACACGCCAGCCATACGCGACAGTTCCAAAATGCCATAGGCCGTGCCGCGTGCATTGTCGCCCATCACGATGATTCGCCCGTCGTGGATGCCGATATAAAACGCATCGGCCTTCGCAATGACCTTTTCGTAAGGCAATTTGCGCTTCTGTATCTTCTTGAATTCCTTGTTTGTGAGCCTGTTGAGTTCGATAAATTCGATTCTCCCTTTGCTGCTCTCCTCGGCAGAATGGCCCGTGACGGCCTTCATGTCGGTAGCAAACATTTCGATGGCTGTTTCAACGACCTGGGAATAACTTTGATTTGCAACGTACGACACGTGACCATGCCCGTCGTACCATACGATATTAGCGGCGTTCAAACTCGTAGAAATGAGGAAACAGACCGCCAGCAAAAGCGTTTTATGCAGATTTTTCATGTGGAAATCATCTTTTGTCGGTTACAAAATGCAAAGGTACGAAAAAAAAATGTATCTTTGCACTCAAATCAAGCAATATTTACAGAAAAATGGATGCATTATACCCTCAAAAAATCATAGACTCGCTGGCAACCGTGATGTATGCCGGCACGAAGAAAAATCTGGTTGAAAGCGAGATGCTGGCCGATACGCCAACGGTTGCTTTCGACCGCGAGCAAGGCTTTTGGAGCACGAAAATCGTACTCTTGTTTCCGCGCGACACCGACCCTTTCTTGAAATCTACGCTGAAGGCTGCCGAGGCTGCCGTGAAATACCATTGCGGAAAGGATGTCAAAGTGGAAATCGAGACAGAGTTTAAATCTTCACCGCGTCCGACGGTCGAAAAACTATTACCCGAGGTGGAGAATATCATTGCTGTGAGCTCGGGTAAGGGTGGCGTGGGCAAATCGACGGTTTCGGCAAACCTCGCGATTGCGCTGGCACGGCTGGGCTATCGTGTCGGACTTCTCGACTGCGACATCTTCGGGCCGTCGATGCCCAAGATGTTTGGTGTGGAGGATGCTCGTCCGTATGCCGTGAAGAAAGACGGTCGCGACCTTATCGTTCCCATTGAGAAATATGGTGTGAAGCTACTTTCCATCGGCTTTTTCGTAAGTCCGCAGACGGCCACGCTCTGGCGAGGCGGCATGGCCACGGGTGCGCTGAAACAGCTCATTGCCGATGCTGACTGGGGCGCGCTCGACTATCTCATTCTCGACACCCCTCCAGGCACCAGCGACATCCACCTCACTTTGTTGCAAACGCTTGCCATCACAGGGGCTATCATCGTTTCCACACCGCAGCAAGTGGCTCTTGCCGATGCTCGAAAAGGCATCGATATGTATCGGAACGACAAAGTGGACGTGCCCATTCTCGGCCTCGTGGAGAATATGGCTTGGTTTACGCCTGCTGAACTGCCTGAAAACCGCTATTTTATCTTCGGACGAGAGGGATGCAAGCAACTGGCAGAAGAAATGAAGGTGCCCCTGCTGGCGCAGATTCCCATCGTGCAGAGCATTTGCGACAATGGCGACAACGGAACGCCCACGGCTCTTGATGCCGAAACGGCCTCGGGACAGGCTTTCCTGTCACTGGCGCAAAGCGTGGTGACGGTGGTTCGACGCCGTAATGCCACGCAGCCCAAGACGAAAATCGTAGCTACTCATCAGTAGTTTTTTCCCTCTCATCTTCGATGGCGCGCCGACGGGCGGAAATAATCTGAAAACGATAGACGACACAAGTGGCGAGGAAATAAACCAACGTCAGAATCCATAGTGCTTGATACTCCACCTTGATGTCGGCCAGCGTCGCCCCCATCGTGTTCAGACGCACGAATCCCTGTACGCCAGAGGTTGAGGGGATGAGCATCGCAATGCTTCGCCAAACACCTGGAATGTTGCTCTGTGGCCATGAAATGCCGGCCATGAAGAGGAACGGAATGCTGGAGAACACAACCAGTAGCAATACGTTTTCGCGATGGCGCACCAAACACGACAACATCATGCCGAAGAAGATGCACGACAGAATATAGGGCAGCATCAGTGCAAGCAGCGAACCTCCCGACAGCAACGAGGTAAACCCGAAAATCTTTGGGACGACAAGCACCAGATAGGCTGAAATCACAGCATAGATCATGAAATAGGCCAGCGACTTGCCGAGTACGATACGGAAAATGCCGTTATGGTGGCGCGAAATGGGCGCCAGACTTTGATGCTTTTTTGTATCGTGGGCGGTTCCTGCTGTCAGGCCGATGCCAAGCAGCAGTGTCTGCTGAATAATCAGAATCAGCACGCATGGAATAAGGAACGACCCGTAGCCACCCGTAGGGTTGAACAGCGGAACTTCTTCGAAGGCCAGTGGCTGCGTGGTAATCTCGTCCTCGCGGTCAGTGAAGTTACCCGAAAGCGCAATCTGGATTTTCGAGTTCATGTTGGAAGCAATGCTCGTGGCCGTCTGGTAGATGGCCTTATACGTGAGCATGAGCGACATATCGCAATAAACTCCCACCTGGGTCTGTTCCATGCGCATGGTGCGCGTCTGGAAGTCGGTCGGGAAATAGAGTACCCCATGCACAACTTGCCTTCCCACCAGCGCCCTGGCCTCTTCGAGACTCGTGCAGAAGTAGGCTACTTTCGTTTCGGGCGAGGCGTCGAACTGGCGGATAAACTGTCGGCTTTGGTGACTGTGCGAGAGGTCAACCACGGCTACAGGCACTTCACGCACCACTTCGTTTGAATAAGCCCACGAATAGAGCAGCGGATAGAGAATGGGCACGAGAATAAAGAAGATGAGCACGCCCTCGTCGGTGAAGCTCTGTCGCATCTCCTTGGCCCAAATGTAGCACATATCCTTGATGCCCTCGCGAATCCTATGTAACAGCGTTTCCTTCATTTCTTACGGGATATAGACGTATTCCAACATGGCTTTCTTAATCTTTCGCAGCACAAAGAAAGGTAGGGCGGAAAAGATGAATAGCGCCATGAAATTGAACCACGCATCAACAAACGGGTATCCGTTGAAGACGCAAATCTGGTAAATCATATAATAGTGTCGCAGCGGGAAGAGCTGTGCAATGGCTTCGATGGCCGGGTGCATCGCAAAGACGGGGTAGGTGAAGCCGCTGGTTGTGAAGCTCAGCATGGCCCAGAGCGAGCAAATACTCATCGACATACGCAGCGAAGGCATCAGTCCGAAGGCGAAAATGCCGAATCCGATGCTTGCCACCACTGCCAAAAAACCGAGAATGAGCATAATCCACACGCCGCCCGGATGCGGAAACTCGAGATAGCCGAACACGTAGTACATATAGGCGTAGAAAATGCTCAGAAAAATCAGGAATTGCGGCAGAAGTTTGCCTGTCAGAGCCACGATGATGTCGTTGTCGGCCATAGCGAGCCACTCTTTCGAGGAGCCAAACTTCAGTTCCGTGCCCAGCGAATAGGTCGTGATAAGAAACATGAAAAGCATCAGAATGCCAGGAATAATCATCGTGGAGAGATAGAGATTATAACTGGCCCATGGATTGCCAATCATGTGAAGGTCGATGACGATGGGTTGCAGAAAGGTAGAGATTTGTGCCTCGGTGGCTCCTTTTGCACGCATGGTTTGCTGTCCGACAGCGGCAGAACCCAGCATTGAGACGGTTTTCAGGTCGCGGTAGAGTAGTGAACCGGCTGAGACAGAAGCCAAGCTATAGTAGAACGAAATCTTCGGCTGGCGGGCAGAGAGCAAGCCGTCTGTAGTGCCTTTCGGAATGTAGAGGAAAGCGTAGATTTTGTTTTGCTGAACGGCCTTTCGCGCCTCGTTGATATTGGGATAGTGCGCCACGACTTGGCTTGACTGGAAGGCATCAAGTCTGCGAATGAGCGCACGCGAGGTCGAGGTGTCGTCCTGATCAACGACACCTACGGGCATTTCGTGCGGCAGTCCTTCGTTCATCATCGTCGTGAAGAAGACGGTGACGAGAATCGGAAACACCAGCATACAGAACAGATACACCAGGTTGTAGCGCAGGAAGCCGCATTCGCGCAGCGCGATTCTGTAGATTTTCCTCAGCATCCTTATTCCTTCACGATCAGCGTCATTCCAGGCCGCAATCCCTCGAAAACATCCTCAGGACGTGCCTTCACTTCAAAGGTCTTCAAATCGTACTGGCCATTGGCTTTCGTGGCCTTCCATACGGCATACGAGCCTTCGTCCTTGATGTAGAACACCTTCATCTTCAACTCCTTGTTGAAAGCGGGTACGAAGGCGGTGAACGTGTCGCCAACTTTCAGTCCCTTGAGCTTGTCTTCGCGCACGTTGAACGTGCCCCAGAGGTCGCTCATCACCGAGATGCTCATAATGGGCGAGCCAGTTCCGATGAGTTCGCCCACTTTCGGGTAGATACTCGACACTTCGCCCTCAACATTGGAAATTTGCACCGTTTCGCGAATGTAACTCTGTACTTCCTGCACGGCTCCACGCGCACGGTTCACTTGGGCTTGGGCAGCGCGTTTTTCTTGCTGCCGGGCTCCGTTTACGGCCATGTCGTATTGGCTTTTTGCAGCCTTTTCCTGGGCCTGCAGTGCCTTGAAGTTGGCAAACGCCTCGTCGCGCTTCTGAGCCGTCATTACACCCTCGTCGTAGAGTCGCTGGACGCGGTCGTAGGTTTTTTGGGCGATTTCCAGTCCGGCCTTAGCTTGCTGCCACAACTGGTAAGCACCGCTCACCTGCTCCTGACGGGCTCCGGCCTGTGCCATATCGCTCATGGCGGCGGCGGCATCTTGTGCGCTTTGAGCCTGCGTTTTCTTAGCCTGTACCTCGGGAGCATCGAGAATGGCGAGCGTGTCGCCCACGTGTACGTAGTCGCCTTCCTTTACACGAAGTTCGAGAATTCTTCCTGGAACTTTCGATGAAATACGATATTCACTCACTTCCACTTCGCCCTGAATGATTTCCGGCGAGCGTCCGAGCAGGAAAAATCCTAAAAGTCCTACGACGACAACTACTGCGATGAAGCCCAAAATGGCGAGTAGAATGTTGTTATGCTGTGTTTTTGCTTGTGATGACATAGTTCTATCTATTAATGTTCAAAATTAATCTTCAATGTTCAATACTCCTAACGCTTTCCGCAAGGCTACTTGAGCGAGTTTCACCTCTACTTCAGCATCAATTTTTTGGCTCTGGGCCAGTTGCCAGGCGGTTTGGGCTGCCATCACATCGGTGGCTTCCATCACGCCTTCACGAAATCCCACGTTGGCACAGCGCAGGTTTTCGTCGGCACTCGAGAGGTTTTTCTTCGCCATCGAAAGGCGCTTACTGGCCTCTTTCATCTTGAAACGACACTGTTCCAGCTGCAATTCGATTTTCTCACGGGCATCGTCGAGTTCAATGCTGGCAATCGTCGTGGCAGCACGACTGGCTCGCACCTTATACACTCCCTCGAACCAATTCCATACGGGCAGGCGCACCATCACGCCTACGTTCCACATTCCTTTGAATTTCCGTTCAAAACCGTTGAAAACACTTGGATTTGACAGCATATAGCCACCTGTGAGAGCCACCTGCGGCAGATAGGCTGCCCTGACGAGTTTTGTGCCTTGTTCGCTCAGTTCAACGGCGTTTTCGAGCATTTTCAGTTCCGAACGATTCTCGAATGCGGCTTTGTTTCCCAAATCTTCCACGCTGACGGAGTGGGGCAGTACGTCTTTGCCCTCGTCGGCGAGTGTGATGTCCTCGTTGAGCGGAAGGCCGCACAGTTGGCAAAGTAGCATTTTGGCGAGTGCAACTCCGTCGCTGGCCTGCGTCACCTGCATGTCGGCTTCGTTCACTTTCACGGCCACCTGCAGCCCTGTGGAACGCGTGGCGACGCCTTCTTTTATCATTTTCTGCACGTCGTCATCGAGTTTCTGAACCAGGTCGCGATAACTGCTGGCCAAACGCTGCTTTTGTTTCAATGAAATCACGGTCCAATACACCTCGTCGATGTGTGCCAACGTGTTTTGTCGCACGCCGTCCTGCTGGTTGGCCACGAGCTGTTCATTGATGTCGGCCATGCGATTTGCCGCAGTGATGGCACCACCCATGTAAATCGGCTGACGCAGCACGATGGCACCCGCCCAAACGTTTCTCGTGTCGGTTCGGAGGGCATCGTTGATTCTCTGCCCGAGTTGGTTACCCGCTTGGGCAAGGGGCTCGCTGAGTTGCGTCACAACAGTGCCCAACTGCTTGGCGAAGTCGGGCGTGATGGCTCCCTGTTGAGCCAGCCCCACGAGAGCGCTCGAAATGCTGCCGCCCATGTTGGTCATCATCGAGGTGCCGAGTTGCGAGAATGCCGTCTTTTGGTCGTTGCTCAGAATGGAAATCTCGCGACTGAAAAACTCGTAGCCTCCCACGGCATCTACCTTTGGCAGGTATTTCGTGCGAGCAGCTTTCCGCAAGTTGCCTGCCACCTCTTTTTTCATGCCAGCAACGCCCAGCTGCTTGTTGTTGCGCAAGGCCAGGTCACGACACTCTTCCAGCGTCAGAACCTTTTGCGCCGTAGCCGACGATAGCGTCGCAAGGAGCATGATAAATATAATTTCCTTTCTCATAATATGTTTATTTACAGGAATTTATGTTTGTTTGTTAAATTTTTACCTGAATAAAAAACTCTTCGAACCAATCATGTTGCCGTCGGCGAAGATACTTACCTGATACGTACCGCTTTCGAGTGCCTGATCAACATTCCAATAGAGCGTGACGGGCGTTTCCTGACCACCGTATTCCACGGCTTTCTTCATCGAGCATTGCAACGTCTTGTTTTCGTAGTTGAACGAGCCTGCATTACCCAGCAGTGAGCCTGTCGGCGAGGTAATGCGCACATAGATGGTACGCATTCCGTTCGAGGCCGTGACGTTTCTCGCCAATGCGAAATTCACCTGCACGGTCTTGCATTTTGACATTTTTTCGGTGTTTTTCCCACGCTTGTCCTTCGCCTGCATTGAAATGCCTGTGGCATCCAGTTGGGCAGCGATGGCCACTTTCTCTGAGAGCGACTGTTTCTCAGTATTCAGCCCCTCGATTTGGTGCGTCGCCTCCTGATACTGCGCTTTTACGCGTGTATTCTCCTCTTGCAGGTTCTGGTTCAGGCGATTCAGCGAGTCGATTTCAATGATGTAGGAGCGCAACACAGCCCTCACCGTGGCCAATTCCTTTTTCAGTCGCGTGATTTCCCTCACGTGGTTGGCATCGTTGGCCTTCACCTGTCGCAGTTCGGCCAGCAGACGCTGCGTTTTCTCCTGTTCGGCAGAGAGTTGTGCCACAATGGAGTCGTTGTTGATTTGCGCTTTCATCTCGCTATATTGCAAGGCAAATCGCTCATATTCGTTCTCCATTTCCTGCTTGTCGAGCTCGGCCAGTTCCAGCATTTCGCGGTTTTGCTGTTTCTGCTCGTTGAGGTTAAGATAGAGCCAAACTACCCCGCCAACAAGCAAAAGACAGATAAGAATAAGTGGAATCAAGTATTTTTTCATAAGCTGAGAATTATTTTCGTGCAAAGGTAGATTATTTCTCCAAATATCGCAAGCAAAATGCCTGTCAAACGGGCTGTATTACAATATATTTTTGTATTTTTAATAAAAATTCAAGTTTCATGTATTGCATGAAAAAGGGAAGTTTCGGTGCTAAAAACAGAAATCGATTAAACCTTTTTCCGTACGAATCGTCAAAACCATAAAATTAAAGGAAAAATGAACGAAGAACAATTGATACAAGCTCAATTTGGAAAAGAGAATGCGTTTCGGGTGCCAGAGGGCTATTTCGAGACGTTTGTTGGCAGCGTGATGGAAAAAATCCCCACTAACGATGCGAAGGTAGTAGAATTGCCGCAGCGGAAAAAGTGGCGCATGGCGGTAAGAGTAGCTGCGGCTGCTTGCTTCGCCGCGTTGCTGTTTGGCGTCGGGTATTCGTGGTTCGCGTCGAACGACGATGCTCGTTCAAATGCCGTTACGGCAGTTTATGAAACAGACGATGCCAGCTTCGATGATATGGCTGACTATGCCATGATAGACGTTGGTGATATGTATTGTTATGTAGCTGATAATAAATAAGTTAAATTTAAATCGTTAAAGTTATGAAGAAGTTTTTTTTATTGTCCGTTTTTTGTTTGTTTGCACTCGTAACGAATGCTCAACAGGAGAAACGCCAGAAATTCGACCCCGCTAAGTTTGAAGCAGACCTTGAACAATATATTACGAAAGAAGCGGCGCTGACACAGCAGGAAGCAGCTCAGTTCATGCCCATCTACCGTGAAATGAGGAGCAAGCAACGTGTCTATTTTGACGAGATGCGTCGGGTCTGCAAGATGAATAGCAGCGATGACAAAGCCTGTCGTGAGGCCATTGAGAAAAGAGACAAGATGGATGTGGAAATCAAGGAGATTCAGCAGAAATACCATCAGAAGTTCCTGAAAGTGCTGGCTCCGAGCAAAGTGTTCCGCATTATCAATGCCGAGGAACGTTTCCATCGACAGGCTTTCAAGCGCATGGCTCAGCCCAAACGCAAGATGGGCGGACGGAAACACGAAGGCCATAAGCGCCCCGCATCTCCGAAAAATAACGCAAAATGAGCCTGCAGCGTTATTTCATCACCCTTTCTTATGATGGAACGCGCTACCACGGCTGGCAAATCCAACCCAATGGCCTGTCTGTGGAAGAATGTCTGCGTAAGGCACTGACAACGCTATTGCGGCAGCCTATCGAAACGGTGGGGGCTGGCAGGACTGATGCGGGTGTCCATGCACGGAAAATGGTGGCGCATTTCGATTATGATGGCGTTCTTGACGGGCAGCAGCTCGCGTATCGGCTGAATAGGATATTGCCGCGCGACATTGCTGTGCAGTGCGTGGAACCTGTCGCACAAGACATGCATGCCCGCTTCAGTGCCACCTCGCGCACGTACCATTACTATATTCACACGCAGAAAGATCCATTTCTTGCGGCCTATTCTTGCGAAATGCATTATCCGCTCGATTTCGCTGCAATGAACGCGGCGGCAGAGTGGCTGTTGTCTCAGCAGGATTTCGCCTCGTTCTGCAAGACGGGAGCCGACGTGAAAACCACGCTTTGCACGCTCACGCAGGCGGAGTGGGTGAGACTTTCTGAAACGTCGTGGCGCTTTGAAATCACGGCCAACCGCTTTTTGAGGAACATGGTTCGGGCTGTCGTGGGCACGCTCATCGAAGTGGGACGGCATCGCATCACGATAGATGAGTTCCGCAACATCGTCTCTACCCGCAGTCGTAGCGCTGCAGGCGAGAGTATGCCTGCCCATGCACTCTTCCTCGTCGATGTAAAGTATTAAAAATTGTATCGATTTTTTCGGTTTCTCAAGATTTTTGTATATCTTTGCAGCGTAATACTCATCAGATTATGGCAGCAAACATCTTCAGAGGCCTGGGCATTGCCCTCGTAACGCCTTTCAACACCGACGGCTCGATTGATTTCGACGCCCTTGCCCGACTCATCGACTATCAACTTGAAAACGGTGCCGATTTCCTCGCAATCTTAGGCACCACGAGCGAAAGTCCGTGTCTCACGACGGAAGAAAAACAGCAGATTAAGCACTTTGTCGTGGATAAAGTGGGCGGAAAAGTGCCGATTTTGGCAGGATGCGGTGGCAACAACACGGCGGCGGTTGTCGGCGAGTTGAAAACGGGCGACTGGCAGGGCATCGACGGCATTCTGAGCGTTTGTCCGTATTACAACAAACCTTCACAAGAGGGCCTTTATCAGCATTACCGCGCCATAGCCGAAGCTTCGCCGCTGCCCGTCGTGCTCTACAACGTACCCGGTCGCACGGGCGTAAACCTGAAGGCGGAAACGACGATTCGTCTGGCTAACGACTGCGAGAACATCGTGGCCGTGAAAGAGGCCGGGCGATGGCTTGAGCAAGTGGATGAAATCATCAAGAATAAGCCCGAAGGTTTCGACGTGATCAGCGGCGACGACGCCCTCACGTTCCCGATGATTGCCAGTGGTGCCGCAGGCGTGATTTCGGTTATTGGAAATGCGCTGCCAAAGGAGTTTTCGCGGATGATTCGCTATGAATTCAAGGGCGAATACGAGCCTGCGCGGAAAATCCACCATCGTTTCACGGAGCTTTACAGCCTGCTCTTCGTCGATGGCAATCCGGCGGGCGTGAAAGCCCTGCTCCACGAAATGGGATTCATCAAAAATGAACTGCGCTTGCCGCTTGTTCCCACACGCGTAAGCACAGTTCAGAAAATGAGCGAGATTCTCAAAGAACTTAATAGTTCTCTGCCTTGATTTCAAAGTACGACTGCGGATGGTCGCACACGGGGCAGACTTTCGGAGCGGCCTTGCCGACGACGATGTGTCCGCAGTTGCGACACTTCCAGATGCGCTCTCCGTCGCGCGAGAAGACGATTCCTTCTTCGATGTTCTGCAAGAGGCGCAGATAGCGCTCCTCGTGCTCCTTCTCGATGGCAGCCACACCGCGCATCTTCGCCGCGATTTCGGGGAATCCCTCTTCTTCGGCCTCTTTCGCCATGCGGTCGTACATGTCGGTCCACTCGTAGTTTTCGCCTTCAGCCGCAGCCTTCAGGTTGTCCATCGTCGATTTGATACTGCCGCCTTCGAGCAGTTTGAACCACATTTTGGCGTGCTCCTT
>DFHC01000144.1:376-18589 GCA_002372575.1 bacterium UBA3734 | reverse complement strand
TTTCATAAAAAACTTTAGATAAAATCTAAAGAGTGGGACCTACAGGGCTCGAACCTGTGACCCTCTGCTTGTAAGGCAGATGCTCTAAACCAGCTGAGCTAAACGCCCGTTATTTTCGTAAGCGGTTGCAAAGTTACGACTATTTTTTTTATTCACCAAATTTTTGGGGATATTTTTACAAAAAATTACAGGGCCAGAACAACGTCTGACCCTGTAATGTCTGTTATTAGTTTAACTTGTTCTCTCAAATTACTTCACCTGAACGGTAGCACGACGGTTGAAGGAGATGGGCGAGAGCTCATCAACACCACCCTTACCGATGGTTTCAATCTTGTCGCGGCTCACACCGAGCTTCACGAGTTCCTCAGCAACAGTCTTGGCACGCTCGTCAGAGAGCCACTGGTTGCGCTCGGGAGTACCCGTAGCACTGTCAGCATAACCGGTAACAAGCAGGTTCGTGTTGTTGTCCACAGCGTACTTGGCAACACCCTGAATGTTCACGAGGTCCTTCTGCGAAGCGATGTCGGTCTTGTTGAGGTTGAAGAACACAGAGATCGGAGTGGTCACGAACTCGCGAACCGACTTCGGAGTCTCAGCGGGCTTCTGGTTGGCCAGAGCGTCGCGGAGCTGGTTCCTCAGGTTAGCATTGGCTGCGTTTGCATCGTTGAGCTGAGCGTTGAGGGCGTCGATCTGGCTCTGCGAGAGGGCCTTGATAGCGTCCACATCGGGAGTCTTCTCCCAACCCACCTTACCGAGGTTGAAGGTCAGACCAAGCTCGCCGGTGAACCAACGGTCGTGGTTGTTGGGGTTGTGGCCACCACCCTTACCGCCGAGGTCAACGTATCTCTTTGCACCGAGGCGACCTTCGAAGTCGTCACCGCACATATTGAAGTTGAGGTCGAGGTTCAGCAACACGCGCTTCGAGAGGCGGAACGTGTTCAAGATACCAGCGCTTCCAATCAACTCATAAGTGTTGTACGAGCAGTTGCGGGTGATACCAGCACCAGCGTAGGGAATGAAATTCCAAACGCGCTTCTCGTTGTAGCCGCAAAGCAGGTTGCTCAGGTTGAACAGTACCTGCTCCTGTGCGTTCCAATACTTCACCTTGTTGTGTTCCTTGCTTTCGCTGATAACGCTACGGCCGTCCATTGCCGAGAACTTGGTGCGAAGACCGATACCCGGGGTGAACCACTTACCGATAGCTACAGAGAAACCAGGAGCGCTACGGAAACTCTTGAACGGGCTCTTCGAGAAACCGGCACCCTTCTCTTCATTTGAATAGAATGCAGTCCAAGCGCCATTTACCTGGAAGAACCAGTTGCTCCAGAACGAATTCGTTGCTACGCTATGTTTCAGCGTAGGATCTTCCTGAGCCATTGAGGCTACAGAAATGCTGGCGAAAGCCAGAATCATTAAAAACTTTTTCATAACTATAAATTAATGAATTAAAGATAAGTACATATTTTCAGTTTCGGCTGCAAAGTTAATAATATTTTTTTATTAGCAACATTTTTTGATGGAAAAATTTAGTTTTTTTTTAAAAAAAGTGCATTTTCCTGCATTTTTGCCCCATTTTCAGCCTAAAAAGCGCTCTATTTCCTGCTGTGGAAGGATATGGAGTATCTTCTTCCCATCGGGCGTGTAGTTCACGTTGGAACAGGCGAAAAGGCTATTGACAATGTTCTCCATCTCGTCGTTGTTGAGGATCTGGCCATAGGGAATGGCGGCGTGGCGAGCCAGGCTGAGTGAGAGCGTATCGACTTGGCCGATGGGCTGGGGCACGTTCTCCTGCTGGGCATCGGCAATGATGTCGCGAACGAGGGCAACGGGATTAAGACCCTCCAAGCCTACGGGAATGGCATTGACGGCATAGCTATGGGCACCGAGGTCGCTCAGTTCGAAGCCCAATTCTCGCATCTGCGGCAGCATTTCGTGTAATACGGCGGCCTCGGCGGCAGTGAGCTGGAGCATTTCGGGGAAGAGGATTTTCTGGGCGGTTGGTTGGCGGTCTGTCTCGCGACGAAGGTATTCCTCATATAATATACGCACGTGCGCGCGATGCTGGTCGATGAGCATCAGACCCGACTTCACGGCGTTCATGATGTATTTTCCCTTGTACTGGTAGTGCATCGGGGCGCGCTCGCCGAGCGGTTCAGCCGGTTCTGCGTCGAAAAGTTGGGGATGGTCGGTTTTTGAGGGAAGCAAATCGTCGTATAGCTGCTGCCAATCGGTTGTTTTTTGCGGACGCTCGTTTTTACTGCTGTTGAAGGGGTTATATTGCGGATTATAGCTTACTCTCGGCATTTCGGGCTTTCCCGAAGGGTCGAAGGAAGGAATGTCGGGCTTTCCTGCCGTGTCGAACTCGATAGAGGGAATCTCGCTGAACATGCCAACGGCCTCTCTGACGGCAGCCGTGAGAATCTGCCAGATGGCCTGCTCGTTCTCGAACTTGATTTCCGTCTTCGTCGGATGGATGTTCACGTCGATATTCTCCGCCGGCACGTTGAAATAAAGGAAATACGGCACCTGCTCGCCCGTGGGAACGAGTCGTTCGAAAGCACTCTGCACGGCTTTGTGGAAATACGCGTGGCGCATGTAGCGACCATTGACGAAGAAAAACTGGTGAACACCCTTTTTCCTGGCCGACTCGGGCTTGCCGACGAAGCCCGAAATGCGGCAGAGCGACGTTTCCGCCTCGACCGACAGCAAATCTTGGTTGAGCCGCTTACCGAAAACATCGACAATACGCTGGCGGAGGCTCGTGGTGCGGAGGTTGAACAGCTCAGCGCCATTGCTGTGGAGCGTGAAATTGATGTCGGGATAGACCAGCGCGATGCGCTCGAAGGCCGAAACGATGTTGTTGAGCTCCGTGGCGTTGGATTTCAGGAATTTGCGGCGCGCCGGCACGTTGAAAAACAGGTTTTCGACCTTGAAATTGCTACCGACGGGACACGAACACACCTCCTGCCCCACCACTTTCGAGCCAGAAATCGACAGCAACGTGCCCACTTCGGCATCTTGCTGGCGCGTGCGCAACTCCACTTGCGACACCGCGACAATCGACGGCAGTGCCTCGCCACGGAATCCCATCGTTTGCAGGGCGAAGAGGTCGTCTGCCTTGCGGATTTTCGAAGTGGCATGGCGCTCGAAGGCGAGCCGTGCGTCGGTTTCCGACATTCCACAGCCGTCGTCGATGACTTGAATCGACGTGCGTCCCGCGTCCACCACCAGCACGTTGATGGTCTTGGCGCCAGCATCCACGGCGTTCTCAACGAGTTCCTTGATGACGCTCGCCGGTCGTTGGATGACTTCGCCTGCGGCTATCTGGTTGGCCACGGAGTCGGGGAGGAGTTGGATGATGTCGGACATTTTGAAGGGATTTTAGGGTAAGTTTTCATTTCGCCGTCGGCCTCGCCAGTTGAACACATCGCTCTTACTGACGGGACGGAGCTCTTCGAGCCAGGCGAACTGTTCGAGTTTCTTCTTTCCTGCTGGAATCTGCGTGAGCGGATACCACGTTCCTGTGGCTTTTGGCATCCAGATTTTCTCCAGTTTCCGTTCGGGCGTGAAATACATCTTCATGGTGTCGGTCTCGGTGTAGTCCATCACGATGATCGACGTGTCTTTCTCGTCGATGGGATAATAGACGGCCTGCACGTTGCCGAAGGAAATGGCCTGCCGAATCTTCCCCTTGTCGAAAAATGCCTTCATTTCTTTCGAGGAAATCTGGTTGAAATGGTCGTCTTCATCGACTTTCTCCACCGACAATGCCTGTCCGATGACGTGCGCCATACGAATCGTGGAATCGTTCATAAACACGCGGATTTCATCGCCCAGGAGCTGGCGGCCCTCGTTCCAGACGATGGGGTCGTAGTACATCGTCATGCAGGAGTCTTGCGAGCTATAGACCATCGAGTCGCAGATGGCCTGCACGTCGGTGCGGAAGGCCCGGACACGACGAAAACAATGGATTTTCCGATAAACGGAGTCGGTATTGATGTTAAACGTATAGATTTTGATGGTGTCGCCGTGCATATAGAGCGTGTCCTGCTGTGAAAAGTCCTTCACAAGGGCTTTCTCGGTGGCGAAACCCGTGCCCGTCTGCTCGTTGTAGATGAGATGTTCGCAGTTCAGCTCGTTTTTGTTTTCCCTGTCGATGTAAATGACGTTGCCGAAGCCCTCGCTGCTGCCCGTTTTGTCGTCGTAGAAGAGGCTGTCGCCCGTGATGGTTTTCTGCTGATCGACCACCGTGGATCGCCCGTACATTTGCGCCTGGTCGGTTTTGGTGTTGAAATAGCCGTCTTGCGTGTCGATGGTGCTGCCCTGCGAGGTCACTTTCGAGGGTCCGACGACGTGGGCGATGGACTTCTGCGTGTCGTAGTAGAGCGTGTCGGTGGTGACGAGGCGGTTGCCGTTGTAGAGCTTCACGTCGTAGTAGAAAATGGCCTGTCGCGAGCCCGTGTTGTACTGTCCCCAGTCCGACACGAGGTTGTCCTTGCCATCGACGAGTTTTCCGCCATCGACGAAATAGGCCGTCTTGTAGAGTCGGTCGTAGGTGAGGCTGTCGGTGTAGAGCGTCTGTCGGCGGTGTTTCAGCACGACGTTCTTGCTCGCCGTCATCAGTTCCTCTGCGCCGTCGTAGGTGCCGTTGTCGCAGGTGAGCGAGAGCGTGTCGCCCTGCTTGAAGCGCACGTGGCCAAAGGCTTTCACCGAGTTCGACGACTCGTAGTAATAGGCGCTGTCGCACCACAGATGGGCTCCCTGATGGATGAAATGCACGCGTCCCTTGGCGATTTGCACGTCGGGATTGCGCCCGTAGAGGTCGTAGCGAAGCTCATCGGCGTGGTTCAGGTAGATTTTATCGTCTTTCGGCGCACTTCGCTTACCCTTCCGCACCGGCGTCATCGCGCCCACGAGGCATAGCCCCGCCAGACACAAAACCAACAGGAAGACCGTTCTTTTGGACATTATTTAACCCATCCTTGATATTCGAAATCGCAATTCTTATAGCGGTCGTTGATGCGGACGTAGGTGCGCTTGATTTTCTCCGCCATCCACTCCTTGACGACCTCCTCGCGTCGCTTCGCCAGCACGATGTTTTTCATCACCTGGTAATCGTTGGTGATGTTGGCACGATGCGCCTCGATGCGGTTCACGAGCTTCACGATGGCCGTCGTGAGCTTTCCGCGCGAGTTGATCATTGTGAATGCCTTTGAAATCTCGCCCACTTTCATCGTATCCACCACGCGAGCCACTTCCGTAGGCAGGTCTTTCATGCTGAAGCGCGAGGTGAGCGACTGCGAAGCCTCATCGACGTGCGACATCAGTCCGCGGTTGTTGCGCGTGTCTTTGTCGTCGGAGAGCGTAGCGGCGTTCTCGAAGGTGAACAGGCCGTTGCGAATGTCGTTGGCAATGGAGTCAAGTCGTGCCTTCATCTGATCGACGGCCTCGCTCGACACCTGCGGTTTCAGGATGATGTGACGGCAGTTGATGCGGTCGCCGCGCTTGTCGATGAGCTGAATGATGTGGAAGCCGAACTCCGACTCCACGATTTTCGACACTTTCTTCGGGTCGGTGAGGTTGAACGCCACGTTGGCGAAGGCCGGGTCGAGCGAGCCGCGGCCCATGTAGCCCAGTTCGCCGCCCTGTCTGGCCGAACCGTCTTCAGAATAGAGTCGTGCGAGCGTGGCAAAGGTGGTTTCGCCCTTGGTGATGCGCTCGGTGTATTCGCGCAACTGGTTTTTCACGCGGTTGATTTCCTCGATGGCGATGCGCGGCTGCTGGGTGATGATTTCCACTTCCACCTCTGTGGGCACGAAGGGCACGCTGTCCTCGGGCACGTTCTGGAAGTAGCGGCGCACCTCAGAGGGCGTTACTGCCACGTCTTCCACCAGTTTTTCGCGCATTTTCTGCGTGGTGAGCGTGTTTTTGAGGTCGTCGCGCATGTCGCGGCGAATCTGCGCGATGCTCTTGCGCTGGTATTCCTCGAGTTTCTCTTGCGAGCCAATCAGCTGAATCCAGCGCTCCACCTGCTCGTCCACGCGCTGCATCACCTCCGACTCCGTCACCTCGATGGAGTCGATGGCGGCCTGGTGCAGAAAGAGTTTCTGCATGGCGATTTGCTCGGGGATGTAGCAATACGGGTCTCCCTTGATGGGGATTTTCTCCTCTTCGTAATACTGCCGCAGCGCTTCCACTTCCGACTTCAGAATGGGTTCGTCGCCCACCACCCAGATGACTTCATCGACGATGCTCGTCTCGGGGATGACCACGGAAGATTTCTGCTTGGCGGCGGAATCGGCAGGCAGCGGCTTCGCTTCGATGTCCAAAGCGGCAAACTGCAATGCAGCAATGGCTATCAGAATGATTCTTTTCATCGTTTTTTAGTGGTTATTGACCGTTTTGAGGACTGCCTCATCGACTTTCACGGCATATTTCCGGCGCAGCTCGGCAATCCATTCCTTTTCCAGCGCCTCTTGATAGTCGGCCACGACGAGGCTGCGCACGTCCTGATACTCCTCGGGCTTCTTCAGTTTCTTGCCATAGACGGCGTCGATGGGGAATTTCTCGAGCGTTTTCACCTCGGCATCGGCCTTTTTGAAGATTTCGCGGTCGATGAGCGGGTTGTCGCCCTGTTTGAAGATGCCTTTCTCCACGCGGATGCGCAAGACGGAATCGTTGTTGAACGTGGTGCGGAGCTTCTCGGCCCACTTGGCGAAGGGCAGACCCTTCACGGCCTTTTTCACGGCTTTCACGTCGGCCTTGTCCTTCACGTGGTAGGCCATACCCTTGAAGCGAGGCTCGTCCCAGGCGTATTTTTTCTTGTTTTTCTTGAAGAATGCGGCGAGTCCGGCCTCGTCTTTGGCGGCCTTTCCCCACACTTTCTGGTTGCTGATTTCATAGAGCAAGAGGCCGTCGTGATACTCCTGAATCAGGTATTTCAGGTCCTCATCTTCGGCGGTCATCTCGTTCATTTTTCGCTCAACGATGGCCTGTGTCGTGGTGTTTTCGGCGGCGGCCATCTCCGTGAGTTTCTTGTCGATGATGCTCTCGCGCAGGTTGCGCTGCTCGATGAACTGCAGGATGTCGGTACGCACGGAGTCGTAGGGGAAGAAACTGCCCTTGTCGTTGAGTTTCACGATGTGGTAGCCAGCGGGCGTGAGCACGGGGGCGCTCACCTCGCCCACCTTCAGCGAGAAGACCACCCTTTCGAAGTCGGGCAGCGTTTGTCCCTTCGTGAGCCAAGGGAGTTCGCCGCCGTTGACGGCCGAGGCCTTGTCTTCGCTCAGGCGACGCGCTAGGTCGGCAAAGTCGGCACCGTTTTTCAGGGCTGCGGCAATGGAGTCGATGCGCGTTTTGGCTTTCTGCTGGTCTTCGTCGGTGGCTTTCTGGCGCACCATCAGCAGGATGTGTGAGGGCTTGACCATACCACCCATCGAGTCGATGCGATGCTTTGTCTCGCCGTAGATGCGCTGCGCCTCGGCCTCCACGTCGTCGTTGGTGATGAAGGTCGGGCGGATTTGCTGGTCGCGATACGACGTGAACTCCTCCTTGAACGAGGTCAGCGTGTCCATGCGGGCTTCTTTCGCGGCCTCCACCTTCAGCTTGTAGTTGATGAAGAGATTGACATAGTCGGCCACGTCTTTCTTGTCGATGACGCCCTCGGTGTTGTTTTTGTTGTAAGAATACTCAAATTCCGAGCGCAGCACGGGTTGTCCGTTCACGGTCATAATGACGGGATCGTCCTTCGTTTGCGCATAGGCTGCCGATGCTGTGAGGAGCAGGGCGGCGAAAAGCATTTTTTTCATTTGACAATTCTATAAATTTGACAATTTGACGATTTTACAATTTTACAATTTTGCGATTTGATTTTTTGGGGGTGGGTCTTATTCGTGCCTCGAATAGTTCGGTGCCTCGCTCGTGATGGTGATGTCGTGCGGATGGCTCTCGTTCACACCGGCATTCGTGATGCGCACGAACTTCGCCTTGTGCAGGCTCTCGATGCCGTCGGCACCACAATAGCCCATACCCGAGCGCAGACCGCCCGTGAGCTGATAAATCACCTCCTGAACGGTGCCTTTGTAGGGCACGCGACCAGCGATTCCCTCGGGCACGAGCTTCTTCGTCTCCTTCGTGTCGCCTTGGAAATAGCGGTCTTTCGAACCATGTTTCTGCTCCATCGCCTCGAGTGAGCCCATGCCGCGATAGCTCTTGAACTTTCGTCCGTTGAAGATAATCGTGTCGCCAGGACTTTCCTCGGTTCCGGCCACGAGCGAGCCAATCATCACACACGAGCCACCAGCGGCCAGAGCCTTCACGATGTCGCCCGAGTAGCGCAGACCGCCGTCGGCAATCAGCGGAACGTCGGTGTCTTTCAGGGCGCCATACACGTCATAGACCGCGCTCAGCTGCGGCACTCCCACGCCTGCCACCACGCGCGTGGTGCAGATGGAACCTGGCCCGATGCCCACCTTCACGGCGTCGGCACCGTTTTCCACGAGCATTCGGGCGGCCTCGCCCGTAGCCACGTTGCCCACGACGATATCAACCTGCGGAAAAGCGGCCTTCACCTCGCGGAGCTTTTCGATGACGCCCAGCGAATGGCCGTGGGCCGTATCAATGACGATGGCATCGGCACCCGCGGCCACCAGAGCCTGAGCGCGCTCCAGCGTGTCGGCTGTCACGCCCACGCCGGCAGCCACGCGCAGACGACCCTTTTCGTCTTTGCAGGCCATCGGTTTGTCCTTGGCTTTCGTGATGTCTTTGTAGGTAATCAAGCCCACCAACCGGCCATCGCGATCCACCACCGGCAGTTTCTCGATTTTATTCTCTTGCAGAATCTGTGCGGCGGCAGTCAGGTCGGTTTGTTGGTGTGTGGTGACGAGGTTTTCGTGGGTCATCACGTCGTCGATGAGCTTGTCCAAACGGCGTTCGAAGCGCAGATCGCGGTTGGTGACGATGCCCACGAGATGACCATCGTCATCGACCACGGGAATGCCGCCGATGTGGAACTCGGCCATCATTTCGAGGGCGTCGCCCACGGTGCGTCCGCGACGGATGGTCACGGGGTCGTAGATCATGCCGTTTTCGGCACGCTTCACGATGGCCACCTCTCGCGCCTGGCTCTCAATCGACATATTCTTATGCACCACGCCGATGCCGCCCTCGCGGGCAATCGCAATGGCCATGGCCGACTCCGTCACGGTGTCCATCGCCGCCGTCACGAAAGGCACATTCAGCGCGATGCGACGCGAAAATCGGGTTTGCAACGAAACGGTCTTGGGTAACACTTCGGAATAGGCCGGAATGAGCAGCACGTCGTCGAACGTCAGTCCGTCCATCACAATTTTGTCTTCTACAAACGATGCCATAATAATAGTAGCTTTACATTTTAAGGTGCAAAGTTAGCAATAAAAAACCACAAAACCGACGATTTTCGTAATTTTTTATACGTTTTAACGCCTCGGACGCCTCATTTCGACAGCTTGGCCCAAAGCCAGAGCACGACAACAGCACCGATGGTGGCTGTTCCGATGTTACTCAGCCAGCTGGGTTCCCATGTGATTCCCAGCATCGAGAGCAACCAGTTTCCCACCACACCGCCAACGAGTCCGAGCAGCAGGTTAATCCAGCAGCCTTTTCCTTCGCCGCCGGTGATTTTCGCGGCCAAGAAGCCCGCCAAAATTCCAATGATAATTGATTCAATCATAACTCTAAATTCTTGATATACAAAGTTTTATATGAAAGTTTATAAAACATATCGATTTTACTTGGTAAAGGGCTTTGTCTTCTCGCGCAACCACGCCTGTTCCTCGGCGTTGAGGTGAGGCGCGAGCGTTTCATAGACTTTCGCGTGATAGGCATTGAGCCAGTCGATTTCCTCGGGCAGCATCTCTTCGCGGACGATGGGCGCGGTGTCGATGGGACAGAGCGTGAGCGGCTCGAATTGCAGGAAACGACCGAACTCGCTCTCGGTGTAGGGTGTGGCGAGCAGGATGTTCTCGATGCGCACGCCGAAGCGCCCCGCAAGGTAGAGGCCGGGCTCGTTGGTGACGACCATTCCCTCGACGAAAGGCGTCGGCTTCCACTCCATACGAATCTGGTGCGGACCTTCGTGGACGTTCAGGTAGCTGCCCACGCCGTGCCCTGTGCCGTGGAGGTAGTTCATCGCGTCGCGCCACATAAACTGGCGGGCCAGCGCGTCGAGTTGCGTTCCGGCGGCTCCGTGCGGGAAAATGCAGCGCGAGAGTTGGATGTGGCCGCGCAGAACGAGCGTATAGACGTGGCGTTGCTCGTCGGTGAGCGGTCCGAGGGCGATGGTGCGCGTGATGTCGGTGGTGCCGTCGAGGTATTGCGCACCGCTGTCGAGCAGCAGAAATCCGCGGTTTTCCACGGGAATATCGGTTTCGGGCGTGGCTTCGTAGTGTACGATGGCGCCGTGTTGCTCGTAGGCACAGATGGTATCGAAGGAAATGCCCTTGAAATCGGGCTGTTCGGCGCGAAAAGCCGTCAATTTTTCAGAAATCGACATTTCTGTCAGCTTGGAGCATCCTCCCCTTTCCAACCACATTAAAAACTTTACCAATGCGATGCCGTCTTTCAGCATCGCATGCCTAAAACCCTCGATTTCGGCGCTGTTTTTCACGATTTTCATCGTTTTGATGGGCGACTGACCGCGCACGATTTCGCGTTGCACAGCCTTCAGAAGCGTATAGCTGGTTTCGTCGGGGTCGAGCAGAATGTTGTATTCAAAATAGTCTCTCAAGCCCTGTTGTACCTTGCTGTAATCGTCGATTTCCACGCCGCAGTCGGCCAAATAAGCCTTCGTTTCCAGCGGCAATTTCGACGGATGGACGAACAACGTGGTTTTCGTCTGCGAAATGAGCAGATACGAGACGAAAACGGGGTTGCAATGCACGTCGGAACCGCGCAGATTCAGCGTCCAGGCGATGTCGTCGAGGGCAGAGACGAGCATTCCGTCGGCATGTTGCTTGCGCAGGGCTTCGCGAATGCGGCGCAGCTTCGAGGGCGTGTCTTCGCCAGCGAATTTCAGCGGATGGAGCACGACGGGATTCTCGGGAACGGGCGGACGGTCGGCCCAAATGAAGCGCAGCGGGTCGTAGTTCGTGCGCAGCGTGAGGCCGCCCTCTTTCCGCAGGTCGGCGATGAGTTCTTCGACAAAAGCCGACGAGTTGGTCATACCGTCAATCGCAACTTCTGTCAATTGTGAATTGTGAATTGTCAATTGTGAAGAAATCCACTGCGGAATGGTTGGCGTTTCGGGCATCTTCAGCTTCATCAGCTGAAATTCCGAGCCTTTCAGCTGTTCTTCGGCGGCCAAGAAATAGCGCGAATCGGTCCACAGGGCAGCGGCATTCATCGTGACCACAGCCGTGCCCGCCGAGCCGTTGAATCCGCTAATCCACTCGCGCCCCTTCCAATGGTCGGGCACGTATTCGCCCTGATGCGGGTCGGTACTGGTGAAAATGCAGGCCGCAAGGCGCTCGCGGCGCATTTCCTCACGTAGTTTCTCCAAACGTTGATTGATGGTCATAGGTTTTGCTGTTTGAGTTCAAGATATTTATTGATGACATTGACCGACAGTTTTTCGGGCGGCGTGAGCAGGGCCGCAATGCCGTGCTGCTTCAGTAGCGAGACGATGAGCCGCTTTTCGTAGGCGAATTTCTCGGCGATAACCTCGTGGAAGGGCGATTTAGGCCGCACGGTGAGTTCCGTGTCCTCGAAAAACACTACGAGCAGGCGATGCCGACGGTTCAGCTGCTGCAAGTAAGGCAGTTGCCGCCGCAGCGACACAAGCGTAGAGAAATTCGTGTAGAGCACCAGCAGCGAGCGTTTCGAAATGTATTTGTTCACGCATACGCAGAGTGCGCTGTAGTCCGTTTCGGCGAAGTCGGTCTGTTGGGCGTAGAGCAGCTCCATCAGCGTGTGCATCTGCCCTTGCTGGCGAGAGGCAGGCAGGAAGGTGTCGGGCTGTCCGGCAAAGGTGATGAGTCCGGCGCGGTCTTCCTTGCGAATCGCCACATGGGAAAGGGCGAGCGAGGCATTGACGGCATAGTCGAGGAGCGTCATCCTACGGAAAGCCTGCTGCATCACACGACCCTTGTCGATGAGGCTGTAAATCTGCTGCGAGCGCTCTTGGTTGAACACGTTCACCATCAGCTGATGACGATGCGCCGTGGCTCGCCAGTTGATGGTGCGGTAGTCGTCGCCCACGACGTAGTCTCTGATTTGCTCGAACTCGGTGTGGTGCCCCACGCGTCGGATGCGCTTGATGCCCCGTTCGGTGAGGTTGTTGTGGATGGCGAGAAACTCGTATTGGCTGAGTTTCGCGTAAGACGGATAGACCTTCACTTCCTGCTCCGAACCCGCGGTGAAGCGTCGCTCGGCGAGGCCGACCCGCGTCCGCGCGAAAAGTCGGATTCTTCCGAAGGAATAATTGCCGCGACGAGTGGGAATGAGGGTGTAGTTGAGAGTTGAGAGTTGAGAGTTGAGAGTTTTCTTTTTGAGGGGAAAAATTGAATTTTCTGTAGATAATTCTGCGGGAATTTCGTCGATGATTTCCACCCAAACGGGAATGCGATAGCCGTTTTCGACGGCAATGGCAACAGGATTCTCGTCGCCGTTGGAGAAGCGGTCGGCACAGTGGCGCGTGGCCGAGAGCGACGAACCAGGCCAGTAGAGCAGTCCCAAATCGACGGCGAGCAGCAACAACAGCGCAAGGAGCATCCAGCGCCCTGCCATGAACAACGGGAGCCAGAGGTAGCCGCTTGCCATCGTGAGGATGACGGCTGTCATTGCGATATAAAACCTGCGCGTCAGATACATTTATTTCGGCACCTCCACTTTTTCGATGAGACGTTGCGCCACTTTCAGCGGCGTGTGGCCTTCCATTTCGGCCTCGGCGTTGAGAATGAGGCGGTGCTGCAGAATGGCTGGCGTGACCGATTTGATGTCGTCGGGAGTGACGAAGTCGCGCCCTTGCAGCAGCGCGTAGGCTTTCGAGGCCTGCAGCATTGCCACCGACGCACGCGGCGACGCACCGAGAAACACCGCCTTCGACTGGCGCGTCTGCTGCACGATGGCGGCAATGTAGCGCAACAGCGACGATTCCACGAACACGTCGGCCAACATTCGGCGCAGCGTCAGTAATTCGGCGTGGCTGATGACGGGCTGCACCTCTTCCAAGCGCACGAAAGCCGCGTTTTCGTTGTGACGTTCCAGAATCTTCACTTCCTCATCAATCGAGGGGTAGTCCATCGTGATTTTCATCAGGAAACGGTCGATTTGCGCCTCGGGCAACTTGTACGTACCCTCCTGCTCCACGGGATTCTGCGTGGCGATGACGGTATAGACGTCGCCCATTCGATGCGTCTCGCCGTCGATGGTGACCTGCCGTTCCTCCATCACCTCGAACAGCGCGGCCTGCGTCTTCGCGGGGGCACGGTTGATTTCATCGACGAGCACGATGTCGGCAAACACGGGGCCTCGATGGAAGTCGAACTCCTGCGTCTTCATGTTGAAAACGGTGGTGCCGAGCACGTCGGAGGGCATCAGGTCGGGAGTGAACTGGATGCGGCTGAAGCGCGTGTCAATGAGGCGGGCTATGAGCCGTGCCAAAAGCGTTTTTGCCACACCCGGAACGCCCTCGATGAGCACGTGTCCGTTGGCGAGAATGGCCGTGAGCACGAGATCGACGGCCTGCTCCTGTCCAACGATGATGTCGCTGATGTTTTCGCGCAGTCGGGCGATTTTTTCGCTGAACTGCGTCAGGTCGATGCGTGGATTCTGATTGTTTTCTTCCATATTTTCTTTATTGAAGTTGGTTTTTGATGTGATTCATCTGTTTGATATAGTTTGTCATCGTTTTTTTCGTGATTTGCACCTCGTCTTGCTGCAAATGGCGCAGATTGGCAACAAGCGCCTCCAGCTCGTGTGCGTCGATTTTCGTCGCCTCGGCCAGTCGGCTTACGCTGTTCGCGTCGTCGGCGGGATTGCTGAGGTCGATGTGCAGTTCCCGACGGAGTTCCTCGGCGAAATAGGTGAATTTCTTCAGCACGAGGTCGCGGTAGTCGCGCCGCTGCTCGTAGAGCGACGCGATGAGCCCCACGAACTCCATCAACTTGTTTTCGGGCTCTTTCACCACGGGGATGGCGCGTTGTCGGCGGCGTGCCGTGAATGCCATGAACACGATGATGGTGAGCATCGTGAGATAGAGCGCCCAGCGAAGTGGCGGATGCGCGAGAAAATAGCGCAGCGGCGACGAATCCTCCGATTTTTCGCTCCTCGGCAGATAGGCCGTCGTGCGCACCAGCGGGCGGTCGGCGAGTTGCGTGAGCAGGCGCATCAGGAAGTGGCGACATTCGTCGTCGATGACGCCGTAGTTGGTGAAGAGCAAGGGCACGGGAACAAGGTAAATCGCGCCCTTTCCGATGGGAAATTCTATTGCAGAACACCAGTTTTCGCTTTTCCGACTGATGGCCAGCACGTTGTGCTCGTGCTTGACGGCATCGGAGTCGGTGTCGAGGCAAAAGCAATAGCGACTCAGCTGCGGATAAATCATATAGTCGCGGTGGTTGAAGCGAGCCGTGTCGCCCGTCCACGTAAGCATCGTATCGCGTTTGTATTCCATATCTAAAATGCCAAAAGGCTTGACATTCCCGCTTACAATGTTAAGCAGAAAGACGCCGAGCGTGTCGAGCGTTTTCTCATGGTTGTTCGTCGCAATCATCACCTTGTCGCCGCGCTCTGCCATCTTGAACATCGCCTCCATGTCGGTTTCGCCGTCCACCGTCACCTCATAGTCATAATCAACCGCGAGCACCGAGCGCGGCGAGCCAGTGCTGTCCAAGCTCAGCTGATAGAGCGTTTTGCTGTTCACTTCATAGCCATTCGGCAATGATGCCGCGAGCACGCTGTCGAAGAGCTGACAGCCGAAGGGTTGCGTGCTCTCGGTACTGAATGTGGGTTTCCAGTTGAAGCGGCGCGGCATCCGCAGTTCCATCACGAACACCAGCGCGAGGAAAACGAGGATGCAGAGCACGTAGATGCGCGAAAACCTCATAGCCAGCCTCCTTTCTCGGCAAGTTGCCGCATTTCGTCGAACAGTTCGGGCGTGGCCTCGAAATTGCCGTATCTGACGCGCAAAAAGTGCTGCGTGAGCAGTCGGAAAGGCTCCGAGGGATGCTCGCGCACGTATTGCGAGGGCGTTTTCGAGGGCTGCCAGTCGATGCGGCTCGTGTCGCTCAGTCGGCGCAGCGTTTTCAGGTAAAGGTAGCGCACGGCCTGCCTGTGGTTTCCCGACTTCAAAGCTCGGCTGATTTCCTGGTCGAAATCGATGCCGTAGATGGTTTCCTCCTCTTCCTCCTCGTTGTCGGCGAGCCGTTTCCTGCGCATGAACAGTTCAGGGCGGTATCTGTAGAGAAACCACACGATGAGCCCCAGTGTCACCACGGCGATGACCAGATAGATGGCATCGATGACACTGCTGGTTGTGGCGTTGTGCAACCACTCGCGCCACCAGCCGCGAAACCAGCTCACGAACATATCCCACAGCGTCTCGTCTGGCCTGACGAGCTCACGGTTGTAGTCGTAGTCGGGATTCTGCTGCAGCCCGGCAATTTGCAGGGAGTCGCAGACGAGGGTGTCGAGGGGAGGGTTCAATGAGTTAAAGAGTTAAAGGGTTAAAGGGTGAGTACGCTCTAAAATCATAAGGTTTCGAACTGTTCGATGTCGGTATCCACGGTAACATGGTCGAATTTCTCTGCCGCGTGGCCATACTGGTAGGCCAAACCGATTTGCGGAACGGCATAGCACAGGAAGCTCACGAAGGCGTTCAGTACGGAGAGCAGATAGGTGATGAAGCTGAAAGCCGGCGACGTGACGAAGTTCGCACCGCCGCCCTCAAGTCCGAACACCATCTTCGCAACCAACGCAATGCCCCACGGCAGCGAAACGATGCTCATCACGATATACATCAGCAACACCAACACAATGACAACAGCGAAGATGCCGCCCCACGTGCGAAAGCCCCAGACCATCGACTTTTTCAGTGCCCCAAGCAGCGTCGCGTCGTCTTCAAAAAGGTAAATCGGAAGCATCAGTAGCAACGGAAACATCAACACAATCAGCACAATATAAACCACAAAAAGCATCGCTATACCCGTCAAATAGAAAAGCAAGAAGGCTATCGCTCCTATGACCAGCAGCACGCCGAGAACAAAAGCCATCTGCACGAAAGCGCGCTTCAGCAGGTGCATGAACATGGGTTTAAGCTCGCTCCACGCAAGGTTTTTCAGGCGATTCTCGCGCTCGCCATACACGCGCATCAGCCCATAAACTACGGCCTGCATCAGCGGATAAGCCAAAAGGGTGACCAGCAACATTCCAGCCGACGACAGGAGCAGGCCCGTCAAACCGAAATCGCCGGCAGCGGCAGAACCGCCAGCCGCCGCAGAAGCGAAGTTCGGCATCGCGCCCACAATGCCGTTCACATAGCCGTTCATGGCCAGTCCCATCAGCAGCGACATCGGCAGCATGGAATAGGTCAGATACTTCATCAGCGGCTTGAAGTTCTCGCTGACGAAGGCGAACGTATCGCCGATTTTCTCGCCGAAACGACGAATTTTATACAAGGGAATCCTTTGTCTTTCCATAATCTTTTTTGTTTGGTAAATAAATATAGTAGAAAATGACAAATGCAAGCGAAGCGAGGATGATGCCAAGGCGAAGCGCGTCGGGCCACTCGGTATGGCGCGTGAAAAAACCCTCGATGAAGGCCGCCACCACGAAAATCGGCACCGTACCCACCACTATTTTCAACGCCCTGCGCGCCCCTTGGCGAAACGATTCCAAGCGCGTCATCGTGCCCGGGAAGAGCCAGCCATTGCCCAGCACAACGCCGGCGGCTCCGACCACGATGATGGCCGAGATTTCAAGCGTGCCGTGCAGCCAAACGGCCAGCATCGACTCCAAGCCCAAGCCCTGCTGGAAGAAAAACGTCTGAAACGAGCCCAGCATCACGCCATTCCCAAACAGCGCCCAGCCCGTTCCGAAAGTGGTCAGAATGCCCAACGCGAACGCGTAGAACGACACCCAGACATTGTTGAGCGTAATATGCAGAAACAAATTCGATTCGCTGTCCGAGCCATACACGCCCATCGGATTGCCCTTGGCGATGTTGTCGAGCGTCATATCGACGTAATGGTCGCCGAGAATCAGGCGGCAGAAGTCCGCGTCGCCCAGCTGCGACACCACGCCAATCAGCGTGCTCACGGCGAAAATCAAGAACGAAACGAGCAACGCCCGACGCTCCTGACGCATCGCGGCAGGCACCTCGTACTTCCAAAACGTCACGATTCGCGACCATTGTTCGCGCCTCGAACGATAAAGTTCGTTGTGCAGAGCCGAGGCGAGGTTGTTCAGATAGGCCGTGATGCGCGACTGCGGATAGTGGCTCTGCGCAAAGGCAAGGTCGGAAGTCGTTTCTACATAGGCATCGGCCAAGGCGTCGGGCGACACCGACGCAATCTCCTCGACCACGTCCTCCGTCTGGCGCCATTTTTCGATGTTCTGTCTGATGAACGATACTTCTTTCATCGTTTTTCTCCGATTTTTGTTGCAAAATTAAATATTATCCGCTAAATTTGCAAACAATTTCTGAAATTTATAATTGAAATGGCTGACATCGTCACCGGACAATACGTCAAAATCGACCAAACACCCGCCAGCATCGGCGAGCGGGCGGCTGCGCAACTCATCGACACGGTGGTGTTGGGCGCGTATTTCACGCTGTCTAACTACATCGCTAAATGGGTGGAGTTCAATAACATCCTCTACGGGATTCTCCTGGCCTTCCTCCCCATCATCTTCTACACGCCGCTCTGCGAAATCCTCAACAACGGCCAGAGCATCGGCAAGCGCGTGATGAAGCTGCGCGTGGTGATGAAAGACGGCTCCACTCCACCCATCTCCAGTTACCTGCTTCGCTGGCTGCTGTGGATCATCGATGGCCCCATGCTGGGCTTTCTCGGCGTGATTGTTGTCCTCATCAACCGCCACAACCAGCGCCTCGGCGACATCGCCGCCGGCACGATGGTCATCCGGCTGAACAGCTACACGCGCCTGCAAGTGTCGCTCGACGAGTTCAGCCACCTCAGCCGCGACTATCGGCCCACCTATCCGCAGGCCGCCGAC
>DFHC01000144.1:0-328 GCA_002372575.1 bacterium UBA3734 | reverse complement strand
GCAGGCCGCCGACCTCTCGCTCGAGCAGGTGAACCTCATCAGCAAAACCATCCAACTCGACGATGACGACCCGCGCATCGCCGCCCTCGCCGCGAAAGTGCGCGACGTGCTCGGCATCCAAACCGTCCACGAGCGCAGCGACGACACCTTCCTCTGGCGACTCGTGCGCGACTACCAATTCTATGCCCTCGAGGAAATCTGAAGAGCCCCTAAAATAGGGAGTTTGGGGTATTTCGAATCAACATTTTAGAATAAATAACATTTTCGAGGCGAAAAACTTCATCCTTCACCCCTCTTCCCTCAGCTTTTTTTAGTACCTTTGCACCCG
>DFHC01000166.1:11999-12126 GCA_002372575.1 bacterium UBA3734 | reverse complement strand
CCCCTCGCCTTTTGGAGAGGGGGTAAGGGGGGTGAGGCTATAAAACGATTCAAACATCTTCTGAAACGCCCATTGCGTCCAGTGATAGTAGTCGGGCTCGCAAGTGCGCACCTCGCGACTCCAGTCG
>DFHC01000166.1:8544-11841 GCA_002372575.1 bacterium UBA3734 | reverse complement strand
GGCAGTCCGTAGGCATCGTAGCCCATCGGATTCAGCACGTTGAAGCCTTTCTGGCGCTTGTATCGCGCGTAGATGTCGCTGGCAATGTAACCCAGCGGATGTCCCACGTGCAGTCCTGCTCCGCTGGGATAGGGAAACATGTTCAACACATAGAATTTCTGCTTTTTCTCATCCTCGACAACCTTGTAGGTTTCCCGTTCCACCCATCGCTGTTGCCACTTATTTTCAATCTCCCTGAAGTTGTATTCCATGATTTTTACTTGTGTTTTAGAAATTTAGTTGCAAATTTAGGAAAAATTTCCGAATTAGAAGCCAGTCGGAGTAATATTTTTTGCTAATCGTGCGAGAAAAAAAGAAGTTTTCCATAAAAATTTCGTACCTTTGCACCCGAATTTAAAGCATTTTCCACATTTTGAAGACATTTGAAGAACTTGGCGTAAGCGAGCAGATTCGTCGCGCCATCAGCGAACTGGGCTTCATACAGCCCATGCCCGTGCAAGAGGAGGTGATTCCGTATTTGTTGAATGAAAGCCCCACCCCCAGCCCCTCCCCAGAAGGAGAGGGGAGCAACGAACTTGAAGCCTCCCCTTCGGGGGGAGGTTTGGAGGGGGCCTCAGACCTCATTGCCCTCGCTCAGACGGGTACGGGCAAGACGGCGGCCTTCGGCATTCCGCTCTTGCAGACGCTCGACACCGACAGTCGCCAGACGCAGGCGCTCATTCTGAGCCCCACGCGCGAGCTCTGCCTGCAAATCAGCGACGACCTGAAGGACTTCTCGAAATATATTCCGGGGGTTCACGTCGTGGCGGTCTATGGCGGCGCGTCGGTGATGCAGCAAATTCGCTCGCTCAAGCACGGTGCGCAGATTATCGTGGCCACGCCAGGCCGACTCATCGACCTCGTAAACCGCAAGAAGGCCGACCTGAGCCACGTGAGACGCGTGGTGCTCGACGAAGCCGACGAAATGCTCAACATGGGTTTTTCGGAGAGCATCAACGAAATTTTCGAGCAACTGCCCGCTGAGCGCAACACGCTGATGTTCTCAGCCACGATGAGTCGCGAAATCGAGCGTATTGCCAAGAAATACCTGCACAATCACCGCGAAATCGTCATCGGCTCGCGCAACGAGGGTGCCGAGCACGTCAATCACATCTACTACCTCGTGAACGCGAAAGACAAATACCTCGCCCTGAAGCGCATCGTCGATTTCCATCCGCGCATTTTCGCAATCATCTTCTGCCGCACGAAAATCGAGACGCAGGAAATCGCCGACAAGCTCATCAAAGACGGCTACAACGCCGAGGCGCTCCACGGCGACCTCTCGCAAGACCAGCGCGACCTGACGATGCAGAAATTCCGCCAACACACCGTGCAGCTGCTCGTGGCTACCGACGTGGCGGCGCGTGGACTCGACGTGGATGACCTCACGCACGTCATCAACTACGGCCTGCCCGACGACATCGAAAACTACACCCACCGCTCGGGACGCACGGGTCGTGCGGGCAAGAAGGGAACGTCGATTTCCATCATCCACACGCGCGAGAAACATAAAGTGCGGCAAATCGTGAAGGAAATCGGCAAGGATTTCATCGACGGAACGCTGCCCACGCCGCAGGAAATCTGCACGAAGCAGCTCTATCGCGCGATGGACAAAATCGAGAAAGTTGAGGTCGATGAGGAGCAAATCGCGCCGTTTATGCAGGAAATCAACCGCCATTTCGAATATGTCGATAAGGAGGACCTCATCAAGAAAATCGTGTCGATGACTTTCGGACGCTTCCTCGCCTACTACGCCGATGCGCCGGAAATAGAAAAACCCTCGTCGTCGAGGAAGGAGGAAGGCGGAAGGAAAAAGGAGAAGAAAGGGTCGAGAAAGCCCGAGAAAGGCTTCGTGCGACTCTTCATCAACCTCGGAAAAAACGACGGTTTCTATCCGGGCGAGCTGATGCAGATGCTCAATCGCTGCGTCGGCGGTCGGCAGGCGGTCGGACACATCGACTTGTACTCGAAATTCAGCTATTTCGAGGTGCCGGAGCGCGATGCTAAGCACGTTACCCAGGCACTCACGGGCACGTTCTTCAAAAAAAGGGAAGTGCGCTGCAACAATGCCGACGAAAAAGCGCCGAAATCATCGGGCGCCAACTATCCGAAAGATTTCACGGGCGGTCGCCATTCCGAAAATAAGAAAAAAGGCCGCAAACCATCAAAAAAGCGCGATTTCATCGATGATTTTTCTGCTCCGACGGGCGATTGGCGCGAGCTGATGAAGCCGAAAAAATGGGATTTCAAGGGTGCTGAACCCGACTTCTCGGAAGATGGATGGGCACTGCGGAAACCGAGGAAGAAGAAATGAAAAATTGAAAGATTGAAAGGGTGAAAATTGGCACGATAGATTTCGGCGAGCAACCGCTGTTTTTGGCTCCGATGGAGGATGTCACGGACATCGGGTTCCGCCATCTCTGCAAGCGATTCGGCGCAGCGATGGTCTATACGGAGTTTGTGTCGGCAGAGGCACTTGTGCGCTCGGTGAAATCAACCGTCAGCAAGCTCACCATCAGCGACGAAGAGCGTCCTGTGGGCATCCAGATTTACGGGCGCGACGTGCCACAGATGGTGGAGGCTGCGCAAATCGTGGAAAACGAGGCCCACCCCGACGTTATCGACCTGAATTTCGGTTGTCCGGTGAAGAAAGTGGCTGGAAAAGGTGCCGGCGCAGGCATGTTGCGCAACATTCCGCTGCTGCTCGACATCACGCGCGAGGTCGTGAAAGCCGTGAAAACGCCCGTGACCGTGAAAACGCGCTTGGGTTGGGACCAAGAAAACCTCATCATCACGGATTTGGCCGAGCAGTTACAAGACTGTGGTATTCAAGCACTTACGATTCACGGTCGCACACGCTCGCAGATGTACACCGGCGAGGCCGATTGGACGCTCATCGGCGAGGTGAAGCGCAATCCGCGCATCCATATTCCCATCATTGGCAATGGCGACATCCGCTCGCTCGACGAGGCCGACGTCGCTTTTGACCGCTACGGCGTGGATGCTGTGATGATTGGTCGCGCCACCTTCGGACAGCCGTGGCTTTTCAGTCGCCAGCAGCTCTCCATCGACCAGAAAATCGACATTCTCAAAGAGCAGCTGCTCATCAATATCAATCGGATTAACGAAATGAAGGGCACGAAAGACGACACGAAAAAACGTCGCAGTCCCGAATATCGCGGCATTCTCCACACGCGCCGCCATCTGGCCGCCTCGCCCGTATTTAAAGGCATTCCCGACTTCCGCCAGACGCGCATC
>DFHC01000166.1:0-8496 GCA_002372575.1 bacterium UBA3734 | reverse complement strand
CAGACGCGCATCGCCATGCTCCGCGCCGAGTCAGCCGACGAACTCATCAGCATTCTCGAGCAGTGTCGCCAGCGGCTGAAGCAGCTATAAAACCACCCAGACTTAGTCAGAAATTGTCCTCGTCGCTGTAGAAGTGGCGGTAGCTGTCGTTCTCCTTGTCCAAATCCCTGCGCCACGCACCAGGGTCGTAGCCGCTGCGCGAGTCCTTTTTTCCGCCATGCAGCAGGTGGTCCACGCCCTCAACGATAATCGCTTTCCTCACAAAATCCAAAATACCCATAGTCACAAGCAATTACAGGTTAAAAATAAAGTTCTTGTGTGCAAAGGTAAAGAAAAAAAGTAGATTATGGCGTATTGGTTCAAGAAAATTTTGTAATTTTGCAGATGCATTCGCTCGTTGTGACATCGATGTCCTTTGAGAGGGACGGAGTTAATGGGTGGAGCACTACATATTAGAAGGCGTTATTTCGCTTTGTTTTTGGTCGAATCGAAACTACCACAATCGAATAGGCAATCAAGAACAATGCAGAGGTAACTGCCACGGGGTGTGTATATATCAGACTCCGTAGTGTGTCGTGAGGGTACGTGTGCCCTCTGACACACTTTACGGGTGTACTATATACTCCTGCGTGGGTGTTTTCTCTGTCTGTTTATTGCCAAGGCTGTGGTAGGCCGCGATTGACGAACAGGCAGATGTAAGCACCCACGTTTTCTTTATGTGGTAAAAATGTTAGTATGAAATTGCAGGTTTGGTGCTTGCCTGTTTTAAATGGGGTACCAATGTTTCAAGTAACACACACCACTACATTACCAAGGCTAAATCAGATTCTTGTTAGGGAAACTGTAAATAAAGAAAAAGCCATAAGAGCTATTGTTAGTAGTTTTGTAGAAGCTTATGCAGCTGCATTTTCAGATAGGCATCTATCGGAAGTTGATGACGAGGATGGTACTATAAATATGAAAATTCATAATGTGTTTATAGCAGCTCTTGGTCCTGAAATACAGTATTATTCAGCTCTTGCAAGATCATTGGACAGCTCTTTAGGTAATATGTTGGAAAAGATGGCAATCAAAATAGCCACACTGAACTACGAAGTAACACAAGAAGTGGAAGGTGTAATATATCAGGCACAGACTGATTATATCGCAGAACTATTAGAGTGTTACAAGAATACAAAAGGTGTCAATCACAAGAAACCAAGTATAGAGGATTATAGGAATATCATAGGCAAAAACAAAAGTGCAAGCCATAGTAAGATGCACGTCAGTGATTATTACCTAAGAGATACGGAAACAGGAATGCACTATTTAATAGAACTGAAAATTGGGGGTGACTTAGATAACAAGAAAGCCCGTTCTGAAAAAGAGGCATTATTAGAACAGTTTTGTATACTATCCAACACTCTCGGGTCAGAGAAGAATGTTCGAATCCTTTTTGCAACAGCATATAACAGATACGGAGAAGGAAGGCCTTGGACTCAAGGAAGAGTGAGACAGTTTTTTGCAGATGATGAACTATGTATTAGCAAAGATTTCTGGAACCTAGTATGCAAGGATGATAAAGGATACAATATAGTTATAGATGAATATACCAAGAATGCTCACCTAATAAACGAGGCTCTAAATAAAATCAAAGACGCATATTTGCCAAACGAACAATGAAAGATCCTAACTGGAGAAGGTGTATTCTGAGGGCTGATAGTAGGGACATCATTAAACGAATTCCAGACGATTCGATAGACTTCATTTTGACAGACCCTCCGTATAATCTCGGTCAACACTCGACGGGAAACATACCATTGTCTGGACGCTCTGCAATGAATAATGACGTTGCGGAGTGGGATATGATCGGCTTTAACCCAGAGGAATGGGCTGATGAATTCATCAGGATACTGAAGCCTACAGGAAATCTATTTATCTTCACTTCTTATAATCAACTCGGCAGGTGGTATAATTGCCTAGACCATAAGTTTGACACATCAAATTTTATGATTTGGCACAAGACAAATCCAGCCCCCAAGATATTCAAAGCGGGCTTTTTGAATAGTTGTGAGATGATATTTACGTGTTGGAACAAGAAACACACATGGAACTTTATCTCACAGGCAGAAATGCATAACTATGTTGAAAGTTCTATCTGCATGAAACCCGAACGGCTGAGCAATCCTAAGCATCCTGCTCAGAAACCTGTGGTCATATTGAAAAAAATGATAATGATTGCTTCTAATGAAAACGATATCATTTTTGATCCTTTTATGGGAGTCGGGTCAACAGGTGTAGCAGCATTGAATCTCAACCGTAGGTTTATTGGTGTTGAACTTGATAATGCTTACTTTGAAGCAGCCAAACGAAGAATCGAAGTTGAATTATCACAAACTAATCTATTTTCTCAAACAAACATAAGTGCTCAAAAAAGCACAGACGAGAAAAAAATATATGTGGTTTCAGAACCATTAGAGTTACCAAAATCTCCAATACGTGACCTAAACTTGTTTCTTGGAATCATAAGCAATGAGGAAACCATGCTAAAAGAAAAAAGCAATATATCATCTGGCCTGTCCCCAATCATCAAGTGGCCAGGTGGAAAAGAGAAAGAATTGAAGCACATCCTTCCAAATGCCCCAGGGTTTAAACGGTTTATTGAACCATTTGTTGGAGGTGGATCTGTATTTATGGGAATTGAAGCGGAGAAATATGTCATCAACGACTTTTCTTCGGAGTTGATAGACTTATATCGTTGTATAGAGAACTCTGATGATGAATTCTTCAGATATGCGGAGATGATGGATGAATCATGGAATAAGTCTGCTGATTTTTTCCATTCCCATTCTGAGCTAATAGATGCCTATATCGGTTATAGAAATGAACAAATAGGCAAGAGTGAGTTAAGAGAATTCATTCATACATTCTGTGGCAATAACAAAGAGTCCATCTTGGATATTATTGGTGTGGAATTTGCGTCATTACCATGTATCCTTCTGAAGGAGATAGAAACAAACTTGTTTCGCAAAATGGTTCGTATGCGTGAATTAGAAATAGAAAAACACACGTTGTCAGATGGTGACTTAAATGATAACATAGAAACGGCAATCAAAAGTGCTGTTTATATGAACTTTCGCTATCTGTACAATGACCGGAGTATTGCTGAAAGGACCCCCCTATTGCATTGTGCGTTATTCTTCTTTATTCGTAATTACGCTTACAGTGGAATGTTCAGGTATAGCGCAAAAGGAGATTTTAATGTGCCGTATGGTGGGATTGCATATAATAGCAAACTATTGAGCAAGAAATTGCAGTATTACAAGTCACAAGAGTTATTAAATCATTTCAAGAACACAGAGATATACAATCTGGATTTTGAAGAGTTCCTACGTTCTGTAGGTCCTACTGCAAACGATTTTATTTTTCTCGACCCACCTTATGACAGCGAATTCAGTACCTATGCTCAAAACGCATTTACGAGAGAAGATCAGAGGCGGTTGGCTGGGTATTTAATTAACGAGTGTAAGGCAAAGTGGATGTTGATTATCAAGAATACAGACTTCATTTACAGTTTGTACGATAAAGCAGGTGTGAACATCAGTACCTTTGATAAGGAGTATGTTGTCAGCTTTATGAACAGGAATGATAAAAAAGTAACACACTTATTAATAACAAATTATAGGCGATAAAAACTCATCCAAATCCTCATCGCCGCAGAAGAAAGGTTTACAATTGTCGGCTTTCATACGGTTATAAAAACCAAAGTTGCACTTGTCCTGAAGGAAACTCATAAAATGGGGGCGATGATTAAAAATTTTCCTTTGAGAGAATGTCGCGAGCCTCATTAATTTCGCGGCTGAAATCAACGGAACCTCGTTGCTGTTCGCTCTGCTTCACCAACTGTTCGAAGCGGTCAGAGGCTTCGCCAGTTAATACAGGTACTGCTGCAATTTCCAATGCCATAATATTTTTCTTTATTATCTGCCGCAAAGCGACACTTTTTCGGACGAATAATCGCTGCAAAGCGACACTTTTTCGGACGAATAACCAAGCCTTTTTCACATTTTTTCGGACGAATGCGTGGAATCTCACCCTATCTGCTTGCCATCGGCGAAGGCCTTGCCCTCGATGCTGCCCAGTTTGATATAGTTGTGGTGGACAGGGTCGTAGGTGATGAGGTCCATGGCCTCGACGTCGGGTTTGCCGTCTTCGGCCAGATAGCGTTCGTCGCAGAGGATGTTCACGATTTCAGCTATGAGGTAATAGCCCGTTTCGCTCTCGTCGAGTTTCTGCTTCACGCGACATTCCAGCGTCATCGGGAAGTCTCGAAACAGCGGGGCATTCACGTTGGGTGCCTTTTCGATGGTCCAGCCCGTCTTTGCCATCTTGTCGGGCGTTTTCCGGCCACTGGCAATGCCCACGTAGTCGGCAGCCACCAGAGTGTCAGCAGTAGCAAAGGTGACGGTGAACTCAGGATTCTGGTCGAGGTTGTCCGTGGTCTGGTGAGAGCCGAGCGAAATCATGATTTCGTGCATATCCCACTGGCCGCCCCAGGCAGCGTTCATAGCGTTTGGCCGACCGTCTTTGTCGTAGGTGCCGATAATCAGCACGGGTTGTGGAAGAATCCACGCATTTGATTTGAAATTTTTCATTTTTTTCTTGATTTTCTTTGGTGGTTTGAAAATTTGTTGTATCTTTGCAGCGTCCTTTGTGACTATCCGCTGATATGCGTGGGGGTTGGAACTTTATCGGGCCGCCCCATTAAGCTGTCTTCGGACAGCTTTTTATTTTTCAACAGGTTTTCGGAAATCCCGATGAAAATTTTTTGTACATCTTTACATTTACCCAATATGATTTCCCTTTTTTATCCGTGATGCAAATTTAGGAAAAAAACACGAATTTCTTGGTATTTTCCTATGAAATTTTGTGTTTTTACGCACTTTTTCTTCAGAATCAGCAGAAAAGCCGATGTCAGAAAAGCGAGGCGACCAACGAGTAGAGGTAGCTGCCGAAGGTGATGAGCAGCCAGATCATGAGGGCGATGAGCACGAGTAGGACGACGAGTGCAATGGCCGACTGCCATGCCCGCTGGTTCACTTCTCGGATGATGGCCTCGTCGCCATCTACAAAGCCCTGAATCATGGCCATGTTCTTTGTGTTGGCCCGATGGAAGATGTCGATGATGTCGCCCACGAAAAACGGAATCATGCCCAGTAGCACGTCGCGCAAGGCATTGTTCAGTACGGCCAGTGTCAGCGGTACGCTCCTGATGATGCGGCTGGCAAAATAGAAAAACGGCACGACGCTGATCAGGGCCACGATGTCGCCCCACCCGGGGATGACTCCGATGAGCGCATCCAGATAGTAACGGTCAGTGTAGCGCGTCAGCTTCTCCATCGTCTGATAGGCTTTGTTGTCCATCAGCCGTTTGCGTCGTTGTAGTCGTTTTTCTTCGTTCATGATGAAAATAGAAACGTTCCGTTGCTATAATTAGACGAAAATGGAGGTGAAAAAGTTGCAAAGAACAATGAGCATCAGTGCAGTCAAATTCTTCATACTGCAAATATACGAAAAAGTTTTGAACAAACCAAATAATCCTCAAAAAAGTGGTGGCCGAGGCGAAGCTGGCTAACAATATGCGCAACACGATGGACGCTCTATATCGTTGGCGACAAGAAAGTTGCGACAAATTGTTCTTTTTTGCTGGAAAAATAGTAATTTTGCAGCGATTAGTTAGAAAGAGTTATGAAAAAAGGAAACATGATTGTGGTGTTGGTGGGCATGATGCTCATGGCCACAGTAGCGGTAAACGCGCAGCAGAAAGGGCTGAAAAGAGTGTATAACGAAGAAATCAATCCCATCGAACAGATTGACCAAGCGCTTGTCAAAGCCAAGGCGAGCGGCAAGTTTGTTATCTGTCAGGTGGGAGGCAACTGGTGTTCGTGGTGTCTGCGATTTGCTGATTTCATCTCTAAAGATGCCGACATCAGCAAACTCATTGACGACAATTTTGAGTATATCCACGTGAACTACAATCCTCGCCGCTCCGCGAATGCCGAGAAAGCGCAGCAGGCAGCAGCCTTGATGGCTCGGCTCAACAACTGCGGACGCTTTGGCTATCCCGTGTTCGTTGTGCTCGACACTGACGGTAAGGTCATCCACATTCAAGACTCCGGTTTCTTAGAGGAAGGGCAAAGTTACGACAAGAAGAAAGTAATGAGTTTCTTTAAAAACTGGACCCCAAGTGCAGTGAAGAAATAGTCTGCCGATAGGGGCAGAATCGGGATGGTGTTCATTTTTTTTGATTTTTTTCTTGAAATATTTTGGTGGTTCAAATTTTTGTTGTACCTTTGCAGCGTGGGAGGTATGACCACTGAAACCAGCCCGCGAAGTTGGGGATCTACTGGCCGAGTTATCTCGGCCTTTTATGTTTGTATAGCACCCCGTCAATAATGAAGTGGACTTCATCTTTTGTATAGACTCCAGCACCATAAATCGCTTTTGCATAATCCCTTATTTTGAATCTATCTAAAAAGCATAAGTGATCTGTAATGCAAGCATAGGCACCTTGTGAAAATGCGGCATTAGCATTTCTTACCATATTCTTCACGTGGAAACTCGCCAATTTCAAGTTGGCAGATTAGAATTCGGAAAAATTTCCTCGATTTTTTGCATTTTCGACAAAAAATCATTATTTTTGCGACGATAATGGGATGTTTATTCACCTTAAACAAAAGAAAAATGGCAAAAAAATTTGAGTTGATGTCGCTGCCCTATGCGCTCGACGCACTGGAGCCGGTGATAAGCAAGCAGACGCTGGAGTTCCACCACGGAAAACATCTGGCGGCGTATGTGAACAACCTCAATGGTCTGCTGCCCGACAGCAGTTTCGAGGAGGCTGAGTTGGTGGAAATCGTCTGCAAGGCCGAGGGTGGAATCCTCAACAATGCCGGGCAGATTCTGAACCACGAGTTGTATTTTGGGCAATTCTGCGCTCCGAAAGCCGAAAATCAGCCCGTCGGAAAGGTCGCTGAGGCCATCGTGCGCGATTTCGGCTCGTTCGAGGCGTTCAAAGACGAATTCCAAAAGAAAGGTGCCACGCTGTTCGGCAGCGGATGGGTCTGGCTGTCGGCTGACAACGACGGAAAACTCGTCATTTCGCAGGAAGCGAATGCCGCCAATCCCGTGCAAAAAGGACTGACACCGCTGCTGACCTTCGACGTTTGGGAGCACGCCTACTACCTCGACTTCCAAAACCACCGTCCCGACCATCTTGCCGCCCTCTGGCAGATTATCGACTGGAACGTGGTCGAACAGCGCTATGGCAAATAAGGACGATTTTGAAAAAAGAAAAATGAAGAATTGAAAAAATGAAACAATTCACTCTCGACGAACTGCAAAAAGATTGTTCCGTCAAACAGAAAAAAGGACTGCATTTCATCGTGTCGTCGGTCTTCATTTGGGCCGTGATACTCGTTGTTCATCTTTCATCGCTCGACATCATGCAGAAAAATCTTTTGACATTCTGCGCCACAGCCCTGCTCTTCCCTTTGGCTTGGATGTTTTCAAAGTGGCTGAAAATTGACTTCCAAAACAAGGAAAATCCTTTGACAAAAGCAGGAATTCTGTTTTCGGTCAATCAAATGCTTTATATTCTGATAGCAATGTGGGTTTTCAACGCCGTACCCGACAAGATGCTGATGGTTTTCGCCATGATTTTCGGTGCCCACCTCATGCCGTTTAGTTGGCTGTATTCCTCGAAAACCTACCTGATTCTGTCGATTTTCATCCCCATCATGTCACTCGTGCTCGGCCATGTTGCTCCGATTTACGTCTTAGCCCTTGTCATGATTGTCGTTGAAATCGTCTTCTCCCTCTGCCTTGTTTACGAATGTAAAAGATGATAAAAAGAAAAATTTCTTTTGTATTCTGCTCACTTATTAGTACCTTTCAAGAAGAAGGTACTTTCGTTCGGAAATAAAAATAAAATAGGTTTTATTTTGTATTTCCCTCACTTAATCGTACCTTTGCACCCGCAAATTAAAAAAGGAACTATTCGATGAGAAAAAATTTCGTAGAAGAACTGCGCTGGCGCGGTATGCTGGCGCAAATCATGCCCGGAACAGAGGAACTCCTGCAAAAGGAAATGGTTACGGCATATCTGGGCACCGACCCGACTGCCGATTCGCTGCATATCGGCCACCTGTGTGGCATCATGATGCTGCGCCACTTGCAGCGCTGTGGCCACAAACCCATCATCTTGGTGGGCGGTGCCACGGGCATGATTGGCGATCCCAGCGGAAAATCGCAGGAGCGCAACCTGCTCAACGACGAGACGCTGCGCCACAACCAGGAGTGCATCAAGGCGCAAGTGGCAAAGTTCCTCGACTTTAGCCCCACCCCCAGCCCCTCCCCAGAAGGAGAGGGGAGCAACGAATCTGAAGTCTCCCCTTCGGGGGGAGGTTTGGAGGGGGCTTCCAACGCTGCCGAGATGGTGAACAACTACGACTGGAT
>DFHC01000026.1:193-9277 GCA_002372575.1 bacterium UBA3734 | reverse complement strand
TTCGACGTGATGCACATCAATCTGCACAAGACGTTCTCCACGCCTCACGGCGGCGGCGGCCCCGGCAGCGGTCCGGTGGGCGTGCGCGAGGGTCTGGAGCAATTCCTGCCCACGCCGCGCGTGGTGATGAAGGAAGACGAAGAGGGAGTGTCGTTCCACGTTGAAACAGGCGACTACGAGAAGTCGCTCGGCAGCGTGGGCAATTTCTTCGGCAACTTCGGCGTGATGCTCAAGGCATATACCTACATCCTCACGCTCGGTCGCGAGAACATCAAGATGGTGGGTCCGCTCGCCACGCTCAACGCCACGTATATCAAGGAGTCGCTGAAAGACGTCTATGAACTGCCCATCGACGGCCTCTGCAAGCACGAATTCGTGTTCGACGGCCTGAAAGACAAATCGACGGGCGTGACGACGATGGACGTGGCCAAGCGACTGCTCGACTATGGCTACCACGCGCCCACAATCTACTTCCCGCTGCTCTTCCACGAGAGCCTGATGATTGAACCGACGGAAAACGAGTCGAAGGAAACGCTCGACGACTTCATCAAAGTGATGCGCTGCATCGCCGAGGAAGCCAAGACCGACCCCGAACTCGTGAAGTCAGCTCCGCACAAGACGCCCATCGGACGCGTCGATGACGTGCTCGCCGCCAAGCATCCGATTGTCACGTGGCGTCAGTTGAAAGCCGAACAATAATGTTCAATCTTCAATCTTCAATGTTCAATGAATAAATCGGATTTAATCATCATCGGCAGCGGCCCCGGAGGCTATCGCGCAGCCGAATATGCAGCCAAGAACGGGCTGCAAGTGGTCATCGTTGAGAGTGCGTTCGCAGGCGGCACCTGCCTGAACTGCGGATGCATTCCCACGAAGGCATTCTGCCACGATGCCGAACTCGCCGAGCTCGGACGAACGGTCGATTTCGCGCAGGTCGTGGAGCGCAAACAGCAGATTGTGGAGCAGCTGCGCTCGGGCGTGGAAACGCTCATGCAGCAGCCCGGCATCACCTTCGTCCACGGTCACGGCCATTTCCTCGATGCAAACACCGTCGAAGTGGTTTCCACCGTCGATGAAGAAACCCTCGTGCAGGAGTTCAAGGCCGACAACATCATCATCGCCACGGGCTCGCGCACGAAAATCCTGCCCATCCCGGGCATCACGGGGCCGAATTGCATCACCTCGACCGAACTGCTTGACATCCAGCAAGTTCCGAAACGTCTTTGCATCATTGGCGCAGGCGTCATCGGAATGGAATTTGCCAGCGTGTTTGCCAGTTTCGGCAGCGAAGTGACGGTGGTGGAATACCTCAAGGAATGTCTGCCCGCGATGGACAGCGACATCGCCAAGCGACTGCGCAAACAGCTCGAAAAGCGCGGTGTGAAGTTCTATCTCGGCGCCGGAGTGAAGCAGGTTGACGGACAGCTTGTCACCTTCGAGCGCAAAGGCAAGGAAGAGAGCATCGAGGCCGACGTGATTCTCGTGGCTACGGGTCGCACGCCCAACATCGAGAACCTGAACCTCGACCAGGCCGGCATTGCCTACGACCGCCTCGGTATCAAGGTCAATCCCGACACCTTCGAGGTTGTCCAGCAGGCAGGCGGCGAGTGCCGCGTCTTCGCCATCGGCGACGTCAACGGTCGCCAGTTGCTTGCCCACGCCGCCACGATGCAGGGCATCCGCGTGGTGAACACGATTCTCGGACGCAAAGACGCGATTCGGCTCGACGTAATGCCCGCCGCCGTCTTCACCAGTCCCGAGGCCGCCAGCGTAGGCCCCACCGAAGACCAGCTGAAGGACGAAGGCCGCGAATACACCTGCCACAAGGGCTACTATCGCTCCAACGGCAAGGCACTCGCCATCGACGCCACCGAGGGCATCGTGAAGCTCTTCACCGACGCCAGCGACCGCATCATCGGCTGCCACATCCTCGGAGCACATGCCGCCGACCTCGTGCAGGAAATTGCCGCGCTGATGAACCGCGACACCACCCTCGCCCAGCTCCGCGACATCGTCCACATTCATCCCACGCTCAGCGAGATTTTGCAGGACATCGGATAAGGCTATATGATAAAAAATGCCCGAATCGTTTGGCGGTTCGGGCGTTTTTTTTACTTTCAATCCACGCGCCCACGCGGGGCGCGACCTTGTCAAGCCACATCTCCACACCATGATACGTGTTTCAATCCACGCGCCCACACGGGGCGCGACGCCTCGGCGAAGAAGCAGGGCAAGGACACCTCGTTTCAATCCACGCGCCCACACGGGGCGCGACTTATTATCATTTGACAAAGTTCATTACGTTAAGTTTCAATCCACGCGCCCACGCGGGGCGCGACTCCATGCACTTTTCGCGCCGTTCCATAAACTTGTTGTTTCAATCCACTCGCCCACGCGGGGCGCGACTACTTCTTTCCGAGCCATCGCACGGCATCGGCGTTTCAATCCACGCGCCCACGCGGGGCGCGACATCATTGGGTGCTGACTTGTTGAGTCCAACATAGTTTCAATCCACGCGCCCACGCGGGGCGCGACGAAAAGATGTTCGACAGCATCGAAGCCCTGCAAGTTTCAATCCACGCGCCCACGCGGGGCGCGACAGCGGGCAAGACCTACGAGGTGAATGCGCTGTGGTTTCAATCCACGCGCCCACGCGGGGCGCGACCATACATATTCTAATCGCCTGAAAATCAGGCGCAAATCCCTATTATTCCGCGAACCTCCCTTCTTTTATGCCGTTGTAGCCTTAATTATATACGTAACGATATGACTATCAGTGCGTGCGAACATCCCGACTTTTATGCACTGCCATAGGTTCGCAAGTCACAATATGATGGTCTCATTGACATCGTATGAAGTGACGTTTTACTTCACGGTTACCTTCTTGCTGAACTGTTTCCATTTTGGAAATAGTTGCCTCTTCCGTCAGTTCACCAGTTTCAAAGACATTGGCCAGATGCTTGCTGATGGCGGGCACTCCCACATCGAAGAGTGCCGCCATAGCCTTCTGCGTACACCAAATAGTTTCGTTGGCGTACACCACCTCAACACCCTGCTCCTTGCTTTCCAGCTGGAAAATCAGGAAATCGGCAGTGCTGTTTCTTATCTCATATCTTTTGGCCATAATGGGCTAAATCAGTTCTTCGACGGTCACGCCGGCAGGAAGATTATCTCTGTTGATGGTCACCTCGTAGTCACCGAATGAGCGTGGAGCATCTTCCGACTTCTTTTCCACCTTAACACGGTCAAACAGTTTATTGGCAGGTGCATTGCCCAATACAGAATCATGCTTGAAGACAATCAGTTTCTGGGCACTCATCAAACCGCGGGCTGCCGAACGGTCGATATCGAACATGTTTTTCAAGGCCTCCCAGAACAATTCGAGGTCTTCTTCCGAAAAACCAGTTTGCTTGGCGAGATTAGCCGAAACAAAGCCATGACAGACATAGAGACCATAGGGCACGGTGGCTTTGCGGCCCATAGTACGATTGTCGCCTCCCTGTTTTTCAGCTTCTTTTTCAGTGGCCACTGCCATGCGTGTGATGGAATGTTCGGCGGTGGCAATGGAATCAACGGAACGGGCAAAAGTCATTTGAATGGGGCCACGAACCTGGCCCGCGTTCTTACCTGTTGACATCACGGCGCCAAAAGTCCGAATGTCATAATATGACTTGCACATTACATCGCGGGCTGCAGATGTTTTGTCCTTTGCTTCTTTAACAGATTCATCTTCATGAGCTTTATCTATGAGCGTGTTCAAAACCGCTTTTTCTTTGATGAAGATGTCGTAGCCTGCAGCACATTCTTTTGCCACTTGCACATAGTTGCGCACTTTGCGTTTAAGGCACACATCGGTCACGAGGCCCATGCCTGTTTCGGCGTCCACACGGGGCAGGTTGCCAGCGTCGGGGTCGCCATTGGGGTTACCGTCTTGTACATCGAAGATGTAAACGAAATCAATTCTGTTCATAATACAATTGCTTTAAAGTTGTTATTCAGTTACTTGTTCTTCTTTCTTTGTGTAAAACCACTGGGTTTGCTGATAATAGCCTACAAAGAACCGCCCTTGGTCTTGTAGGTCAAGATGCGTCGGGAAACCGTCAGGACTAATCTTGTCAACGATTTCTTGCTTGATTTTTTCAAACCAAACCCTGCGTCCCTCATTCAGTTTCTCCGAATGGTGATAGGACAAGTTAAGGATAGTCGCGAAAACTGCGGCAGGCGTTGAACTTGCCGAGTTCATGTAGCGTTCACGGATGGAGTGTTGGTTGTTCGCCTCGTCCTGAATCTTGTCAAGCACGGCAAACAGACGGCCACAAAGGTAGCCTTGATTGGTGTTTTTGTCGTCTAACATAACATTTATTTTTTGTTGGTTATTAATTCTGTTCAAATAAGCCTTGATGATGGCGGCGCGGGTAATGTTCAAACTTTGCTCAGCACGAATCCGACGAATACACCCGGCAAATAGCGTATAGGGATATGGAAGTCCCTGAAAGATGCTTTTCAGCACAGCTTCGGGCAGATTCGGCGTAGCATCTGATGACTTACCACCCAATGTGACAGCCGCCAAGATGGAACGAAGTCCCATGTATGGTTTCTTCTCTTTACGGGTGTCAACGATTTCCATATCCTCGAAATGGCGAAGGATGCGGAAAGCGAAATCCTTCAATGGCAGTTCTGACCAATAAGTTACTGCAATTCGCGCCGAATTTGGTGCAAGTCCCAGAATGTAGAATTTGTCATCAAGTGAGGTTCTTAGACTACCTGAATAAATGGCATTGAATGTTTTTCGCACTTGCTCGATGTTTCTATTAGGGTCATCTTCCTGTTCGGTGAATCCAAACATGTTGAAAACGCTTTCTTCTGCTTGTTTTCCGGCCTCATCATTATTGGATGCCCAAAACAAGAATGTGCGATTGCCTATCATAAACTTGTTTCGTGAATCAGAGCGAAGCATGAAATTCAAAGCTGTGGTATAGGCAAATTCAGCTTCTTCGCTGATTGGGGCATTACCTCCTTTTTCCTTTCCGTATGAATCATAGCCTGAATTCACTTGAAAAGCCACCAGTTTCGCCGTTGCTTGACTGCCAGGAATCATGGTAGCCGTGGTAGTTTCAACAATATGACCTCTTTGACCAGAAATCAAGCAGATTTGATCTGCATCAACCGCTTCATCATTTAACAAATCTAATAAAGCATCATTTTCGGCCACAATTTTCGTATTGCCCTCTATAAGAAAAGAGAAAATCGAGTACTTTTTATTCAAATTTTTCTCTATCTCTGGCCACAATGCATCTTCTTTCATTTTATTCAAAACTATCGCCATATCATGTTGATAGAAAGAATCGACGGCTTTTAGTTCGTCATTTTCGGGCGAAGCTTTAAGAATATCTTTAACCTTCTTTTTAAAGCACTCAATATATTTTTCAGAATCTCCCTTTTCAGAATAGCCGAATACATACGCACTGTTGTCATAAAGGTAGTTGGCAGCAGGGGCACTTGTTCGGCCTACACTTTTCGTGACCAAAAACTTTTGTGCCTGCTTTTTGTCTATTCTTCTGTCTTCAAACTTAACGAAATTGCCGTTCTTATCAATGACTATTAAGAAACCGATCTCTTTCAGCTCTCGTCCAAAAGTGGGAAGCGAACCTTTGCTCCGATTATAATAATCGTATAACGCCTGCAGTATCATCTCAAAACCTCCTTACTGTTAATTGGTGGAACAATTATCACTCCGCTCTCCATTTGGACACGGAAGAACATGGCTTCGGGTTTATCAGGATTACCCTGAAAATCCATGTCGTAAAGCATGATGCCGAGGTCGCGGCTTTCGTCAATCGGTGATACCAATTCCTCTTGTTCAGGGTTCACCAAACGGAACGAGGCCGAAAACTCGCGTGTGCCGAGATAAGGCTGGTTGAAGCATTGCCCCTTGCTTGCGCGGCGCTCAAACATCGCGTTGTACTTGCCGGGGTTTTCATCTTTGCGAAGCAAGTCCGCCTCCTCTGTGTCAATCTGTGCATTTCGGGTCTCTTTCCGTTTCCACTGGGGAATGAATTCCAATTTTGCCCAAATCCGATAGCGGACATCCTGAAGCAACAACGAATTCTTTTGCTGGCGCTTATCTTCAATGAAAATCGGATTCTTTGACGCAACGGCACCGACTTCGTTCCTTCGAATAGTTGTCCATTTGATAGGGTTAAGCACCTCTATTTTGGTCACTTGCCAGCGAATGGCGGGTTTCCAAAAAATGGCTTCAAAGACAGCCCTTGCTGCCGATGGGGTAATGACATCGTAGCTCACCCGCTCCACTTTCAGCTCTGGTCGGGTGAAACAGGCCATCGGGCCCCATACTTCCAAACAAAATTCTTTGTCGTGATATTCCATATTTCAAATAATTAATGATTCTTCTAACCAATGATTGTCGGTCGCCAATCCGATCTCTTTGTCATAAAATTTCGGGTCGCGGACCACAAATATGCCTTCCAAAACTTCTTCAACAGCTCCAGCGGCTGCTAATTTCCTCATCTCCCTATCTCTGACATTGACACTAAACTGCGATATTTTTTTCATCAGAGAATAATTGGGGCCTTCTTTTATTAAAACAGATACCAAGTCCATACTGTTTTTCCAGTTCACGATGACGGAAGTTGTTTTGTCGTCTATCAAACGGAACTTTGATGCTGCGGTTTCAAATTGCATCTCATCGGGTTTGTAAAGCAGTTCCTTTATGTTTGCCTTGTCAAAACTATTAACGCGTGCATATAGCTGTTTGAAATATGCTTCCATGGCCTCGGGTGAGAACCAATCGTAATCTTTCCCCATATTTTGTCGGGCATTATTGGTCTGCGTCATAAAACCGGGAGGCAAGGGCTTTTGCAATGCAAACACAACCGCCTTGCCCTGTTCCAAACTCCCCTCACGATTGCATCTTCCAGCTGCCTGCAAGATGGAATCAAGCCCCGCCTCTTGTCGGAATACCACGGGAAAATCAATATCAACACCAGCTTCTATCAATTGTGTCGCCACCACTCTGACAATGCTATTCGCAGAATCTTTAAGGGCTGATTTAACCCTATCAATAGTTTCTCTCACATGGTCGGGGCACATCATTCGCGACAAGTGCAGGCAAATGCCTTCTTTAGGCAAACGATTATAAATTTCCTTGGCATCGTTTCGCGTGTTCACGATACATAATACGCGAGGATAATTGGCAATTTGCTTCGCCACTTCATCGTATTCTTTTCTTGCATCGTCTTCAAACTCAATATCCACACGCCGCAATCGGTCGTGAAGATTGGCTTCTCGGGGAACAATTTCATGTATATCCGATAGTCCTTCAAAGGCTACAAATGGATTGGTCCCTTGAATAGCTCCAGACAATACTGGCTGACTTGCCGTCGTAAACAAAACGGAGGTGCCGAACACTCTTTTCAACGAATCCAAAGTATCAACAATAGGTTGAAGAAATTCGATCGGAAGCGTTTGTACTTCGTCAAGAATAAGGACGCTCTTCGCAATATTATGCAGTTTCCTGCAATCAGAAGGTTTATTGCTATACAGAGATTCAAACAGTTGCACATTCGTTGTCACGACAATAGGATAATCCCAGTTCTCGGTGGATATCTTCTGCTTTTGCGACAATTCTTTGTCGTTGGAATCAGTTCGGTCAACATTCGAATGATGTTCGAGCACGTTTTCGTCTCCGAAAATATTTCCTAATACGCTCGCCGTTTGGGTGATGATACTTGTGTATGGAATAGCGATGATGATTCGTTTCAAGCCGTTCCTTACTGCGTGTTTGATAGCCCAAAGGACCGATGCTATCGTTTTTCCACCACCTGTTGGTACTGTCAAACTATAAAACCCTGGCTGATTAACGCTTTCCTTCAAACAGCAACCTTGCACCTCATTTCTGATTCTGTTTACTTCGGTGTCAGGAGCATTTTTCTTTAAACTATTCAGGAATAATTCCAATTTCCTTTCAAGTTCTTCCAACGATTCATATTTTCCCCTCAATTTGCTTTGCTCAGGTTGCATGAAGGCTTCCGTGTCCAAATAGTCAGCATCGACAAGACAACTGAATAACATTCTTTGCAGATGATGAACATCACTTGGCTTTTGTAATTTCGGAACTGAAAATTGCGCACTGATTTGACTGACTGTTACATCATTAGGAATTTGCGATTTCATAACCTCTAGCATATCACCATCGTCATAAAGCCCCCGATGATGTCCCATTAAGGCATTGTCCATCAGTGGATGATACTTTGGAAACAATTGTTTTGCCAACAAAGCTCCAACGTACGCATGTTTGTAATCTCCCTCAACCCTGACAGACGGATCCAACCCACTCTCCTTAATAATGTGTTGTTGAAACGCCTTCTTTTCCTTGCCTTTGTCGTGCAACAGACCCAAAACCCTCCCCCATTCACCCATACCGAACTCTGCAGCAAAGGCCTCCGCCCTTTCTGCAACACCCTGCTGATGGTCGTCGTTCGACTGAATTGCCGCATCAGACTGTCTTACGTGCGATATGACTGTTTGGAGTAGTAGCATTTCAATTTGCAAATATAAGAAAAAAAACTGAACTACCAACTCGTTCGAAGAAGAAAATTCAATCCCTTAGCAAAAAAAAAACACAATATTACCACTATCTTTAAGCCGAGTGCAGAGATGCGACAAAATGCCGAAACTGCCATATTTTTTCAAAAAAATGGGGAAACCCCTCAGGATTTCCCCATCGCAGATGCGCCGCAAGCCCGGGCGGCGACTTCGCTGTTCAAATTCGGCATACCAACAGCCGGGGCTTATTCGATATTTTCAGCCGCACGACGGATGCGGTCAGACAAATCAATCAAAAAACTAACCTACGAACCGTAGTTTGCATTCATCCACTCGATGATTTTGAGGAAGAAGGTGAGTGCCGATACCTCGTGGTTGGTGAAGCCGAGTTCCTTGGTCAGTCCTGAGCTGTACTCACCGACAAACTCCTCTGTCTTGATGCCATGAGCCTTGAGGAAATTGCTCATGGCATGGAAGTTCTCCACTGGCACGACGTCGTCTTTCGTGTCGTGGAAGAGC
>DFHC01000026.1:0-136 GCA_002372575.1 bacterium UBA3734 | reverse complement strand
CATCACGTCGAGGTCGCTGCGGGGTGTCCAGCCTTTCGTGAGTGCATCTTCGCTGAAAGCGGCCTTGAAGCGCTGCGACAGTGGACTGCTGGTGTTGAGGACGGCAGCCGTGCAGAAGTCGCTCGTCTTCTTGGTC
>DFHC01000146.1:5824-6305 GCA_002372575.1 bacterium UBA3734 | reverse complement strand
AAATGGTTTTGAAAATGGATACTACGAGTATAACGAGGATAAAGTGATAAAGTACTGTGAGGAGAATTGTGGTTATGAATTTGTGCCCAAAATAAACAATGTTCCAGACGGTATTTCTCCTGATTTCATTGCAGCATTGATAGAGGTGCACAAGGAAAACATGGATTACAAACGAAAAGACTTCAGGGAATGGCTACCCGATTATCTGGGAAGCATCAACATCGAGGAGGCCTGCGATTTTATGTATAAGTATCTGAATCCATGTCTCGAATTGGATGATGTGGACTACGTGGTAGGAATTCCTCAAACTATTATCGACATGGCGAAGCATGACAGCAGTTATCAATGATGACTGCCGCATGGAATCAAAAGCATAGGCCATGATATAGCAGTTGGCACAAATTTCATCATTTCCAAAAACAAAAACTAAGCGATTGAAAAACAACCACTTAGTTTCCTGCTGTCGGGATTACTGGACTCG
>DFHC01000146.1:0-5693 GCA_002372575.1 bacterium UBA3734 | reverse complement strand
AAGTTTTTGTGATTCGTGCAAGAAAAACGGCTGTTTTTTTCATCTGAGTCGAAAAAACTCTCGAAAATCTTGAAATTTGCCCATTTTTTTCTAACTTTGCATCCTGACTCTAAAGACAATGACTGAAATTCTGACGATAACAGCCCCCTCTGAACTGCGCGCCACGCCTCAGCTGCCGGCCTCGAAAAGCATTTCGAACCGTGCGCTGGTCATTAGTGCGCTGGCGTGCCGAAGCGACGCCGACTGCCACGGAATGCTCTACGACACGGCGCGACTGCCTGAAAACCTCTCTGATTGCGACGACACGAAGACGCTGCTGCAGGCTCTCGCGATGTTGGACGGACGAAGTGGAAAGGCGGATGTGGTAATCGACATCGGGGCGGCAGGCACGGCGATGCGCTTTCTCACGGCACTGCTCGCCACGAGCGAAGGCTCGTTCCTGCTCACCGGCACGGAGCGTATGAAACGGCGGCCCATCGGTATTCTCGTGGAGGCGCTGCAGCAACTCGGTGCCGACATCCGCTACGAGGGCGAAGAGGGATTTCCGCCGCTACGCATCAGCGGGCGACAACTCGACGGCGGCATCGTGGAAATGCAGGGAAGCGTGAGCTCGCAGTATATTTCGGCCCTTCTGATGCTTGCCCCCGTGCTGCACAACGGCCTGGAGCTGCGGCTGAAAGGCGACATCGTGTCGCGCCCCTACATCGACTTGACGCTCTGGATGATGCGCGAGTTCGGTGCCGACGCCGGCTGGACAAGTGGAAACGTCATCACCGTGCGTCCCAGCGGCTATCAGCATCGCCCTTACCTCATCGAAAACGACTGGAGCGCAGCCTCCTACTGGTACGAAATGATGGCGCTCACCGCCGATGAAGACGCGGAAATCCGACTGCCCGGCCTCCACGACAGCTCGAAGCAGGGCGATGCCGCCGTGCGCTACATTTTCTCGATGCTCGGAGTGAAAACGGAGGTTTCGAGGAGTGTAGAGGGTGAAGTGAGGAGCGAGGAGCGAGGAACGAGGAGCGAGGAGGGAGGAGCGATTGTTCTGCGAAAGAGCGACCGTGTGGCTCCGCGCCTCGACTACGATTTCGTGAACTCGCCCGACCTCGTGCAAACCATCGTCGTCACCTGCGCTGCCAAGGGCATTCCCTTTCATTTTCGCGGTTTGCAAAGCCTGCGCATCAAAGAAACCGACCGCATCGACGCCCTCGTCAGGGAACTGCGAAAGGTGGGCTTCGTACTTCGCGTGGAAAACGCCGACGAACTCGTGTGGGACGGCGAACGATGTGAACCTTCGCTTGAACCCATCGACACCTACGAAGACCATCGTATGGCTCTCTCGTTTGCGCCTTTGTCGCTGCGTTTTCCCCAGATTTCCATCCGCCATCCGCAGGTGGTCACGAAGTCGTATCCGCACTTCTGGGATAGCCTCCGTAGCGCACAGTTTATAGTGAGTAGTGAGTAATGAATTGTGAATTGTAAATTTTAAATTGTGAATTTTATAGTTATTTCCCTCATTGCGCTGCTCGCGCTTGGCGCCATCGCCTACATTTTCGGCCACAACCGTCGCGCCGACGGCACCGAAGAGCCCATTGTTGTTGGTGAGGGCGACTGCGCCACTTGCACGCCCGAAACGCCGAAGTGCGAGCAAATCTGCACGATGGAGGCCGCCGTGAAGCCCGTCGAATATTTCGACGACGAGGAACTCGACCAGTTCCGAAACCGCGCCGCCGACAGCTATTCCGACGACGAAGTGGAACAGTTCGCCTACGTCCTCCACACGATGCAAGCTACCGACGTGGCCGCCTGGTGCCGCAGCCTCACCCTGCGCGGCATCGCCCTGCCCAACGAACTGCGCGACGAGGTGATTTTGCTGATGCAAAGGCAATAAATTTGCAAAAAACGCGTTATTATCGCAGATGCGACAGCATGGAACGAAACTTTTCGCAGGGCTCTTGCTGCTGTTCCTGACAGGAATGGCAGTGGGCTGTTCTACGCAGAAAAACACTGCGAAGAGCCGTTGGTGGCACTCGTTCAATGCTCGCTACAACACCTATTACAACGGAAAACTCGCCTACATCGACGCCTCGCTCGAAAAAGAAAACGGCAACAAAGACAATTTCACGGAGTTGATTCCGCTCTACACCGTCGGCAACAAAAACAGCCGCGAGCTGGGCAAGGGAAACTACGAGAAAGCCATCGAAAAATGCCAGAAAGCCATCAAGCTACACAGCATCAAAAAACGGCCCGAATGGACGAAGAAACGCCGCAAGACGGAGCGCGACCTCGAATGGCTCTCGCGCAAGGAATACAATCCGTTTCTCTGGAAGGCGTGGCTGATGATGGGACGGGCGCAGTTCTACAAAGGGGCTTTCGACGAGGCCGCCGCCACATTTAATTATATGAGCAGGCTCTACCAGACGCAGCCCGCCATCTACGGACGCGCCCGGGCATGGCTCGCGAAGTGCTACGTTGAGCAGGAATGGCTCTACGACGCCGAGGACGTGATTCGCAATATGCGACGCGACTCCATCCACTGGCGCGCGCAAAAGGAATGGGACTACACGCTGGCCGACTACTACATCCACACGGGCGACTATGCCGAGGCCGTGCCCTACCTGAAAAAAGTCATCAAACACGAGATGCGAAAGCGCCAGAAAGCCCGCGAATACTATCTGCTCGGGCAGCTGGAAACGGAGCTGGGACATCCGCAAGAGGCTTACAAGGCCTATAAAAAGGTGATTGCGCAGAATCCGCCCTACGAAATCGAGTTCAACGCGCGCATCGCCATGACCGAGGTGATGGCCGGCTCGCAGGCAAAGCAGATGATTGGCAAGCTGAAGCGCATGGCTGCGTCGGACAAAAACAAGGATTATCTCGACCAGGTCTATTACGCTCTCGGCAACATCTATTTGGCGCAGCGCGACACCGCGCAGGCCATCAGTGCCTACGAGAAAGGCAACGAGAAAGTCACGCGTAGCGGCATTGAGAAAGGCGTGCTGCTGCTGAAACTCGGCGACCTCTATTGGGCGAAAGAGAAGTTCAGCGACGCCCAGCGCTGCTACGGCGAGGCCATCGGAATGCTCGACAAAGAGCGCAAGGACTACGAACAGCTCGCCCAACGCTCGAAGGTGCTCGACGAACTCGGTCCCTACACCGACGCCATCCACCTGCAAGACTCGCTGCAGGCCCTCGCCCAAATGAGCGAGAAAGACCGCAATGCCGCCATCGACCGCGTCATCGAAGCCCTGAAAAAGAAGGAAAAAGAGGAAAAACGGAAGCAAGCCGAGGCCGATGCCCAGCAGCAGATGCAGCGCAATGCCGGCGTGGGCAACCGCAACCAGACCAACACCCAACAACTGACGCCCAACACCCGCCCGCAAGACGGAAAATGGTATTTCTACAACCCTTTGGCCGTGCAACAGGGCAAGCAGACGTTCGAGCGGCAGTGGGGCAAGCGCGAGAACGTGGATAACTGGCAGCGCATCAACCAGACCGTGGTGGCCGGAATGGGCGGCATGGGCGAGGAACCGTCGCAAGAGGTGCTCGACTCCATCGCCAGGCAAGAAGCCCTGCAAGACTCGCTCCAGCAGGTGGCCGACAGCGCCCAGAACGACCCGCACAAGCGAGAATACTACCTCGCGCAGATTCCCTTCACCGAGGAGCAGGTGGCGGCCTCGAACCTCATCATTCAAGACGGCCTCTTCCACTCCGGTGTCATTTTCAAGGACAAACTCGACAACCTGCGCCTCAGCGAGAAGCAGTTCAACCGCCTGCTCACCGACTTCCCGCAGTTCGAACAAATGGCCGACGTGTATTACCACATGTTCCTGCTCCATTCGCGCAGAGGGGAGCACGGCGTGGCCGCGTCTTACGTCGCCCGACTCGAAAGTGAATACCCCGAAAGTCCGTGGACAACGCTTCTCACCGACCCCTATTTCGCAGAAACGGCCCGCTTTGGCGAGCAGGTGGAGGACTCCATCTACGGTGCCACCTACAACGCCTTCAAAGCCGACCGCTACGGCGAGGTGCGCGGCAACGTGCGCATTTCCGAAGAGCGATTCCCGATGGGCGCAAACCGCGACAAATTCATCTTCATCGGCGGACTGTCGAGGCTCAACAATGGCGACGGCGATGGCTGCCTTGCCGATATGCAGCTGCTCGTGGAGAAATTCCCGCAGAGCAAGCTCGCCGAAATGGCTGGAATGATAATCAACGGCGTGAAGCAAGGCCGGCGGTTGCACGGCGGAAAATTCGACCTCGGCGACGTGTGGAGCCGCCGCTCGGTGGTGCTCAGCGACAGCGACTCGGTGGCCGTGCGCGAATTCTCGCCCGAGCGCAACGAGAAATTCCTCTACATCATCGCCTACCACCCCGATTCCATCAACCAAAACAAGCTGCTCTTCGAGCTCGCGCGCTATAATTTCACCAATTTCATGGTGCGCGACTTCAATATCGAAATTGTCGATACCGACGGCCCTCGCCACATGCGCGTGAGCGGCTTCCGCAACTACGACGAGGCCCTGCAATACGCCCGGCTGCTGCATCAGCAGGAGTATATTATGAAGGAGACGGGAGTCAGGAGTCAGGAGGCCGACTCGGTGCAGGGGTCGCGCATCGTCATCATCAGCGAGCCCAACCTGCAGCTGCTCGGGCGGCAGTTCAGCTACGACGACTACGCCCAGTTCTACGAGGAGAATTTCGTGCCGCTCGAAATCGACAAGCGGATGCTGCTTGCCGAGCCTGCGGAAATAAGCCACACTCCCGAACCCACTCTGGAGCAAGAGAGGAGCATGGAGGACGATGGCGTGTTGGAAACTGAAGAAAATGACATTCCCGTGGAAGAGGCCGACGAGGGAATCATCGTTTCGGAGGAGAACGAGCTGATTGTGCCCGAGGAGAACACGACGGTTGTCGTTCCGGAAGAGAACGAGCTGGTTGTGCCTGAGGAGAACACGACGGTTGTCGTTCCGGAGGAAAACGAACTGATAGTGCCCGAGAACGAAGGAAACATTGTGATTCCCGAGGAGAATGAGACGGTCGTGGTCGAAGAAAATACGACGGTTGTTTCCGATAACGACGAAATTATCGTAGTGGAAGAAGAAGGGTCGGGAGTCAGGAGACAGGAATCAGGAGAGAGCGTTATCATCGTCGCAAACGACTCGATAGCGGCTCCTGACAAAGCCAAAACCGATTCGTTGAAAATCCAGAATCCTCTTGACAAGGCCAGAACCGATTCGCTGAAGCCCCGGAATCCCCTCGAAAAGGCCAAAACCGACCCGTTGAAGGCCAAAACCACGCCCGAGAAAGGCAAGAGCGAAGACAAGGACAAGGAAAAAGCCAAGGAAAATGACGACGAAATCATCATTTTCGACGAAGACGAAAAAGAAGACGGCTCCGAACTCGAGGACGAATATTTCGAGCTCGACGGGTTCTGATTGGAACAAAATTGAGATGATTTTTTTTGAAAATTGCGCGATTCCAATTTTTTCTTCGTACCTTTGCATTTCAATAGTGCAATAAATTATGATGACAGCAAAGGAAATCAGACAATCTTTCAAGGATTTTTTCGAGAAAAAAGGACACGCTATCGTGCCGTCGGCCCCGATGGTGGTGAAAGACGACCCCACGCTGATGTTCACCAACGCAGGCATGAACCAGTGGAAGGATATTATTTTGGGTACGCGCGACCC
>DFHC01000008.1 GCA_002372575.1 bacterium UBA3734 | reverse complement strand
GTCACTTTTTATACTCAAACTGCTCGTAATTCACAAATATTTTTGTACCTTTGCAGCTGAATATTCAACTACATAACGTTATGATGCAATTAGTAAGTATCAACGGCACGGTACTTCTCGAAAGGGAGAAGCCCAGCACGAAGAGAGCAAATAACTCGACACTCCACGTCCGTCGTATGTCAAAGGGCATGAAGAAGACCGTCACTCCACGGCTGATGAGCCGCGAGGAGTTCTTCGCGAATGGATGTCATCGTATTTGACGACTTCCTCATCACCAACGCCGACGGCAAGACCACCTTCCAGTTTCGCACACCCAGCGAGGGCGGCGTGGAACTTTAAAACGCAGAAACTCAATACACATTTTAGCTTATGCTACGCAGAGAGACGTTAAATAATCATAACACGGCGAAAAAGAATGGTTATTTCCTTGGTCATTCCGAGAATTTGATTACTCTCTCTTAGGCGCTCGCCTATATAAGAGAGACAGTAACACCTATTATTCTACGCGCGGGTCGCCCGCGTCAATATACGGCTTTTCTTGCATTCACACAAGAGAAGTCGGCTTGTTTTTTTGTCCCCGTCGTACGACTGCGGCGAGGACGGCGACAGACATAAGGAAAAAAACATTTTAATTAACAAGTTCTATTTATAAAAACAAAAACGCTTATGAAGCAAAAAGTATTATCAATTTTTGCCCTGCTGCTGATGGCAGCCACGGGCGCAACAGCACAAACAGTGCCACAGGTGCCCAATGGCGATTTCGAAACGTGGACATACGATGGCGAGAACCTGCCCAACAACTGGAATTCCTATAGTACGGGTGAGGGGTCTTATCTATCAATGTTTGGAAAAGGTAGTGTGAAGCGTTCCAACGACGTTCGACCTGGTTCTGCCGGACAGTACTCGTGCGACATAGTTTCAGGTTCTGTTATGGGCATAGTAGCTGTTGGCAATTTAACTTCCGGTCGTATCGTATTGGGCAGCACGAGCGCAGGTAATGCAGCCAACTACAACTACTCCGACCGCGATGGCAGCAATACAAAGAATGAAGTTGTCAATCCCTGCGCCATGCGCTTTACCGGCAAGCCCAAGGCAGTGAAGGTATGGGTGAAGTTTACGCAGGGGACAACACAAAAGACTTATAAATATGCGAAATTCTCAGCCATCATCCACAGCGATGCCGATTACAAAGCCTACAACGATGCCAGCCATGACAATGATGCCAACAAGGCACTCGTGGTGGCTTCTGCCGTCAAGGATGATATAGAAAGTAACGGCGGTGTGTGGCAAGAGCTGACCATCCCCTTCGTGTACACGGAGAACGCTGTCGAGCCGGCCTATATCCTGATCAATGCCTACACCAATCGCACCCCCGGCAAAGGCAGTAACGGCGATCATCTCTACATCGACGACATAGAAATGGTTTATGATTTGGCACTCGACGAGACGACGGACAACATCGCTAAGCTGACCGACTGGAACGACATCAAGGCCGACGTCACCCTGACGCGCACGCTACAGACGGGCGGATGGAACACGTTCTGCGCCCCCTTCAACACCGCTACTCCTGATGGTTGGACGGTGAAGGAGCTGACTGGCTCTGAGTTCAACAGCACGACAGGCGAACTGACGCTGACCTTCGGCGCGGCTGAGAGCATCGAGGCCGGCAAGCCCTATCTGGTGAAGGTGGACGCCAGCGTGGTGAACCCGACGTTCGATGGCGTGACCATCAGCAATACGACGACCACGACCACTGCTGTGGACTTCATCCCCGTAATCAATCCGACGAGCCTGACGGGCGGCGACAAGTCGGTGCTCTTCGTCACGGGCGGCAACAAGCTGACCTATCCCTCAGCTGACGGCAACATCAACGGCTTCCGCGCCTACTTCCGGCTGAAGGGTGATGCCGCATCGCTGGCCCACGCCTTCCGCATGAGCTTCGACGACGATGTGACGGGAATAGTGACCGTACTCTCCGACGAACCGACGACGGCCAGCGGCACCTACACGCTCGACGGTCGCCGCATGGAGGGGCAGCCCACGCAGAAAGGCGTGTACATCGTGAATGGTAAAAAGACAATCATCAAATAAAGACAGAAGGACAAAACTATGACAAAGAAAGAATATCAGAAACCCGCAATTGAGGCTGTTGAGACCGATATAGAACAACAAATTCTCACCGGTTCGCTTACGAGCGTTAAGTCCAGCGGTCTCGACAGTGAGAACGATTTGCAGTACGACGACTTCGAAGGCACCGGCGGCGACCAGAGCTATGCTTGGTAAACGATAATGGGCGATACTCCTGCGGAGGTTTTATTTTCTCCGCAGGAGTTTTCGGTCAATATGCAATGCCCTCTCTGCCGCAAGTGGTGCTACTCGGAGGCCAGGACGATGCCTCTTTGCCGCGAGCGGTAGCAAGACGGGCGGCGACACGCCCACGCCCACTCCGAGCGGTGGCGATGGTAGCGAAGAGGGATAGTCCACACTCGCTTAATCGCAATTTTCGGGAAAAAGTGAAAGAATCCCCGTAATTATTATCATAGTAGTTACGGCTTTTCTGTGTAATTTTGCACCATCAGAAAGTAAATTATTAGATAATATGAGAAAATGCTATTTTTTCGGCGCATTGGCTGTAGCAGCCGTCGCCATCGCAGCCGTCAGTTGCACGGAGCAAAAGCAGAAGCCGCAGGGTTTGGTATCAGATTCCGGTGGGAGGGAATGGTAATCCCATCGCCTTCAGCACCGAGGAGCGCACACTCAGCGGGTGGGAGATTGCAGACGTGGATTAGCCATCGAATCGTTGCAAAATCAGCAAAAAGAGTTTTAAAATCAGCAAAAAGCACATCAAAACAAGCAGAACTCGACATTTTTAGCCCCCAAAACATGATTGTCTTGGAGAAAATGCTTACCTTTGCAGGCTGTAAAGGCTTGATTGCTACAAAGATCAAATAATATAGGA
>DFHC01000028.1:1110-9739 GCA_002372575.1 bacterium UBA3734 | reverse complement strand
AGCAGGCGGGCCGACTTCGAATAGAGCTTGATTTCCTTATCGACGCGGATGTCGATTTTCGTGAAGTAGCTGTTGTTGAAGTTCGACTGCAAGACGCGGTCGCCGCTGTCGAGGATGTGTTGTTCCTTGAGCTCCTTCTTCGTGCCGAAGACGAACCACGCGGTGTTCAGCTGCTTGTCTTGCGCATTGATGGTGTTGGTTTTCTCCTTGCTCTCGGCGGTCAGGTCTTCGACGCTGGAGTTCAGGTTGTTGATGGTTTCGTCGAGCTCGGCGATGTGGATGTCTTTCGAGTCGAGTTCCATGCGGAGCTGTTGCAGCTGCTTGTCTTTGTCTTCAAGCTGTTGCACCATGCTTTCGATGGTGGCTTTCAGTGCATCGCTCTTCATGCTGCTCTCGCGGAGCTGCTGCTGCAGTTTCGAGATGAGTTCGCGATTGCTCTTCATGGTGGAAGAAATGATTTGGATGTTCTCGCGAATCTGCTGCGCCTTGTCGGTGCGCTCGCCGTCTTTGGCTACACTCACGCGGTTCTCGGCCAGGGCTATCTCGCGGAAGCCCTCCTGAATTTGGTTCAGCGTGGTCATCATATCGTTGACCTCGTTGTCCTTCTGGTCGATGATGTTTTGCAACGAGTCGCGCACGGCAGTGTCTTCCTGCTGCACGGGGCGACGGTCATTCGTACAACTTGTGGCGAGGAGCATTGTCAGCGCCGTGGCCACGAAAAGGATTTTTTTCATATTTTCTTCGTTTTAATGGTTTTGTCTTTCGTTTTTCCAGCCACCACCACCACGATTTCGCCTTTCGGCGGGGTTTGGGTGAAGTGGTCGATGAGTTCGGCGAGCGTTCCGCGACGGCTTTCCTCGTGGATTTTCGAGATTTCGCGGCATACGCAGGCCTGTCGTTCGGCGCCCATCACGTCGGCCAGCTGTTGCAGCAGCTTCACGAGGCGGTAGGGCGATTCGTAGAACACCATCGTGCGCGGCTCTTCGCGCAGGGCCTCCAGATGGCTCTGGCGTCCTTTTTTCTGCGGCAGGAATCCCTCGAAACAGAAACGGTCGCAGGGGAGTCCTGAAGATACCAGCGCCGGAATGCAAGCCGTGGCTCCAGGGAGCGTCTGCACCTCGATTCCCGCGGCGACGGCCTCGCGCACGAGGTAAAAGCCCGGGTCGCTGATGCCTGGCGTGCCTGCATCGCTGATGAGCGCCACGTTTTCGCCCGCTTTCAGCCGCTCCACGACGGTTGCCGAAGTGCCGTGCTCGTTGAATTTATGGTGCGAGAGCAGGCGATTCTGAATGTCGAAATGCTTCAGCAGGATGCCCGACGTGCGCGTGTCCTCCGCCAACACCACATCGGCCTCCTTGAGCACCCGAATGGCGCGCAGAGTCATGTCTTCCAGATTGCCCACAGGGGTCGGTACGATGTATAACATTCGACTTTTCGCTTTGATATCGGCTGCAAATATAACGATTTAATTCACACGGACAAAATAACGCCCAATTTCTTTGCAATTTTTAGCATCTATCACCTTTTTACCTCATGCGAAACATCCCCATTTTTAGGTATTTTTCGAATTTTACGTCTCCGAAAAGGGCATAAAAACCCCGTTTTTCAAAAAAAAATAGTATTTTTGCACTCTCAACTGTCAACTATCATTGAATCGTGAAACTATCAGAACTGAAAACGGGCGAAAAGGCCGTCATCGTGAAGGTGACGGGACACGGCGGTTTCCGCAAGCGCATCATGGAGATGGGCTTTGTGCGCGAACAGACGGTTGAAGTGCTGCTGAACGCACCGCTGCAAGACCCCGTGAAATACCGCGTGATGGGCTACGAAGTGTCGCTGCGGCGGCAGGAGGCCGAACTGATTGAGGTGATTACCGACGAGGAGTTTTCACAGCTCGAAGCGGCTGGAAAAGGGCTCGGGAATGGGGTTTTCGTGGAACGTGCCGACCACCAGAACGACTATCTGCAACACGGAGCGCTACGACAGCGGCGCGTCATCAACGTGGCACTGGTGGGCAACCCGAATTGCGGCAAGACCTCGCTCTTCAACTACGCCAGCGGAGCCCACGCCCGCGTGGGCAACTATTCGGGCGTGACGGTGGGGGCGACGGAGGCCCGCGCCTCGTTCTACGGCTACGACTTCAAGCTGACCGACCTGCCCGGAACCTATTCGCTCTCGTGCTACTCGCCCGAGGAACTCTTCGTGCGCGACCACCTCACGGAAAAAATGCCCGACGTGGTCATCAACGTCATCGACGCGTCGAATCTGGAGCGCAACCTCTACCTGACCACGCAACTCGTGGATATGGACATCCCAATGGTGGGCGCACTGAACATGTACGACGAATTTGAACGACGCGGCGACACGCTCAACCTGCCAACGCTGAGCACGCTGCTCGGAATGCCCATCGTTCCGACGTCGTTCAAGAACGGAACGGGCGTGAAGGAGCTTTTCCGCGCTGTCATTCAGGTGTATGAAGGCACAAACCACGAGTCGCGACACCTGCACATCAACTATGGCCACGAAATCGAAGACGGCATCCGCCATATTCAGGACTTTCTGAAGGCCGACGAACACATCCGACTGCGCTATTCCACACGCTATCTCGCCATCAAACTACTCGAAAACGACACCCACGCGCTGCAATACGTGAGCCAGCATCTCAGCGATGAAAATCGCTCCGACGACCGCAAAAAACTCCTTGCCGCCCGCGACCACGCTGCCGCGCGCGTGCTCGAAGAAACCAGCGTCGATGCTGAAACGGCTATCATGGACGCGAAATACGGTTTTATCAACGGCGCACTCACCGAGGCCCAATTCCATCCGGGCACGAAGGCCGACACCTATCGCACCACGCGCATTCTCGACCGTATGCTCTCGAACCGCTGGCTCGGTTTCCCCATTTTCTTCGCCCTGTTCTTCCTCATGTTCCACGTCACTTTCGTGCTTGGGCAATATCCGATGGACTGGATTGAAATGGGCGTGGAATGGCTCGGAAACGTCATTGGAACAACGCTGCCCGAAGGTCCCGTGCGCGATCTGCTCGTCGATGGCGTCATCGGCGGCGTGGGCTCGGTCATCGTGTTCCTGCCGCAGATTCTCATCCTCTATTTCTTCATTTCGCTCATGGAAGACTCGGGCTACATGGCACGCGCCGCCTTCATCATGGACAAGGTGATGCACCGCATGGGACTGCACGGAAAATCGTTCATCCCGCTCATCATGGGCTTCGGCTGCAACGTGCCTGCCGTGATGGCCACGCGCACCATCGAAAGTCGTCGCTCGCGGCTGATTACGATGCTGATTCTGCCCTTCATGTCGTGTTCGGCGCGACTGCCCATCTACATTATGATGACGGGCACGTTTTTCGCCCTCGAATATCGCTCGCTGGTGATGATTTCGCTCTACGCCGTCGGCATCCTCATGGCCGTGATTGTGAGCAGGATTTTCTCGCAGTTCGTCATCAAGGGCGAAGACACGCCGTTTGTGATGGAACTGCCGCCCTACCGTATGCCCACGGCAAAGGCGATTGGCCGCCACACGTGGGAAAAGGGCAAGGAATATCTGAAAAAAATGGGTGGAATCATTCTCGTGGCCTCGGTCATCGTATGGGCGCTCGGCTATTTCGGCACAATGGGCGTGGCACCCTCGATTGAAGACAGCTTCATCGGCGCGATGGGGCATGCCGTGGAGCCGATTTTCGCCCTGCAAGGCTTCACGTGGCAACTCGATGTGAGCCTCATCGCGGGTGTCGGCGCGAAGGAAATCGTGGCCTCGACCATCGGCGTGCTCGGCGGCCTCGACGGCATCACGACACTCTCGGCCTATTGCTATCTGTTGTTCGTGCTGCTTTATTTCCCGTGTCTGGCAACGATTGTTGCCATCAAAAACGAGACGGGGTCGTGGCGTTGGGCCGTGTTTGCGGCGGTTTATACGACTTGCATAGCCTGGATTGTGTCGGCGGCGGTGCACCAAGTCGGGCAACTCTTCTAAAGGCTTTTGCGCAGCAGGCTGATGCCCAAGTCGCTGATGCCGGGGAGCGACTCTCGCTTCATGTCGTGGTGCATGTTGATGTGTACAGAATCACCAGCCTGAAGGCGAATCTGCGCCACGCTGAAATCATACTGATAAAGGCTAAGGCCCTGCCCCTGTGCCTGTCCGCGCTGATTGACAAGCGGACACGAGAGCCTGTAATTCGTTTTCTTCTTGCCCACCACCTCGGCTTCCACGGTCAGCGTCAGGCTCATGAATGGATAGTCGCGCGTGGTGCGCAGACCAAGCATCAGGTCGTAGAGCCCGTCTGACGAAACGGGTGGGATGGAAAATGAAAACACTTCTTCCCTATCCCACTCTCCCGAGAGAACCTGCTGATACTGGTCGTAAACATGATTACCGACGCATGACGTCACCATCCATGCCGAGAGCAACACGGCAGAAAGCAATTCCAGTATTTTCAAGCGTCTGCGCCTCATTCCTTCGGCTTCTTGTCGGTGTCGCGCTTTCTGTTTTCAGCGTCAGTTCTGCGCTGACCGCGCGGCTTATTTTTCTTTTTCTTCGCCTTGTCGAAACGGCTGACATCGGCTCCAGCCAGCAAATCTACCGAGGGCTTAGTGGCGTTTTGCACGTTGTCGTCGCTGAGCGAAAGAGGCTTTTCACCCCGTTTGTTCATTTCGACCACTTCGCGTGCGCGGCTTGCCGTGATGGTTTCCAAGTTGGCGGCGGAATTCTTGTCGGTCGAGTAAGTGACCAGTCCTGCCAAAATATCTGACTTGAAGAAGAAATAGTCTGAATCCATGGTCTGCAGCACGATGTTGCGGGGCGGGAAACGGCGCGAAGCCTCCACGTAGCTGTCCACCTCATAGTTCAGGCAACATTTCAGCTTGGCACACATGCCCGCGAGCTTCTGCGGATTGAGCGAGATGTCTTGATAGCGGGCGGCATTCGTTCCCACGCTCACAAAATTCTTCATCCACGTGGCGCAACACAATTCTCTTCCGCAGGGACCCGTTCCGCCGATGCGTCCAGCTTCCTGACGCGCTCCAATCTGCTTCATTTCGATACGCACGTGGAATGCAGCGGCCAAATCCTTGATGAGTTGGCGGAAATCGACACGTTCGTCGGCGATATAGTAGAAAATAGCCTTCTGGCCGTCGCCTTGATACTCCACGTCGCCAATTTTCATGTCCAGACCCAACCCTTTGGCAATCTGTCGGCTACGAATCATGGTTTCGTGTTCGCGGGCCTTGGCCTCGCGGTATTTCTCCATGTCGATGGGCTTGGCCAAACGATAGATGCGGCGGATTTCGTCGGGCGACTTGATGTGGACTTTCTTCAATTGCAACGTCACCAGGCGGCCCGTCAGCGTCACCACGCCGATATCATGTCCGGGATTGGCTTCCACGGCCACGATGTCGCCCTTCTTCAGGTCGAGGTTGTTCACATTGTGGAAATATCCCTTGCGCGTGTTCTTGAACTGCACCTCCACGAGGTCGGTCGATTCAGCATTTCCAGGCACATCCGCCAGCCAGTCGTAGCTGTTCAGCTGCTTGTCCTGCCTGCCGCATCCCCTTGCACAAAGGCCTCGGTCACATCCGCGCACGAGCTGGAATTTCATATTTTTAAAGTCCATAGTTCTATTTGACAATTTGACGATTTGACAATTTGACGATTTGACAATTTGACGATTTGACAATTTCAATTTTTATGGCCCTCCTCCCTTCGGAGGGGCCGGGGGAGGCTACTTCTTTTTTATCAGTATCACCGTCTGCAACGCAAGTTCAAAGAACACAACTTTCCCATTGGCGTTCTGTCCGATATCACGCAGTGCTCGCTGATACAATTCACTGATTTCCACCACGTTAGCCTCATTGATAAAACGAGCGAAATTTCGAGAAAAATCCTCCTCGTCGCGCGTCTGATAGTTCAATTCGGCCTCGTGGAAGTTATAAATGAAGTTTTCGCGCACCTGTTGCAGAAAATACGCCAGCATCCGCTTCTGCTTCTCGCGTCCGAAGGCTGCCACGTCTTCACTCCACAACTTCAGTTCCACGAGATCCTGCTTGTATGCGTAGCGCATCAGCAACATGAACATTTCGAGAAACTGGCTGTTTTCGCTGTCAGAATCGAGGGCCTCGAGCGCACGCGGCCAACTGCCATTTGCCAGACGGGCAATGCGGTGGGCATCGTCTTGTCCGATAGCCCTGCGCTCCACAAGCGCCTGCTCAATGGCCTGCGTTGAGATGCGCTTCACGTTGATACGCTGCGTGCGACTACGAATGGTCTCCAGCAGCCGCTCCGGCTCTTCGCTCACCATGATAAACACCGTTTGTTGAGGCGGTTCCTCGAGCAGTTTCAGTAGTTTATTGGCACTTGCGGCATTCATGCGCTCGGGCTGCCAGATGATACTCACCTTGTAGCCTCCTTGGCTCGATTTCAGGCTGAGTTTCCGTCCCAGCTCGTCGCTCTCGGCAGCCGTGATAATCGCCTGTTGGTTGGCCGCATCCATCGCCGCCATCCACTGGTCCATCGACGGATAGGGGTTCTGCACGAACATTTCGCGCCACTGCCGCACGTAGTCGGCACTCACGGGCTGATAGTCGGAGCTCGTTGAGGCAGGTTTGATTGTAGGATAGGTGAAATGCAGGTCGGGATGCTCCAACTTCGCCAGCATGGCCTCGGCCTGCGGGTCGGCTTCCAAGCCCATCAGCGAGGGACGGCGCGTGCTCTCCACGATGAGATGACACGCGAAAGCCGTGGCGAGCGCAAGTTTTCCGCTTCCCGCCGGTCCACACAGCAGCAGGGCGTGGGGCACGCGGTCTTGGCGTACCATCTGGAGCAACCGCTCCTTCACGTCTTCTTGTCCTATTACCTCCTCAAACTTCATCTTTCGAGTGCAAATTTACGATTTTTTTATGAAATGCGGACGAAACCACCTTGTCCCGCCCGCAAATTCACTGATTATATCGTATGGAGGGGCTTATTCAGCCGCCTCCTCGGTCTCCACGAAGTCGATTACGTTCTTCTTGTTGGCCTGCATGCGGTCGTACTCCTCGCGCGAACCCACAATGACCTTCTCCCACTGGCGCATACCCGTTCCGGCGGGAATCAGGTGGCCCGTGATGACGTTCTCCTTCATGCCTTCCAAATAATCGACCTTGCCACGGATGGCGGCCTCGTTGAGCACCTTGGTGGTCTCCTGGAACGATGCGGCCGACATGAACGACTTGGTCTGCAATGCCGCACGCGAAATTCCCTGCAGAATCTGCGTCGAAGTGGCGGGCACGGCATCGCGCACCTGTACGGGACGCAAGTCGCGGCGTTTCAGGCTGGAATTTTCCTCGCGCAGACGACGAGCCGTCACAATCTGTCCGGGCTTCATGTTCTCGGAGTCGCCGGCATCAGTGACCACCTTCTTGCCCCAGATGCGGTCGTTCTCCTCGAGGAAATCGAGCTTATCGACGAGCTCCTGCTCAAGGAACGTGGTGTCGCCCGGCTCACTGATTTGAACCTTGCGCATCATCTGACGCACGATGATTTCAAAGTGCTTGTCGTTGATTTTCACACCTTGCAGACGATAAACGTCCTGCACCTCGTTCACGATGTATTCCTGAACGGCAGTCGGGCCCTTGATGGCGAGGATGTCGCTCGGCGTGATGACACCGTCGGAAAGCGGCGTTCCGGCGCGCACGGCATCGTGCTCCTGCACCAGAATCTGCTTCGAGAGCGACACGAGGTATTTCTTCTGGTCGCCCGTCTTCGAGGTGACGATGATTTCGCGATTACCGCGCTTAATCTTACCCATCGTGACCTCGCCGTCGATTTCGCTCACCACGGCCGGATTCGACGGGTTGCGAGCCTCGAACAGCTCCGTGACACGGGGCAGACCACCCGTGATATCGCCAGCGCCACCCACGGCACGCGGAATCTTCACCAGCGTCTGACCGGTCTCGATTTTCGCACCGTCTTCCACCACGACGTGGCCGCCTACGGGGAAATTATAGGTTCCAAGCACCTCACCCTTCGAATCGACAATGTCGCACGAAGGCATTTTCGTGTGGTCGTGCGGGTCGGTGATGATCTTCTCCGTCAGACCTGTCGTTTCGTCGGTCTCAGCCTTATAGGTTGAACCCTCGATGACGTCGTGGAAGCGGAGCTTACCAGGATATTCCGTCACGATGACGGCATTGAACGGGTCCCAGCGGGCAATCAGCTCGCCCTTCATGACCATGTCGCCCTGCTTTTTGTAGAGCGACGAACCATAGGGAACGTTCATCGTAGAAAGTACAATTTTCGTATTCGGATCAACGAAGCGGACTTCGGCCAGACGGCTCACCACCATCTGACATTTCACCTCGTCGCTGCCCGTCTTTTCAACGTAGGGAACCGTGCGCAACTCGTCGAATTCGAGCTTGGCATCGTTTTTGGCCACGATTGTAGCGTTGGCAGCGGCGTTACCGGCCACACCACCAGCGTGGAACGTACGCAACGTAAGCTGTGTTCCCGGCTCACCGATGGCCTGTGCTGCAATCACGCCGACGGCCTCACCCTTCTGCACCATGCGCTGCGTGGCGAGGTTGCGACCGTAGCACTTCATGCACACGCCCTTCTTCGACTCGCAGGTGAGCACCGA
>DFHC01000028.1:323-1058 GCA_002372575.1 bacterium UBA3734 | reverse complement strand
GGTGAGCACCGAGCGGATTTCCACGCTCTCAATGGGCGACGACTCGATGGCAGCGACCTTTTCCTCCGTGATTTCCTCACCGGCGGCGCAAATCAGCTCGCCCGTGGAGGGATGGATGATGTCGTGGACGCTGACGCGACCCAAAATGCGCTCGCCAAGGCTCGAAATTTCTTCGTCGCCACTCTTCAGAGCCGAGCAAACCAGTCCGCGGAGCGTGCCGCAGTCTTCTTCGTTGATAATCACGTCGTGGCTGACATCCACCAGACGACGCGTCAGATAACCGGCGTCGGCGGTTTTCATGGCGGTATCGGCCAGACCCTTGCGCGCACCGTGCGACGAAATGAAGTATTCAAGCACCGACATTCCCTCTTTGAAGTTCGAGAGAATCGGGTTTTCGATAATCTGCTGTCCCTCGGCACCTGCTTTCTGCGGCTTCGCCATCAGTCCGCGCATACCCGAGAGCTGCTTGATCTGGTCTTTCGAGCCACGAGCACCCGAGTCGAGCATCATATAGACGGCGTTGAAGCCTTGGTCGGCCTCGGTCATTTCCTTCAGGAGGATGTCGCCGAGCTCGTTGTTCACGTGTGTCCACGCGTCGATAACCTGATTGTAGCGCTCGTTGTCGGTGATGAAACCCATGTCGTAGTTGGCCTGAATATCATCGACCTCACGCTGACCCTTCGCCACGATGCTTTCCTTCTCATCGGGCACGATGATGTCGTCAAGGTTGAACGA
>DFHC01000028.1:0-206 GCA_002372575.1 bacterium UBA3734 | reverse complement strand
ATACCATCGAGGAACTCGCAGGCTCGAGCCATACCCACCTTGTTGATAACATCGGCAATCATGCCGCGCAGGGTCTTTTTCGAGATGATTTCGTTGAAGAAGCCCACCTCGTCGGGCACGATGCCATTGACGATGACTCGTCCGACCGACGTTTCGACCATGTGGCGCACGTTTTCGCCGTTGACCACGTCGTCAACCATCACCTT
>DFHC01000058.1 GCA_002372575.1 bacterium UBA3734 | reverse complement strand
GTCTGTAGTGATGGTAAAACCTGGAGGAACGGGCACACCGATATGGTTCATCTCAGCAAGGTTAGCACCCTTACCCCCAAGTTCCTCACGCATTTTTGCATTTCCTTCGGCCTTACCGTTGCCGAAAGTGTAAACTCTTTTTACGCTCATGTTGAAATTTTAAATATTAATGGTATGAAAATTCAATTTCTCTAAAAAAATTGCGCAAATGTACTACAATTTGTGCAATCTACCAAGAAAAAATGTAAATTTTTAATAAAATTTTGCACTAAATAGGCAAAAATGTGCATTTTTGCCTATTTTTCCCGTTGGCGAACTGCCTCGAAGAGCAAAATCGCAGCCGAAACCGACACGTTCAGCGAGTCGAGCCGCCCGAGCATCGGGATGCGGATGTGGGCATCAGCAGCCTCGCGCCACTGCTGCGTGAGTCCGGTAGATTCGGTGCCCATGACGAGGGCCACGCCACGGCGCATGTCGGTGTCGTAGTAGAGGCTGGAATCCTGCAACTGAGCCGTCAGGATTTTTATGCTTTTCGACTTCAGAAAGGCAATGCACTCCTCCGACGTACAGGCCACGGTGGGCACGGTGAACGCGGCGCCGAGGCTCGCACGGATGAGGTTGGGATTATGGAGGTCGGTGAGCGGGTCGCAGACCACGACGGCATCGGCGCGGGCTGCGTCGGCTGAACGCAGCACCGCTCCGAGATTGCCGGGTTTCTCCACGCCTTCGAGCACCACGACGAGGGGATTTTCGCCCAGTTCGAGGTCGGTGAGTCGCTGCGTGCGGCTTCTGACCAAGGCCACGACGCCCTCCGTGCTCTCGCGGTAGGCGATATGCTCGTAAACCTTCAGAGAAACCGTGTAAACTGCGGCATTTTTCGTGTCGAAATCGCCCGTGAACAATTCCTTGCAAACGAACAGGCTCTCGACCTCGAAACCAGCCTCGGTGCAGTGCTGCAGCTCGCGCAGCCCCTCCACCACGAACAGTCCCCTACTCCGCCGCTCCGACGACTTCCTCTGAAGCGCCAGCAGCTGCTTGATTTTCGGGTTTTGCGGGCTGGAAATGAAATTTTCGTCCATCGTGCGTGTATATGAATAATGTGTCGTCAGAAGGCACTTGCAATGATGGCATCATCGACCAAGTTCGGCAGCGTCGCCGTGAAGCCCGGCGTGCGCGCCATCTCGCGCTTGATGGCGTCGATGGAACCGCTGTTGCGTGCCCATGCGCGGCGCGTGATGCCGTTGTTCACGTCCCAGAAGAGCATCTCGCGGATGTGGCGCTCGCTGTCTTCCGAACCGTCGATGACCATTCCGAAGCCGCCGTTGATGACTTCGCCCCAGCCTACGCCGCCGCCGTTGTGGATGCTCACCCACGTCGCGCCGCGGAAGGAGTCGCCGATGACGTTCTGCACAGCCATGTCGGCGCAGAACTGCGAACCGTCGTAGATGTTCGACGTCTCACGGAAGGGCGAGTCAGTACCGCTCACGTCGTGGTGGTCGCGTCCCAGCACGACGGGTGCCTTCAGCTCGCCGCGCTTGATGGCGTCGTTGAATGCGAGGGCAATCTTTGTACGGCCCTCAGCGTCGGCATACAGGATTCGTGCCTGAGAACCGACGACGAGCTTGTTCCGTCCAGCCTCCTTAATCCAGTGAATATTGTCGTCCATCTGCCCGCAGATGTCTGCCGGAGCATCTTTCCGGATTTCCTCGAGCACCTCGGCAGCCAGACGGTCGGTCGTTTCGAGGTCGGTCGGGTCGCACGACGTGCACACCCAGCGGAACGGTCCGAAGCCATAGTCGAAGAACATCGGACCCATAATATCTTGCACGTATGACGGATAGCGGAACTTGCCGTCCTTCATGATGTCGGCTCCGGCGCGGCTCGATTCGAGCAGGAACGCGTTTCCATAGTCGAAGAAGTACATGCCGCGCGCCGTCAGCTTGTTGATGGCAGCCACCTGGCGGCGCAACGAAGCCTGCACAGCCTCCTTGAAGCGCTCGGGTTCTTCCGCCATCATGCGGTTGCTCTCTTCCAGCGTGTAGCCGACGGGATAATATCCGCCTGCCCACGGGTTGTGCAGTGACGTCTGGTCGCTGCCCAAATCGACGGTCATCTGCTCCTCGGCAAGCTTCTCCCAGAGGTCCACCACGTTGCCGACGTATGCCATCGACACCACGCGACGCTCATCAATCGCCTTGCGCACTGCGGGAATCAGCTCGTTCAGGTCGTAGTGCAACTCGTCAACCCAGCCTTGCTCGTAGCGCTTCTCCGCCGCCTTCGGATTGATTTCGGCAGTGATGCTGACCACCTTGGCGATGTTAGCAGCTTTTGGTTGCGCGCCACTCATTCCACCCAGTCCAGCAGTGACGAAGAGAAGCCCCCTCCCGGCCTCCCCCAAACGGGGGAGGTGTTCAGTTTCGGAGCTTCCCCCCTTTTGGGGGGATGAGAGGGGGGCTACTTTTCTTGCAGCGTTCAGCACCGTGATGGTCGTACCGTGAACGATGCCCTGCGGACCGATATACATGTACGAACCTGCCGTCATCTGACCGTACTGACTCACGCCCAGTGCGTTCATGCGCTCCCAGTCGTCGGGCTTCGAATAGTTCGGTATCACCATGCCGTTCGTCACCACCACGCGCGGTGCATTCTTGTGCGAGGGGAACAGTCCGAACGGGTGACCGCTATACATCACCAGCGTCTGCTCGTCGGTCATTTCGCTGAGGTATTTCATCGCCAACCGATATTGCGCCCAGTTCTGGAACACCGCACCATTGCCTCCGTAGGTAATCAATTCGTGCGGGTGTTGCGCCACGCGGGGGTCCAGATTGTTCTGAATCATCATCATGATGGCTGCCGCCTGACGACTCTTGTGCGGGTAATCCTCAATCGGACGCGCATACATCTCATAGCTCGGGCGATAGCGGTACATGTAGATTCTGCCGTAAGTCTTCAACTCCTCGGCAAACTCGGGCGCCAACTGCGCATGTAGATGCTTCGGGAAATAACGCAGTGCATTGCGCAGCGCCAGCCGCTTCTCGTCCTCGTTCAATATCTCCTTGCGCTTCGGCGCATGGTTGATGTTCGTATCGTATGGCTTGGATTCGGGCAATTCGTTGGGAATCCCGAGCTGAATTTCTCTTTTAAAATCTTCGTTCGACATACATTTTACAGTTTCGATTCAACAATCGCAATGATCTCTTTTTCCTGAACATTAGCCTTTTCAATGAGTTCATTGGCTTCACCAATCAATTTCTCGGCCACGGCCTTGTCTGCGAGGCTTCCGGCATTGATTTTTACATTCAGACCAGCGCCAAGAACAGCCGCACGTGCTGCCAACGCACCTACTCCGGCATCACTCACGCTGTTCGGATTGCCCTCTTCAGCCATCGCGCGGCAGATGTCAAACGCCTTATACGACGCCTTCATCGTCTGCAGGGGCACTTCCGTGGCGTAGAGTGTAGCCTCCTGAATGGCTGCCGAGCGCGCCTCCTTCTCCTCATCGGTCTTTTTCGGCATTCCAAAGGCTGCCATGATGCGGTTGAAGGCCTCCGTGTCTTCATCAACGAGGTGCAGCAACTCCGTCATCAGCTCCTGACCTTTGTCTGCCCACTGGCTGAATTCGTTCCAACGAGCGTCCCATCCTGCCTTGTGGCTCGACAGGTTAGCGACCATCGTGCCCAGTGCAGCGCCCAGTGCACCCATGTAAGCGGAAATCGTGCCGCCGCCGGGAGCAGGACTCTCGCGCGATGTCTCTTCGGCAAATCCCTTCACGGTGAGGTCCACCAGCTTCGCAGTCTTGTTCTCATCTTCCAGCAAGAATTCAATTACTTTCTCGCGCGGATTGAACGGCTTCAGGTCGTCGAGCCCCATCGAGTGGATGGCGATGTTGATAATATCCTCTTCCGGAATACCCACCGAGCGATTCTGCTTCTCCAAGAAATATTTTCCGGCTTCGATGAGCGTGCGTTTCGGTATCAGACCGACGATTTCCGTTCCCGTCACGCGGATGCCACGGTTCTGCGCACAGCGACATACCTCGTCGAATGCCACGTGGAGCGGCGTCACATTGATATTGGTAATGTTCATCGATACCTGGGCGATGCCATACTCGTCAATGAACCAACCAATCGCTTTCGTTGACTTCAGCGTTCCGGGAATCATGATGGTGTTGCCGTTCTCGTCTTTCATCGGCTTGCCAACGGGCGAACCACCCTCACGTTGCGGACGACCCTTTTCACGCACATCGAAAGCAATCGCATTGGCGCGACGCGTCGAAGTCGTATTCAGGTTGTAATTGACAGCAATCAGGAAGTCGCGGGCGCCCACTGCGGTGCAACCCGTGCGAGCCACGCCCTCGTCATACGGACGCGCTCCGAAATCGGGTGCTTTCTCCGGATTCGACATTTTCTCGGGCAGCGCCTCGTACTCTCCGGCACGGCAAACGGCCAAATTCTGCCTCTCGGGCTTGAAAGCGGCGGCCTCGTAGCAATAGCACGGCACCTTTGCCTCGTTGGCGATGCGCTCGGCCAGTTTGCGCGCCAGCTCGGCACACTCTTCAAGCGTGATGCCTGCCACGGGAATCAGCGGACAAACGTCCGTGGCACCCATGCGCGGGTGGGCACCGTGGTGCTGGCGCATGTCGATGAGCTCGCTGGCCTTCTTCACACCCAGAAAAGCGGCTTCCAAAACAGCCTCAGGCTCGCCCACAAAGGTGACCACCGTGCGGTTTGTTGCGTCGCCCGGGTCCACGTCGAGCAGTTTCACGCCTTTCACACTCTCAATCTCGTTAGTGATTTGTTTGATAACTCCCATGTTGCGGCCTTCGCTGAAGTTGGGCACGCACTCTACGATTTTTTTGAACATAATTTTTATAGGTTTTTGTTTAGGTTTGTAGTTTCAGGGGGCAAAGTTACAACAATTTTTTAGCATTTATATTTTTTCTTCAATTTTTCTGAACAGAAATCGTCTCAATGCCGCTGTTCAGACCTGAGATATTGAATAAAATCCTTTGGAAAATTTGTCTCAAGAATGGTAAATCCACGCTCAATGAGCCATCCCCACCCCTCCGACGGATGTTGAAAAATGGATATATTGTCGTCGTGCCCTGCTGTGTGATGCGGCCAGGTGGCTGCCACGAAAGCCCGACTGCCTGACTCCAACACACGAGGCAACATGCGATAGGCCTGGGTTTCGAGCGACGACATACGAAACTGGAATGCAACGGGGTGCAGGCGTTCGATGTATTCCTCAACGTAAGCCGCAAGATTGGGGATGCGATCTTCGATGACGGGGCAATATATTACGCTGTCGAGTGCCGCGCCAAAAATGCGACGGGCTTTCTCATAGGGCCAGTCGAGCACAAAAACCGTTTCCTGCAATGTGTCGTAGCGACGTAAAACTTGCAACAGGGAACGCACCGTAGCACCTTCCTCGGCACCAGGCAAGTCTATTCCAGCTTTATCCAAATAGAGATTGACGCGACCTTTGGCCTCTTCGACATATTCATCGAGCGTTGCAACGCTCATCTGAGTAGATTGCCCCCAGTTCGTCTTCAGTCGCAGGCGTCGAATCTCTTCTAACGACATTTCCGAAATCAAACCAGTTCCGTTGGTCATGCGGTCAACAGTGGCATCGTGCATCATCACGAAATGGCCGTCGCGCGTCTGTCGGACATCAGTCTCAATGATGTCTGCCCCGAAAAAGATGGCATTACGAAGTGCCTGCAACGAGTTTTCAGGCGCATATTTCCAGTCTGCACGATGAGCAGCAACGAATATATAGCCGTCGGGCACACTGCTCCGTAAAGGTCGTTGGCCGTTGGCAACAGTCCAGACAAAAGCAAGTAATATAAATGGTATCTTTTTCATCGTTTTTTTAAATCAGCATCAGCACCATCCCGACAACCAAGCCGAGCAAGGCCATCCCACCGACATTTTTCACGTACCACCCGATGCGGATGTGCTCCATTTTCACCAGTGCCAGTCCGCTCATGGAACTGATGCAGAGCACGTTGCCGCCAATGCCCGACGCGAAGGTCACGAGGCTCCAATAGATTGAGTTCTGCTCAAGGTCGGGAGCAAGCGTGAAAAACGTGATGGCCGTGGCAAAATTCTCGAGAACAATGCTCACGGCAGCCACAACGGGGCCAATCAGCCACCAACCCATATCCACCTGGCTCTTGCCTATCTCGGCCACAAGCCAATGGATGGATCCCGTCTCCTCGACCACACTCACAGCGAGCATCAGACCCATCACGTAGAGCACCATCTGGATGGTTTCGTACTGCAGCACGCCCGGCACTTTCCGTCCCACCAGTTCGCCCGAGGCCGCCAGCCTGCGGTTGTAGAGCTCATCGACGATCCACAGCACGGCCAACACACACATGGCACCGAGGAAGGGGCTCAGCTGCGTGATGTTGTGGAATGTGGGGATGAACCACAGGCCACCGATGCCCACGAAAAGCATCAGCAGGCGCTGCCAAACGGTCAGGCGGGTGTCGTCGCCACGATAAGGCATGGCCGTTCCGCCCACGTCGCAATGGTCGGGAAGCAGGCGCCCAATCCACCACGTTGGCACAATCCACGCCACCAAACACGGCAACAGCATCTTCATCGAAAAGGCCGTGGCCGTCACTTTCTCCATGTTCCAAAGCACAAGTCCCGCAGGGTCGCCGATGACCGTGAGGGCACCACCGCAGTTCGCCGCAATCACAATGGCCGAACCGAAGAGTATGCGCTGGCGACGGTTCTGAATCAACTTCCGCGCCACGGCCAGCATCATCACCGTCGTCGTGAGGTTGTCGAGGTTGGCCGAGAGCAAAAACGTAATGACGGCCAGCGTCCACAGCAGCCGACGAGTCCTACGTGTCTTCAAGAGTTGCGTGATGAAGTCGAAACAACCGTTGTTGCTCAGGATTTCTACGATGGTCATCGTGGCGAGGAGGAAAATCACGATTTCCGAGGCCTGCCCTACGTATTTCAGGAAAATATTCTGCGCGATATACTGTTTCACGCCCAGACTCGTGGGAGCGGCCCCTGCCAGAAAGTCGGCATATTCCTTTGGATGGACGCCCATCACGAAGTCCGTTCCGTAGCAAATATAGAGCACCCAACCCACCGTTCCGGCGAAAATGGCAACGGCAGCCTTGTTGAAATTCGTGAAGCGCTCGGTGGCGATGAGCAGATAGGCCAAAAGAAGTATAACAATGATAATCAGGGCCATGAGTAAATGATGTTAAAGTTGATGTTTAAGTAATAGTCTGAAATCTAAATGAAAACAGCCGTGCAAAGTTACGCATAAGTGTGGAAAATACCAAAAAAAAATCGTACCTTTGTCGTCGAAATCGGAATTTTAGGTTTTTGAAGACGTAAAACAAATATAAAACAGACAAAAATGAAAGCTAAAAAGGGGTTTAACCTTCGCGACGTGTGCGGTGAGCAAATCATCGTGGCCGAAGGCAAGGAAAACATCGATTTTTCCAATATCATCAGCATGAACGAGAGTTCGGCCTACCTGTGGAAGGCAGTTCAGCAAGAGCCGGCGTTTACCAACGAGCAACTGGCCCAGCTGCTCACCGAGCAATACGACATCGACTTCGAAACGGCTTTGGAAGACGCCAAAGCACTCTCGCAGCAGTGGATTGAAGCTGGAATTGTCGAGGCGTAAGAAGTCAGGGTTAGGCGAAAGTTTCGTTCCTGACCAAATCGTCGATGAGCATCATTTCGATGCGTCCGATGCCATTGGACTTGAGCAGGTCGGCATCGCTTTCAAAATCTTCTGAAAGCGGGTGTCTTTGGGCATTCGTGCCCAACTGCTTGCGATAGCGCCGGAACAGTTCCACGGCCTGCTCCACCCTACCCTCGAACCATCGGCAATAGCCTGCGTTCAGATAGTCGGCGGCGTTGTTTTCGTCGCCCGAGAGCAGCGTATCGTAGATTTTTCCTGCCTGTTCTACCGAGCCCTGCATGAGTAGTCCCCAGCCCAGGGCGCGACTCACATTCTTGTCGTCGGGAAGCTCGTAATACAGTTTATACAGCCGCTTCACGGCCTCTTCCGCCTGTGCGTCGTGCATCATCGAGATGCAGGCGTTCAGTTCGTATTGGCGGTTGTCGGGATGCAGCAGGGTCAGCCGGTCGTAGAATTGTCGGGCCTCGGCATAGTCGCCGCAGTTGAAGCTCGCCCGCGCCAGTCCGTGCATGGCTCGCTCGTTGTCGGGTTCCTTCTCCAGGACTTGCCGGAACAGCTGCTGCGCCTCTCGATAGTTGCCGCGCCGCAGCGTGAGCGATGCCTCGATGAGGAGCTGCTCGGCGTTGTCGCTGTTGTCGTAGGTGGCCAACAGGCGCATGAGCGGGTCGTAGTGTTTCTGCTTGAGCAGGAATCGCGCCAGAGAAACAGCCTCGGCGGCCAAGGGAGTCCCGCGGAAAGCGTTGTTCGTGAAGAAGAAGTATTCGGGGAATTTCTCGTAGTCGAAGGGCGAGCGGAAGTCGTCGTGCTGCGGAAAAAGCCGGAAAAAGCGATACAAGTCCTGCAGGTACATACGCCGGATGTAGGCCGCCGAGCGTTGTTCCTCGTCGCTCATCGTGGGGCCGAGAGCCTCTTCGTTGTTGAGCATCTCGCGCATCCCCTCGGGCAGTCGGTCGAGTACGGTGGACATGGCCAGCGCAAACGAATACTTGTCAGAATCGCAAAACGGCCCGCGATCGAAGAGCAACTGCAGGAATCGGCTGTTTTTCAGTTTCTCCACGACGTGGCGCAGCGCCGGATGCTCCACGTTGAAAGGCATGAACCAGTTGCTCATCGTGTAGAAAAACGAAAAACGCTTCATCTGCGAGAAACCGCCGAAATAGATATCGGCACCGCCTCGCTGCATGTCCATCATCCTGCGGATGGTCTGCTCCAGTTCCTCCATTGCCTCGTCGTCGGCATTGGGGTTGAGGATGTCTTGCAGCGGGTCGTCTTGGATTTCCTCGATACCCGAATTGGTGAAGCGCAGCTTCTGGTTTTTCATGATGGTGGGGATGATGTCGCGTTGGATGGTTTCGTGGTCGCGGTCGGCATCCATACAGAGGAAAACCTGCTTCTGCAGTTCGAGCAGCTCGCGTCGCGTCTTTTCGTCGCTGCAGAGCGCTTCGATGATTTGGCGATATTCGGGAAACACCTCGCCATAGCTGTCGATGGGCAGTGCGAAAGCCACACCCACAAGCGCGCGCTGGCGCATTTGCTCGTCTGTGGCTCTGCGATACACCTCGAACAGCACCTCGAGCTTCGCGATGTCGGTCACCGACATGGCCGAGAGCGTCAGCGCACTAATCAGCAGCGCGGCGTCGGCGGCGTCGATGGTTGGCGAGAGGAGCAACTCCTGATAGAACGACTTTTCGCCTGCGCTCCACTGTTTCGACAGCAAGAGCGTGTTGAAGAGTGCATCGAGGTGCTTCAGATGCTCGTCGTGATACGATTTCAGGCGCGAGGCTGCCGACTCGTCGTCGCCGTCGAGCGACAGCATGGCAAGGTTCTGCACGTCGCCTTCCAGCAGCTGTCGCACCGATTCATGGTCGGCGGCAGCAGTGATTGTTTTCTTCGCCGCATCGTTCAGCGTGCGGTTCGATTGTTGCAGTTCGGCAAGCTCGCAGTCACCAAGAAACTCCACCGTGCGGCACAGGAGCTGGCGATAGACCTCGTCGCGCTGTTCGTCGCGGAAGCCTCGGAGCATGAAGGCGCACATGCGCTGATAGTCCAATTCGAGGCTTTCGAGCCGCTGCCGCAGCGAGCCGTCGATGGCAAACGTCGATTCGCCGAAGGCTGTGCGCAGGCTGCGCAAAGCCTGTCCCACGTTGCATTCGGCCACGGTATTTCTTCTGATAGCACCTATTTTCGTCATTTTCTTCGTGTCGATTTCTATTTTCCAAGCCATTTTCGGGCCATTTCAATGTCTTTTTCGCGCGGAGCCGCCGCACGGGGAAATTTCAGCTTCGGAAGCTTTTCTACCACCCTGTGGAAGGGCGTGGCGCAGTGTTTCTCGATGATGGCAGAATAGTGTGCCGCGCCGAGTTGGTTGAGCGAGTCGCAGGCCTCGTTGTATGCCTTCATGAAGCCGTTGATTTGACTTCTGATGCGCTTGTCTTTCATCGCCCGTTCACGGAAGACCAACACACCGAGGCGGATATCGTTTTTCTCCGTGTCCCAGATGACGGGATGGCGCAAAACCCGGGCAGCCGTGGCCTGCGGTTCGGGCAGCCAGAGCGCATCCATCTCGTTGTTTCGGAGCATTTGCAGGCGCAGTGCCACATCATTGATTTGCACGCGATAGACCGTTGCCGAGGTTTTCACGCCGTCGAGCGCGAGGTCAGTGAGCATGTCGGTGGCCGAGAAGCGCGCCATCGCCACCATTTTGTCGCCCAGCTGTCGCGTTTCCTTCACGCGGGCCAGGCGATTGCCAATGAGTTGCCACGAGGCGTTGGTGGCCGTCGCATAGTGCAGCGGCGTGCCTCGTTTTTTCATTCGCTCGGTGCGCACGAGGTCGCTCACGGCGCCCTCTACGCTGCCGCCCACGAGTGCCGTGTCCACGTCCATCTGTGCCTTAAACGGCCGCAGGCGCACGTCGATTTTCAGCGAGTCGAACCATCCGCGCTCAGCCGCCACGAAAATGGGCAGGCAGTCAATCGTGGGCATCACGGCCACTTTCAGTGCCAGAGAGTCTTGCCGGCGTTGTTCGGCGCGTTCGGCGCGGGTCAGTCGGCGCTGCTCCTCGTAAGATTGGCCGCACGACATCAGCCATAAAAGCGCGAAAAAAAGTCCCAAAATTTTCTTCATCACTGCAAAATTTCGAAATTCTTGACTGCAAAGTTACAATTTTTTTCTGGGCAAGCATGTGTCGAGTCAGGTTTTTTTCGTATCTTTGCCCTGAAAATTTGATTTTTATGATGAAAAAAGACAAGATTATGTTCGTCTGCGAGAATTGCGGACAGGAATCGCCGAAATGGGTCGGCAAATGTCCGGCTTGCGGCCAGTGGAACACG
>DFHC01000087.1:2695-3334 GCA_002372575.1 bacterium UBA3734 | reverse complement strand
ACGACCGTAGTCGGGCGTTCCCGTTCCTTCGAGGATACCGGCAATTTCCTTGAACTGGCGGCGCACTTCGACCACCATCTTCTGAGCAGCACGCCCCACGGCTTCCATCGTCAGTCCGCAGAACAGGAAGGCTGCCATCGCGCCGATGAAGGCACCGACGAGCACTTTCGGGTTCATCAGATTCACTTGGAAGAAGTTCATAAAGTCGGGAATCGTAGCCTGAGCAGCCGAAATGGCCTCGCCCTTGACGTTGGTCATCATTGTTCCGGCACGTTCCATCGCAATTTTGATTTCCTCGATATACGAAGCCAAGAGCGCGAGAGCCGTGAGCGCAGCCGAACCAATGGCAAAGCCCTTACCCGTGGCAGCAGTCGTGTTGCCGAGGGCGTCGAGCGCGTCGGTGCGGTGGCGAACTTCCTCGCCCAATTCGCTCATTTCAGCGTTACCGCCAGCATTGTCGGCAATCGGGCCGTAAGCGTCGGTGGCAAGCGTGATGCCGAGCGTCGAAAGCATACCCACGGCAGCAATTCCCACGCCGTAGAGTCCGTGAGCAAGGCTGTCGGACGACATCGAGAGGTCGAAACCATTGGCGCACAGATAGCTCAGCATAATGGCCACGCCAATCGTGATGACGGGAAT
>DFHC01000087.1:0-2575 GCA_002372575.1 bacterium UBA3734 | reverse complement strand
GTCAGGCCAGCCTCGGAAATCTTCTTCGTCGGCATGTACGAGTGTGAAGTATAGTATTCCGTAGCTTGTCCGATAATCACACCGGCTACCAGACCCGTAATCACCGAGAATGAAAGGCCCTTCCAGTTCTCAACGCCCAGCAGATAGAGGATAATCGGGGTGGCAATGGCAATCAGCACTGCCGAAACATTCGTGCCGAGCGACAGCGAACGCAGCAGGTCGCGCATCGTGGCACCTTCCTTCGTGCGGACGAGGTAGATGCCGAGAATGCTCAGGAACACGCCCACGGCGGCAATCAGCATCGGGGCGATGACGGCTTTCAGCTGCGTCTCGCCACCCACAGCGGCAAATGCGGCAGCACCGAGGGCGGCAGTCGAAAGAATTGAGCCGCAATAGCTCTCGTAGAGGTCGGCACCCATGCCGGCCACGTCGCCCACGTTGTCGCCCACGTTGTCGGCAATCGTTGCGGGGTTGCGCGGGTCGTCTTCGGGGATGTCGGCCTCGACCTTACCCACGATGTCGGCACCCACGTCGGCAGCCTTCGTGTAGATACCACCGCCGACACGCGCAAACAGCGCCTGCGTCGAAGCACCCATGCCGAAGGTCAGCATCGTAGTCGTAATCGAAATGAGTCCGTCGGGATCGAAGCGGTTCAGAATAATGAACCAGATGGCGATGTCCAGAAGACCGAGTCCGACCACCGTCAAGCCCATCACTGCACCCGATCGGAAGGCGATTTTCAGACCTGCGTCGAGGCTCTTGCGGGCTGCATTGGCCGTGCGGCCAGAGGCGTAAGTGGCGGTTTTCATACCGAAGAAACCAGCCAGGCCCGAGAACAGACCGCCCGTCAGGAATGCGAAGGGCACCCACGGATTCTGTACGCCAAGACCGTAGGCCATAAAGGCGAAGAGGGCGCAAAGTGCCACGAAAACGATGAGCACGACTTTGTACTGTTGCCAGAGATAGGCCATCGCGCCGTCGCGCACGTACTTGGCAATCTCACGCATGCGCGGTGTTCCCTCGTCGGCACTGATCATGCTCTTGAAGAAATACCACGCCATGCCTAATGCTACGATCGATGCCACTGGCACCAACCAAAAAACACTTGGAATGTTCGTCATAATGTTTTCTTTTTAAGTTATTATTTCAGGATTTATTCTTAGAATCTGAAGTCCAACTCCACATCCACGAGGTTGTAGTTGTGCTTGCCGGCAAGCGTGCGGTCGTTCACGCGGGCATATTCCACGTTGATTTGCACGTTTTTATTGAACAAGTAGTCGGCGCCGATTTCGTAGAACGTCTTTGACGAGTCCCACGTTTTCTGGTCGCGATAGCAGTCGTAGCGAGCCTTCACGTGCATTTTCTGCTTGATGACGGGCGCGATGCAGAGCGCATACCAGCCGTCGGCCTTGTCGCCCTTGTCCTTGTTGGCGGCAAATCCCTGGTTGTGGACGTATTCGGCGCGGAACGTCCAGTCGTTCTGCTGGTAGTCGGCACTGATGGCGTAGCGGTTCTTGCGTACGCTCTCGTTGTTCATATATCGTGTGCCGGTCCATCCGAATGCACCGATGCGCATTCCCTTGACGGGCATCACCCAGATACCGCCAATGATGTCTTTCTTGTTGTCTTTGTCTTTTTGGTTGATTCCTTCACCGTTGAACACGCCGATTTGGTAGTGTAGCAGTTCGCGTCCGGCCTTGTTTTTCAGAAAGTCACCCTGAATCTGCAGACCCAGGTCGCGACCGTTCGACCCGTGCTCGCCCGTGCGGTCGCTGAATCCGGCGAGTTTCGAAATGGGCTGCGAATACGACATGAAGCCCTGCGTGATGGGGTGCATGGGGTTTTCAAACGTAAACGGACGCTTGAACTGACCCGCCTTCACCATGAAAAACTTGTATTTCTGCCACTCGGCGAAGAGATCCACCAGTCGGATGTCGGTCTTCGACTTGTCGGGATCGTAGGTGTTGCCGTTGATTTGCATCTGGGCCTTCCAAAACCAGTCTTGCTGTATTCTTCCCTCGAGCGCCAGTCGCACCAGTCGCAGGTTGAAGGAGTTTTCATGGGCATTTTCCTTGTCCATTCCCTGATATTGTACCATCCCGTAGCCCGAGAGCTTCACATTGTTAATCCATGCGGGCAGTTGGATACCCTTTTTTTCTTGTGCGCTGAGGCTGATTGTAAGCATGGCCGCCAGCACTGTCGTAATGATTTTTTTCATGATTGTTAAGTCTGTCTTTTCAACCCTGCAAAGGTAAATATTTTATTCTATACAGCCAAATTTTATACAAATTTAATCAATTTTTCGTATCAAGAGCACCACATTTTCCACGTGAGGCGTATGCGGGAACATATCCACAGGCTGAACTTTGGCGATGCGATAATCCTCGCAGAGCACTTCGAGGTCGCGGGCCTGCGTGGCCGGATTGCACGACACATAGACGATGCGCTCGGGTGCGGCGCGGAGAATGGTTTTCACCACGTCGGGATGCATGCCGGCGCGTGGCGGGTCGGTGATGATGACGTCGGGCCGCCCGTGTTTTGCGATGAAATCGTCGGTCAGGATGTCCTTCATGTC
>DFHC01000141.1 GCA_002372575.1 bacterium UBA3734 | reverse complement strand
TTAAATTTTATTGTTAATAGTTTGTTGGGTTATCGTCTTGAATATTTTGTGCAAAAATAATGATTTTTCTTGAAATTGGCAACAGATTACGAAAATTTTGGATGGAAATCGCGCTTTTTTCAGAAAAAGTTGTAACTTTGCAGTTGAAAAAGCTTACGGATATGAACGAATATCGTTTTATAAACATCTATCAAGAGCCATCCGAGGAACAGCTGGCTCAGCTTATGTGTGAGGTGGCAGCAGATGCCAAGGAACGCTATGAAAAGGCGCACGCGGCCTATTTTGCGCATATCGACCAGATGATACAAGCTTTATGAGAAAACCCGTTTTAATTGTCATCGCAGGTCCTAATGGATCTGGAAAAACATCCACCACCCGTTTGGTCATCAAACACGAGTGGGCGGAGCAGTGCGAGTATATCAATCCCGATGAAATTGCACAAAATATGTTCGGCGATTGGAACGATGCTGATGCCGTTCGCAAAGCAGTTGAGCATTGCGAAAAGTGGCGCGAACAATTACTGAACGAGCACAAAGACCTCATCTTTGAAACGGTACTTTCGTCTGAAGGCAAAGTGGATTTCCTCAAGCGAGCCAAGGCAGAGGGCTATTTTATCCGAATGTTTTTCATTTGTACAGAAACGCCCTCCATCAATGCGGCTCGCATTGCAAGACGAGTGATGGAAGGTGGCCACGATGTACCGATTCTAAAAATCATATCACGCTACGAGAAGGCAATCATCAATGCGATAAGAGTGGCACGACTGGCAGATAGAGTGTATTTCTACGACAATTCCGTAGATAATCAAAATGCACGATTACTATTCCGAACTGTAGATGGCAAAATTGCCAAGCAATACGCGGACATAATTCCACAGTGGGCAGAGAAGATTTTGAATCAAGTAAAATAAGCGTTTTTTATCGTTTTCCATAACCGATTTCACTTTTTTTCATCAGCTTGTGAGGAGAGGTGGTTTTTATGCCCAAAAATTTGTGTGAACAGGAGAAATTCCGTATTTTTGCAGTGCTAATTATCAAATAAAACGGAATCTATGAAGAATTTTTTTGTTTTGATGGCGGTTTTGTCGGCAATGAATGCATCAGCGAAGACAACGTACATCCCAGCTTACACTTCTTACGCGCACATCATTGTAAGGGGCGACACAGTGATGGCTACGGCCAACAAACTCCGCTCGATGGAATTGCTGTCGCCAGACGGAACATATCGAATCACAGTGCAACACGAAGACCTCACGCAAGAACGCGTTAAAGCTATAAAGCGCGTCAAGCGTGCTATGGGATGGGCGATGGCTTCTGCCATATTGGGCAATGTGTCAGCTGCGTTTAGCGACAACTCCTTGCAATATTCAATAGGGAAAAGCAATGCATCTGTAGCCAATGAACTGGCCGCTCTATATGCAGGTAAAGCAATGGCTGCGCAAATACTGGGAGTTGAGGTATGGCTCGAAAATTTGACGGATGACGAACTGATAGTGAGCGATTGCGAGAGGGGATTGACATGGTACGTGCAACCGCGCAATGCCCTGCTTCTCACGACTAACAATCCAGACATGGTTGTGCTACGCGTGAGTGATTTGTTGAATAAAAATGTCAGTTTTGCGACTATTGCGGCAGGCTCTGCGGTTGACAAAGTGGAGCTAAAGCACGAGGATGATGACTGCTGGGTGATTGTGGCATATGAGCGCAGGCCAGATGGCACATTGAATCCACTTGGCGGCTTTAAATATATCAACAAGCACGATTTCAGCCAGCGCCTGATAAACTATAGGCAGTTTCAGGATTTTTTGAAGGAACGGTAAGTAAACCTTTATCAGTATGCAGCCACGAGCAGGACGAGATATTCTATTTTGTCAAGCACCAATGTTGCCATAAATTTTCATTTGCTTTTCAGTATGATGCTGCAAAATTACAAAAAAACGAATAACAACTGCTAATTTCAATGAAAAAAAGGTGTGAGTGCATGGATTTTCAAAGTTTCCACCCGATTTATTTCTCCGTTTAACAGAAAAACAGTAACTTTGCCGTCGGAAAATTTTGAATATCGAGAAAAATGATTGAAACTCTGCTCATCAGTGCGTTGATTTTGGGCATCGGCATCGGATTCATGCTGATGAAGGTGCTCGTGAAGAAAGACGGACGCTTCTCCTCGCAACATATCCACGACAGCGAGGCGATGAGCGAGCGCGGCATCCACTGCGTCATCGACCAAGACCGCGAGGCGCGCGAAAAAGGCAAAGCCTTTTAAATGAAGAATTAACAATTAAAAATTAATAATTATTATTTATGAAGAAGAATTTGATTCGAATGATGGCCATTGCTGCCGTGATGGGCGTGGCCGTGACATCGTGTGACAAATCGGCTCCGAAAATGGACGAGAAGGCCGTGGAGCAGCAGGCTCCCGTGGAGCTGAAAATCGCCTTTGTAGAGGTGGATTCCATCATGACGCAGTACGCTTTCTGCAAGGACTACACCCAGATTCTGCAGAAGAAGGGGCAAAACATCCAGACCACGCTCGCCGGCAAGCAGCGTTCGCTCGAGCAGGCCGCAGCCAACTTCCAGCAGAAGCTGCAGCAAAACGCTTACACGCGCGAACAGGCCGAGGGCATCCAGGCCAGCCTCCAGAAGCAGGCTGCCGACCTCGACGCGCTGAACCAGCGTCTGACCAACGAGTTCCAGACCGAGACCGACAAGTACAACAACGCCCTGCGCGACTCCATCCAAAACTTCCTCGCCCGCTACAACAAGGACAAGAAGTATAGCCTCATCCTCAGCAAGGCCGGCGACAACCTGCTCTACGCCGACAAGGCTTTCGACATCACCGCCGAAGTCATTGCCGGACTGAACAAGGCCTACAAGCCTGGCAAGAAAGACGCCGCGAAGAAGGAAGCCACCAAAGACGACTCGGCTGACAAGAAAGAAGAGGCCGCTCCCGCCAAGAAATGACGAAACGAGAGCGCTACAGCTATATTCTGAGCTATTTCCGCGAGCAAATGCCCGTGGTGACGACGGAGTTGGAATTCGGAAACGCATTCCAGCTTCTTTGTGCCACGTTGCTCAGCGCGCAGTGCACCGACAAGCGCATCAA
>DFHC01000062.1 GCA_002372575.1 bacterium UBA3734 | reverse complement strand
CTGAAGTCGGCCTTCAACTTCATCCACGCCTGCGTGCCCATCATGATGCGGCAGCGCGAGGGCTCGATCATCAACATGGCGAGCGTGGTGGGTGTGCACGGCAACGTCGGACAGTCGAACTATGCCGCTTCGAAGGCAGGAATGATTGCACTCGCCAAGTCGGTGGCCCAGGAAATGGGACCGAAGGGCATTCGTGCCAACGCCATCGCCCCAGGCTTCATCGACACGGCCATGACGCAGGCTCTTTCCGACGAGGTGCGCAAGGCATGGTGCGAGAAGATTCCGCTTCGCCGAGGCGGAACGGTCGAGGACATTGCCAACACGGCAGTCTATTTGGCAAGCGACTTGTCGTCGTATGTGAGTGGTCAGGTGATTCAGGTTGATGGTGGAATGAACATGTAAATGATGAATTTAGAAAGACACATCGAGATACTTCTGCTGGACAACGATTGTGTGATTGTCCCGGAATTTGGCGGATTCGTGGCGCATCGGCTCAGTGCCCGCTACGAAGAGGCGGAAGGACTGTTTTTGCCGCCGCTGCGCACGCTGGGTTTTAACCCACAGCTTCGATTGAACGACTCGCTGCTCGCGCAATCGTATGCCGACACGTACGACATCAGCCTTCCCGAGGCTCTGCGTCGCATTGCTGCTGAAGTGGAGGAGTTGAAGGGCACGATTGCCAGAAACGGGGAATACGAGTTCAACAACTTGGGAAAAATTCGGCTAAACGCCGAGGGGCGCTATGAATTTACGCCCTGCGAGGCCGGTATTCTGACGCCCGATTTGTACGGACTCGACTCGTTCGAGATGCCGACATTGCCGAGCGGTGCTCAGATTCGTCAGCTGAACGTTGCCGACCGCGATTCTCACACCGATGAGCGCACGATTACCATCAAGCTCAGCACACTGCGCAATGTTGCTGCGGCCTGCATCGCAGCGTTGGTGATTTGGCTCTTCCCGTCGCAACAGGGTGCCGACTCGAAGTATTCGGTAGCCAATTCCAATTTCAATACGGAGCTGTTGAAGCGAATCATGCCTCGCGAAGTGACGACGGGTGCCCCCAAGCAACTCGCCCAGCAGCCTTCCGAGGCAAGCACCGCGAAAGAAAATGTGCAGACGCCCAAGGTTCCTGCGGCTCCAGCCTATGTCATCGTGTTGGCGTGTCAGGTCAGTCAGAAAAACGCCGACAATTTCATCCTCGAGCTTCAGAAAAAAGGCTTTTCCGAGGGCAGAACCATCATGATGAAAGGTAAGGACCTTCGCGTTGTTTACGGCCAGTATGCGAGCGAAAACGAAGCATACAACGCCCTGCGTCCGCTGCGCAGGAAAAGTGCCGATTTCGCTGAGGGTTGGATCATGAAACTTCCCAATCCATGAAGCGCGTCAGGTGTCCCAAGTGCGACCAATACGTGACCTTCGACGAAACGCGCTATGCAGACGGGCAGTCGTTGGTGTTTCAGTGTATTCATTGTGGTCGGCAGTTTGGCATCCGCATGGGCGTATCGAAGCTGAAGAAGATTCAGCGCGAAGACAAAGAGCCGGAAATCGACAACAGCGACTGCAGTTGCGGAGCCATTGTCGTGATAGAGAACGTGTTTCATTTCAAACAAGTGATTCCGCTGCGCATGGGCGAGAACATTATCGGTCGATACCAGCGTGATTCGCGCGTGAATTGTCCGATTGAAACAGTGGATCCGAGTGTGGACATCACGCATTGCGTCATCACTGTCAGTCGTGCCAATGACGGGTCGTTGCGCTATGTTCTCCGTGACGGCCCAAGCAATACCGGCACCTTCGTCGATAACCAGATCTTGGGCGACCGCGAGCGTCGCGTCATCGCTCCAGGCACGCTTTTCACCATCGGGGCCACGAGCATCTTGTTGCGTGGAAAAGACGATTCTCAGGACTAAATTACCCAAAATTTTCGTAGGATTTTATGGTACAGAAACAGATTATCACCCATTTCACCGACGACGACCTCTATAAGTTGTCGATGTGTTGCGCCGTAATCGATAATTTTCCGCGTGCACGGGTGAAATACGAGTTCGTTGACCGCGACAAAACCGTCTATCCGAAAGGTTTTGCCGACGAGGTGCGCCATCAGATTGAGCTCTTGGAGCAGGTGGTCATCACCGACGAGGAAATCGCCTTCATGCGCAGTCGATGCTACTACATTCCCGAGTGGTTCTATCCCTATCTGAAGGGCTTCCGCTACAGTCGCGACTGGGTGAGCGTGACGCAAGACGCCGACGGCCATCTTCACATCGCCTTCGAAGGCAACTGGAGCGACACAATTCTGCTCGAAGTGAAGGTTCTGGCCATCGTTTCAGAGCTTTACTACATCGTGACGGGTCAGGCCGACAAGCTCGACTACGAGGAATGCTACAGAAAATCATACGCCAAGGCCGAGCGACTGCTTGCGGCGGGCTGCATCTACAGCGATTTCGGCACTCGTCGCCGTGCGTCGCAAGAGGCTGAAGACACCGTTGTCAGAGCCATGCGCGACTGCCAGAACAGCCGCGAATGGGCAGGTCGGTTCGTGGGTACGAGCAACGTCTATCTGGCGATGAAATACGACCTTACGCCCGTCGGCACGATGGCCCACGAGTTCATTTGCGGCATCGGCGGCATGTACGGCCCGCAAATGGCCAACCACATGGCGATGGAGGCCTGGCGCCACACGTTCCGCGGAGCGCTCGGCACCTTCCTTTACGACAGCTTCGGCTGGAACATCTTTGCGCTGAACTTCTCGGAGGATTTCGCCAACCAGTTCAAGGGGCTGCGCGTGGATAGTGGCGACAACCGTGAACAACTGATGAAAATTGCCGAAAAATACGAACAACTCAGCATCGACCCGCGCACGAAGCAGGTGATTTTCTCAAATGCGCTCAACACCGACCGCGCCATCGAAATCCAGTCTTTCGCCACGCAATATTGCCAGCCGTCGTTCGGCATCGGAACGCATTTCACCAACGACTTCGAGGGCATCAAGCCAATGAATATCGTCATCAAGCTCGTGGCCATCAAAATCACGGAGTCGTGGAATTTCTACAACGACACCTGCAAGTTGAGCGAAGACAAGGGCAAGCACACGGGTAAGCCCGAGGTCATTGAGCGTTTCAAACAAGCCCTCCATTTCGAGGAATGACGTCGGTTTTCAAGCGATTTTTAGTTTTTTCCGTCGTTTTCGCAAGCTTTTTTGCCCTTGCAAACGCCTCGGAAAACACGCCACGATACGCCTATCGGGGCCTCATGATTGATTGCTCGCGCCATTTCTGGCCGAAAGAGTTCCTGATGAAGCAGATGGACGCAATGGCCATGCTCCAGATGAACAAACTCCACCTCCACCTGACCGATGCCGGCGGTTGGCGGCTGGAAATCAAGGCTTTTCCGCGCCTCACCTCGCATGCGGCATGGCGCACGCAAGAGGACTGGACGCAGTGGTGGGTTCGGGGAGACCGACGCTATTGCACGGCAGAAGATGAGGGCGCTTACGGCGGTTTCTATACGCAGGGCGACATCAAGGAAATCGTTGCCTACGCCGAGAAACTGGGCATCGACGTGATTCCCGAAATCGAAATGCCCGGCCACAGTGAGGAGGTGCTCTTCGCCTATCCTGAACTGTCGTGTACGGGCGAGCCCTACGGCTGTTCCGACCTTTGCATCGGCAGCGAAGCGACATTTCAGTTCGTGGAGCAGGTGCTCGACGAGGTTTTGCAGCTTTTCCCCTCGAAGCTGATTCACATTGGCGGCGACGAGGCTGGACGGCAGAAATGGACGACGTGCGACCGCTGCCAGCAGCGGATGAAGGCCGAAAACCTCCATTCCACAGCCGAGCTGCAGGCCTGGTTCACGCGCAGGGTAGGGCAGTTTCTGGAGGGTCGCGGTCGGCGGCTGATGGGCTGGGACGAAATCATGGAGGGAGCCGATGCCAACGACGGAAACTATGTCGTGATGGCGTGGCGCGGCGTAGAGAAGGCTGTCGAGGCAGCCCGTCGCGGCTTCGATGTGGTGCTGACACCGTCGCCGCAATATTATTTGGATTATTATCAAGATGCGCCGCAGTCGCAGCCTTTGGCGATGGGCGACTATAACCCCTTGGAGCAGGCTTGGGCGTTTTCCTCGCTGCTCGATTCCCTCTCGAAAATGCCTTTTTCTGGGCGGATACTCGGTGTTCAGGGTAATCTTTGGACGGAAATGATTGCCACGCCAGCGCACGCCGAATATATGATTTATCCCCGTTTGATGGCGGTTGCCGAGGCTGGTCCCGGTGGGAAAGGCGACGATTTTGAGCGTTTCCGCCGTCGAGCCGCGAATTTTTGTGATACATTGCGACAGAAAGGTTACCATCCGTTCGATTTGAGTGTGGAGATTGGGCAACGGCTGGAGGCTCGCGAACCATTGTGGCACGAAGGAGTGGGAAAACCCGTAAAATATTTGTCGCCCTATCACGAAAAGTACTGCGCGCAGGGCGATTCGACGCTGACCGACGGGCGTTTCGGCGGTTGGAGCTATAACGATGGTCGTTGGCAAGGCTTCATCAGTCGGGAGCGGATGGATGTTGTCGTCGATATGCTTGAGCCGACGGCGTTGCGCAATGTCAGTGTGTCGTTCATGCAGTTCACGGGTCCCGAAATCTATGCGCCGGCAGCGTTCATCGTCAGCATTTCCGACGATGGCGAGCATTTCACGGAATTGTCGCGTCAGACTTTTGAAGTTGATTTGTCGGAATCCTATACCATCCGGAACCTGACTTGGGAAGGCGCGTCAATGGGTCGCTATGTCCGCGTGCAGGCGCGTTCGGGCGCGTATGGCGGCTGGATTTTTGCGGATGAGATTGTGGTGAATGGTGGAAAAATCTAAAAAAAACAAAATCGCAAATCATTGATTTTCAACAACTTGCGATTCTTGGTGTGATTCCGGCGGGATTATTTCCTATAAAACTAAATGCAACCGAAAAAATGCAAAATGTCCTATTTGTGGGCGTTCTGGAAAAATGGGAATTGCAAGATGTGACCCAAAATTGCATTATTGTGACCCAAATGTGACCCAAAAATTTGGTGTTATCAAATTTATTTTGTAATTTTGCCGTGTGATTCAAAATTTATGTAATTATGGCGACAACATCTTTAAAACTTTCAAGCGTGACAGATGCCAACGGCAAAAGTCAAATTATCGTGAAACTAACGATTAGCCGACACAATCGCCCATGTTTCAAGTCGGGCGTGTATGTCAGTCCTAAATGGTTCAAGCCGATTCAGCAAACGACACGCGGAAACCTGTACGGAATTGTGGTTCCCAAACTGGGCAGGCTCAATTATGCCGAAGTCAAGGAAGCGCAAACGGCGCAATCATCACTTGACGGGTTCATCAGCCGACTGACAGCCGTCTGCAATGCGCTGGCCAAGAACTCGGAACTCAATCACGAAACAATCGAAGAGGCTTTGAAATTGACGAAGAACATCGTTTCTGATTCGATTTCGTGGGCGAAGATTCAAGACTTGAAGGCAAAGGCCGCAGAACAGCGAGAAGGAACTGGAAGCGAAAAGGGCTTTTTCGATTGGTTTGATTTGTTTCTTTCAAAAAAGGAACTATCGGAGGGCAGGAAACGAGGTTATCAAGTTTTGTTTCGTATGCTGGCGCGTTATCAGTCATTCGTGAGGGAAACGGACAGGGAACGCCGAAACTTCCTTTGGAACATTCACACCATCGACCGCGAAACGATTGAGGACTTCTTCGACTACGCGGCCAACGAAAAGGAACTATCGGAGGAATACCACGAATTGTTTAGGCTCATTTTGGCGGACTATCCAGCCGAATTGTCGATGAAGCACAAGACCCGTTCAATCGAAAGTCGTGGAAATAACATTCTGCGAGAGCGGCAAAAGAGTTTGAAAGCGTTTTTCAACTGGCTGAACGCTAACGGCTACACGACAAACCGACCATTCGACGGCTTCGTGATGGCTCGCGAGAATTACGGCACACCTTTTTACTTGACGCTTGACGAGCGTAACATCGTGGCCGACTTTGACCTGTCCGATAATAAGCCGTTGGAGGCGCAGCGTGACATTTTCATTTTTCAATCCTTAATCGGTTGCCGTGTGAGTGATTTGCTGAAATTGACGGCTGACAACATCGTCGAAATCGACGGCGATTTGTTCGTCGAGTACATTCCGCAGAAAACGAGCCGAAGCGAGGCGAAAGTCGTGAGCGTTCCTCTGAACAATCGCGCCAAAAGGCTGGTCGAGAAATACAGAAATGAGGGTGAAAAGTTATTCCCTTTCATCAGCGCGAACAATTACAACGAAGCAATCAAAAAGGTTTTGACGAGGTGCGGAATTAAGCGCAAAGTGACGATATTAAACCCTGTGACTGGCAAGGAGGAACAGCGACCTATCAACGAGGTCGCCAGCAGCCACATGGCGCGGCGCGGCTTCATCGGGAATCTATATAACAAGGTGAAAGACCCGAAAATCATCGGCGAAATGAGTGGCCACTCTGATAACAGCCGCGCATTTGTCAGATATAGGAATATCGACAAGGACACGAAGCGCGAAACCGTTAATTTAATCGATTGAGGTATGGAAAAAGTATCGTTCCCGATTTGTGTGAATTACGCCGATGTTGTGGAGTCAGCAAAGTCTTTTCTTTTCCGTATGGCGTTCGTGGAATATCACCCCGAAATGCTGAACGTCGAGGAAGTGCAAGCAGTTGAGGGAAAATTACTTCGGTTGTCCGATAATGCGGTTTACAATGAATATGCAGCCCAAGTCGCCGACCTCGATGTGATAAAGAGAATTTTTTATGAACTATTGAGCGACAGGCGCAAAACAAGTGATTGGCGAAATGCAGAGCCATCATTATATTATGACGAAAGCAGAATAGTGGCGCGGTTGCGCAAAGAAAATCGAAGTGAAAGATACATCGATTTCTTTTGCGGACAATTATACAAGGTGCAACAGACCATCATGGAGCGCACGGAGTGCATTCGCGAAATGGTGAGAGGCTGGGAGTGTCCGGGCAGCGACAGAGTAATCAACGAAACAGAATTGAAGAAGTTTTTTTCGTCGCATTTTTTTGGCGGTGGAATGAACTCGAACAGGTGGGCACTTGATTATCTTCCGAGCATCAGAAAACAGCGTAAAGATATAGACATGGCGCGAATCGCATATTTGACCTACAAATCGAGGTACATCAGTCCCAAGATGAAGCCTGCGACTTTCAGCGATTTTTATAAAGTTTTTTGTGATTTGGTGGGCTGCGAATTTCACTCGGCATACAAGCCCAGCAAGTTAGGCGCGACCGAAGAACTACGGCGCGAATTTTCGTACCTTTGCACCTAAATACATTCCCCTACATTCCCCTGCAAAAATCCCCTCAAAACGAAGTAAGTCGCTAAAAATAAGTGACTTACTTTTTTTCTCATATTCCCCTTTTCGCCGGCGGCAAAATATCCCACTACCTTTGCACCAGAAATCATTTATAATTTATAGTAAAATGAACATCAGAAACATTATGGAGCAGGGCGGCGCGACGATGCTGGTTGTTAGCCCGATGGAGTTGAAAGAGTTTGCAATCTCTGTTGTCGAGGAAATGAGCCGCGTACAGGAAGAACCTAAGTTCACGGCGGCGGAGTTTGCGCAACGCCACAAAGTCGATAAATCTACAATATACAGATGGCGAAAAGCCGGAATTTTAAAGCCTCTAATCATCGGAGGAAAAAGATATTATAGAGATAGCGACTTATCGCAATAACCGAAAAAGACACAGACACAGACAACAATGAACGGACAAGCTGAAAAATATTTGACTTTTGCCCTGCCAATGATTCGCCAAGTTCTCGCGAACGAGGCGGCGGCAATGGATAAAATACTTTATTTTGCTATTTATCGCGCGGCGATGCAGATGAACGTAACAGCCGACAAAACAACGATATACAGGCATTTGGTGTATATGGCGGCGCGGCATGAGGAACACGTTCCCGACTTGCTCATCGCCGAAATAAATGAGTTTTTCGAGCGTGAAGCCGCAGACCTCATCGACGACACCGGCGAAATCGACCCCGACGAAATTATCGGCTTTGCCGACACCTGCGACGAATACGACCGCGTAAAAGAATGGTATTGCGTTTATATTGCGCAAGAAGTGTGCGGCGTTACGCTGGGCAGCGTGCCCCATGCCATCTGCGAGGGTCGCCGATGGTATCAGCAATATTCGACTGGGCAGGTGCCTGTCAGCATCTCGACGCATTCATTTTTTTCGTGGCGCAATACCATGCGCACAGAATACGACCGCGTTAGGTTCGCGTATTACGTGGCGATTCGGTCGCTATGTGGCAATGGCGTGGCCGTCACCACCTCCACAGCCATTAGGTGGCGCATGGTGGGCGCGAGAAATGCCGACGAACTGAAAGATATTTTGAAAGACAAAAAAATCAAATCAATTTGGGAAAAATACACGACAAAGAGGAAATACCACGAAATCATGAACGACCTAATAAGTGCCAAACTCATAAATGAAATGCCCTACAATCGCCGAACGTGTGTGACTGCATCTGTAATGAACGAGGCGGCATTTGTCGAGGCCATCGCCGCTAAGGTGCGCACGATGTATGCCGCCCGAAAAAATGCAGAAGCCAGCCAGTCGCGAAACCGATTGCAAACCATGTTGAAAACGGCATTAAACAAAAATTAAGAAATGTACCACTTTAATAAGATGTATCGAAAATGTACCTCGAAGCGAACTCGACGCGTTCCCGAAGCGAACTCGAAATGTACCACTTTAAAAATATATTTAAAAAGAATTATTAAAAAGAATTATTAAAAAGATTATTTAGAAAATACATCGTCGTACAAGTTCGACGATGCCACACCATAAAAAGTATTCATTATTAACCCACAAAATAAGAAAAAGAGTTAAACGCCAAAAGCCAATAACAGGCAGGCAACAAAAAGCAATATTAACAAAAGGAGGCAAAAGCGGCACAGAGGAAACGAAACCGCCGCCGCCGAAGCCGACCACAAAAAAATTAACGAAATGAAAAAGCAAGAACTCAATGAAAAAGAGAAAATCGCCCTCGCGGCACTGGTAGTGCTGGGGCGTGACTATTTGCCGACGGCTTTTGCAATGAGCCACCCGAAAGCAAAAACGCAGTCGGAAGCAAGCCTCAAAGTCATGCATTCCCGATGGTATGCCTCACCGCTCTGCAAAGAGTTTAGAGAGGAAGTGAAGAACGGCATTTTAGGCGTGGCCGTTTCTGACGGGAACGACCTAACAACACGGCAGGGTATTATAGGCGAATTGATTACAGCCACCAAGCAGACAAAAGGCAAAGATGCAGTTAGCGGTTTGCAAACACTCGCCAAGTTGCAGGGGTTCGACAAGCCAGACGAGCAGAGCGATCAGGAAGAACTCCGGCGATACTTCTTGCCCTACGTTTCCGCCTGTCGTAACTGCGAACTCATGAAATTATACCAAGAAATCCAAAGTGAAGAAAAATGAAGTGCCTTGATTGTGATAAAATGATTTGCCGCGTGTTCATCGTTCGGTCTGAATCGTGGAGCGGCCTCTGTTCTTCTTTTCGGTTTATGGTGAAAGGTGACGACCTGTGCCACCGAGCGCGTGAGCCGACCCAGTTGGCCATATTTCCCTGAATCCTCAATGTTTAATCACTAAAATCACAAGAAAAATGGAACAAACGTATATATCAGACCAAGAACGCAAACAAATGAAAGCGTTTGAGTATGAGCGGAAGATGGAACACGACCGCAATGAGTTAAATAAACAAGCCTGCGCCCGACTGCGCGGTGAAACCTACGAGCCGCAACCGTTCGGCGGCGTGAGCGAGGAAATCGCCCTCGATGCCGTCCGCAGAGGGTGGAAGTCGCCACTCGACAAATTTTTCGAGAAAAAAGCAAAACGGGAGGGCTGGGCAAAATGAAAACTAAACGTAATTATCAGCCGATGCCATCTATTTGGCACGATGAACGACGCGAGCGAGAAGCCCGTGGCAAGGTCGTCAGTCTTTTGTCAGCCGTCAAGCAAAGCATCGCCAAAATCAGAGAAAACGGCGTGACGATTGCAGACGAGAAAGAACTGAAAGCATTAACGCCCGAAGCCGTCAAAAAACAAATCGGCGAAGTCAAGCAGCGCAGGCTGGGCGAGAGGTTTTTGCCCCCGTCGATTCGGAATCAAGAGGCCGCAGCATTCGCACGGCTGGAAGCAGTTATGACACGCGAAGCAGAGGACTTGCAGGAAACTTTGAAGTCGATTCCGTTCCCCATCGTCGTCGGGGAGAAAGCCGATGAAACTTATTTCGATTCTGATGCAGTCGAGGAATACATCGAGCAGGCGGCAAATGTTCAAGTGCCGCAAATCGTTCGTGAATATTACGACGAACTGATTAAAATATGCGACGCGTGGAGTGACTTCGGCGACTGGTGCGCTGCCAACGGCATCAAAGCACCCAGTCACAGAGTTTTGCAGATGCTCGCCCCGTGTCCCCATGGAATCATCGACGACACCGCGACGCTGACAATAACACCCGAAAAAATGTATAACTTCGCAGGCTGGATTTTACCTAAGTCTTAATTATAGTTGTCTGTGTTCGGGCGTGCTGGCATCGTCGGAGGTGTCGGTGCGCTTTTTTCAGAATTATTTTGTATCTTTGCACCCAAAAATCAAAGCAATATGAAAAAGAAAAAAGATGTATTTTCAAAGGTCGAGGCCGAAGCCCGTGAGAAATTGAAGCACCCCGACACGCGCGGCGCAGCGCAGACGGTTTTGGAGTTCATCGAGAAAGAACGCAAGAAACTTACAAACAAACCTTAATTTGGGGCTGTTTTCGTTAAGATAACATAAAATATTCGTTCGTTTATGATTTGTTACAGATAAATTTATTATCTTTGCATCGTAAAACTTAAACGCAAAGATATGAAAAAATTTATCAGTTACAGACGAGTATCGACCGCCAAGCAGGGCGCGTCGGGTTTGGGTTTGGAAGCCCAGCAAGAAATCATCGACTATTTCGTGCAGCGTGAGCAGGGCGAAATCATCGCAGACTTTTGTGAGGTCCATTCGGGCAAAGACTTGAATGATTGCCCAGTGCTTCGCCAGTCCATGCAAGAAGCCAAGAAGCAGGGCGCGACGCTCATCATCGCCAAGTCTGACCGCTTCCGCAACGTGTCGCAGGCTCTCGAAGTTCTCGACGATATGGGCGAGGGAAATGTTTTCTTTTGTGACCTCCCACATTCCGACCGCTTTACGCTTACTTTATTCTTTGCACTCGCCGAGCGTGAGCGTCTTATTACGTCTATCAGAACGAAGCAAGCACTCAAAGCCAAGAAAGAACGCGGCGAGAAGTTAGGCAGTCCGCTTTTCGTCGGCAAAGGAAAGGAAACCGCAGAAACGCAGGCCATCAGAAAGAAAGCCATCGCCAACGCAGCCAAAGCACGCAGGGCGACCGCAGACGCAGACGCTAACAATCTTAAAGCGTGGGCTGTTATCGAGGCGCGAGGTGAACTTTCTTTGCGTTCTCTCTCTGACTTCCTCAACTCTCACGGGTTTATCACCTCGACGGGCGGCAAGTTCTCACCGATGGCCGTGAAGCGGTTGCGTGAAAGATACGGCGTGAAAAAGTAACCGACGGAATCAGTCGAGCAAGTGAAGCGAATAAGTTGGAGTGGAAATTTTCTCGCTCCATTTTCGTGCCGTCGGGAGATATGCGCCCCCTGTGCAGATATACCCACCCCCCCAAAAATGTATATATAAATGGCGCATTCATTCCCACGCCCGATTTTTTTTTGTTTTCAAAAATTAAAAGTGTTAAAGTTTTGTGTTACTATTTTTTTGCATCGTGATACATCTTTTTTTTTTCTGAAAACCACCTCGTCGATTCGTGGCTTTGCCGGCTGTCCAAAGGAATAGGGGTTCGATTCCCCGATTTTAACACTATTTGCAGGGCTGTTTTTTATCGTCTATCTTTGCGGCGGCTAACAATTAAAAGTTTATCATCATGGAGAATTACAGGAATTTGTCTGAGTTTTACGGCGTTGAGATTTCAAAGTCTGATTTGTTGGAACTGGTGACGGGTGCGGCTTTTGCTGTCAGCCTCCACGAAAAGGACTGGGCGGCGGCTCGTCAAATACTTTTGCCGCTTCATTTTCTTTTTCTGATTTTGCAGTCGGTCGATGATGGTGCGGAATAGAGGCGTACAGAAGCACTACCAATTTTATCACCTCTTTTTTGGTTATTCAAAAATTATTTGTACCTTTGCGCTTGAAATGTCATAATTGGCATTTTGAATCACACTTTTGTCGCTGGCCGTGAGGTTGGCGACTTTTATTTGTCTTCTATTGTGACCCAAATGTGACCTAAAAAACAAAACAAAGAAAATGAAAAATCCTCTAAACGACTGATTTTCAATCACTTAGAGGACTTTTCTCTGCATTCGTTTGTGATTCCGGCGGGATTCAAACCCACAACCTTCTGATCCGTAGTCAGATGCTCTATTCAGTTGAGCTA
>DFHC01000011.1 GCA_002372575.1 bacterium UBA3734 | reverse complement strand
CATGGCAATCCAGATGGGCATCTGAATCAGCATTGGCAGGCAGCCCGAGAGCGGCGACACGCCGTATTTGGCGTATTCCTGCATCATGGCCTGCTGCTTCTGCATCTGGTCTTCGGGCGCGTTGTATTGCTTGGTGGCCTCGTCGAGTTTCGGCTTCAACACGCGCATTTTTGCGCTCGACATATAGCTTTTCTTCACCAGCGGATAGGTGATGGCCTTCAGCAGCAGCGTGATGAGAATGAGCACGATGCCCATGTTCAGGCCGAGGCCGGTGAGGAAGTCGAACACATAAATCGTGAAGAAGCGGTTAATCCAGCGCACGATGGGCCAGCCCAGATACACGAGTTTCTGCATTTCGAGGTCTTTGCCGAAGGTGCTTTCCGCCTCCACGGCTTGCAACTTGCGGAAGTCGTTGGGGCCGTAGTAGAACTCAAATTCGCTCGGCGTCTTGCCCGTCGGGTCGAAAAACGTCTCCATCTGGGCCTCAAACTGCTTCAGATAGCCCGAACCCTTCTCCTGCGGGATGCTCGTCATCTTGGAATTCCCGCGGAAATCGTTCTTCGCAATCATAATCGACGAGAAGAACTGGTCTTTGAAGGCCACCCAGTCGAGTTCTTCCTCGATGGGCACGTCGCGCTTCTCCGAGGTTTCGTTCAGATAGTCGGTGGAGCCGCCTTTTTCCTTATAAGTGAGCGTGCAGTAGCGGTTTTCAAACATAAATCCGCGCTCCTGCTGTGGGCACAGTTCGCGCCACCTGACGGCCATCGTCTGCGTGTTCGGGGCGAAGAGGCCGGCCATGCCCTCGGCACGCATCTGCATGTGGAGCATATAGTCGCGACCGAGCCGATAGTCGAGCGTGATGGTCTTGCCCTCGCCAGCCGCGGCGATGAACGTGACGGTGGTGTCGCTCACGTTCGAGGTCTCGAAAAAGAGGTCTTGCAGCGCAATGTTCGCCTCTTTCGCCACGAGGGTGTACTCGAGCGACTGCTCCTCGCCGCTGAAAAGCGTCACATTGGGGTTGTTGTTGCGGTCCTTAAAGTCTTTCACCACGGCCTTCGTCACGGTGGCACCCTTCGAGTTGAGCGTGAGTTCCACTTTCTTGTTCTTCAAGACGATGTCTTGCGCTGCGCCCTTCGTGGCGCTGTGGAATGCAAACGTGGTGTCTTCCTCGGCCTTCTGCTTGGCGAGCGCCTCTTTCGCGGCCTCCTCGGCCTGGCGTTTCTTCTCGGCCTCCATGCGAGCCACCTGAGCGATGGAGTCCTGCACGAAAGCCGCGCGCTGCTCCTCGGCAGACGGGCGGTTGAAATAACTGAACGCTATCAGCACGACAGCGATGAGGATGAATCCTGTAGTTGTATTTTTATCCATTTTTCTTGTCAGTTTTCGATTTTACGTTGAAATTTTGTTGCGTTTTATCAATTAAGGTGCAAATTTACAGATTTTTCTCGAAACCGACAAATGAAATAGAAAAATCTTTGTGCGATTCGCTTCTTTTTCGTACCTTTGTCCCCGAATAACGTAACATCTAAACGCAATGAACATCGATTGGCTATTGGAACTCGACCGACGAGTTCTCATGTTCTTCAACGGAAGCGACTCGCTCTTCATCGACGGCGTGGCAATGACTTATACGTCGGGTCTGACGTGGATTCCGCTCTACGTGGCACTGCTCTATATCGTCATAAAAAACAATGAAAACATGCAGCAGATCTTGCTCGTGGTGGCGAGCGTTGTGCTGTGCCTCTTCCTGGCCGACGGGCTGGCCGATTTCATTGCGAAACCCTATGTGGCACGCTGGCGACCCACCAACGACCCTGTCATCAAATACACCATCGATGTGGTGGACAACTACCGCGAAACGCCCTACGGCTTTTTCTCAGGCCATGCTGCCAACACTTTCACGATAGCTCTTTTCCTCTCGTTGCTGGTCAAGGACCGCCTGCTCACCATTGCGCTCGTCACGTGGTCGCTCCTGATTTGCTGGACGCGTATGTATCTGGGCGTGCATTATCCTGGCGACATCCTCGCCGGACTGCTTTGGGGCGCGACGGTGGCCGTGGGCGTCTATTATCTTTTCTACAGAACTATTTTTTACAGGATAAGTCCGAGGGTGAACTATGTTTCCTCGCAATATACCTCTACGGGTTACCGTCGCAGCGACATCAATATTGTGATGATGGCGATTGCCTGCGTGTGTTGCTACATCGTCGTCAAGGCTGTTATCAGGGCTGTTTAAGACATGAGAAAGATGGAAAAAGACATCAGAATCAGCGATTTCACCTACGACCTGCCCGACGAGCGCGTTGCGAAGTTCCCCGTGGCGCAACGCGATGCCTCGAAGCTGCTGCTATATAATAAAGGTGAGGTGAGCGAGGATGTGTTTTATAACCTGCCGAAATATTTGCCCAAGGGTGCGCTGATGGTGTTTAACAACACCCGCGTGATTCAGGCGCGAATCCATTTCCGCAAGGAGACGGGCGCGCTCATCGAAGTGTTTCTGCTCGAACCCGCCGAACCTGCCGACTACGAGCAGGTTTTCCAGACTTCGGAGCGATGTTCGTGGCTCTGCCTCGTGGGGAATCAGAAAAAATGGAAAGAGGGTTCGCTGACGCGCGAATTAGAGGTGAAAGGCGAGAAGATTGTGCTTCACGCACGGCGAAAGGACACTGTCGGCACCAGCCAACTCATCGAATTTCAGTGGTTTCCTCACAATCATTCTTTCCCCCTTTTGGGGGAATCGAAGGGGGCTTCCTCCTTTGCAGAAATCCTCGATGCCATCGGCGAACTGCCCATTCCGCCATATTTAAATCGCAATACTGAAGAGAGCGACAAAAGCACTTATCAGACCGTTTATTCGCGCATCAAGGGCAGCGTGGCAGCACCGACCGCCGGACTTCACTTCACGGAAAATGTCTTAAAAGCGATTGATAGTCAAGGAATCACGCGCGAAGAAGTGACGCTCCACGTAGGCGCAGGAACATTCAGGCCCGTGAAAAGCGAAACCATCGAGGGTCACGAGATGCACAGCGAGCACATCAGCGTGCGGCGACAGACCATCGAGCGGCTCATTGAGCACGGCGGAAAGGCCATCGCCGTCGGGACAACCAGCGTTCGCACGCTCGAAAGTCTCTATTATGTCGGGCGGAAAATCCTCCGCAATCCCGACATCGCCGAAGATGCCCTCGCCGTGAAGCAGTGGGAGCCCTACGAGATTCGAGATTCGAGGAGCGAGGAGTGTGGAGTGTGGAGCGAGGAGCGAGGAGCGAGGAGCGAGGAGCCTTCAACCTTCAACCTTCAACCTTCAACCCTCAGCTCTCTTCAGGCTATTCTCGACTGGCTTACGCGCCACCAGCTCGATGTGCTCACCACCAGCACGCAAATCATCATTGTGCCGGGCTACGAGTACAAAATCGTCACCCATCTCGTCACCAATTTCCACCAGCCGCAATCTACGCTGTTGCTGCTCGTGAGTGCCTTTGTCGGCGACCGTTGGCGCGACATCTATCAATACGCCCTCGACCACGATTTCCGCTTCCTCAGCTATGGCGATTCCTCGCTGCTGATGCCGTAAAAAGTGCATTGCCATAGCTATCTTTTTTTGCTTGCAAAGATAGTCATAGACATCTAAAAAATAAAGGACAAAGTTTTTTAGGAAATATGAAAAGACCGAAATTCCGGTCTTTACTCAATAAGAACTATAAAAATAACTAGTACTACTGGGAACATGGGTGCTCTTACGACGGTTTTTCTTCATCAACCGCCGCCGCTTCTCCTCCTCCGACTCAGGGAAGAAAATACCACCGATAATGCCGCCGACGACACCGATGACGATACTGAGAAAAATAGTTGTCAAAAACATAATCCAAACCCTTTCTTTTCATTTTCTGCTGCAAAGATACAAAACTCTCCCCAAACCGCCAAAAAAAAACCTAAAAAATGGTAGGGGAAAGCCTAAAACATTAATCGATGATGATTTCCTTTCTTGTTAGTTGGTGGATTTGAGAATTTCAAAAAAATAAAGTTAAATCAAAGAAATTTCGCTTTAAATTTAAATTTTTTAGCAAAAAGTTTGTAGAATTAAATAATAATTAGTAATTTTGCGCCAAAATTACAATAATCGGTGCGAAAACTAAGTCTATACCTCATTTTCGTAGCTGTTTTTTGCGTGTCGTGCCAGTTCAGGATCGAACCCGCAGAAGACGGCAAGGACGATCATGTTGTGATGGTTGAGCGTTTCGACCGACTCCAAAGCCGCTATCTGACTACGGGCGACTATGCCGCACTGCAGCAAATGAGCACGCAGTATCCCATTGAAACGCGCACGCTGATAGAGGATTTCCTGCAGCTCGGCGAGGTGAACGACCCCGACATCAACAGCCGCCTGCTCAGCTTTTATCAGGACACGACGCTGCAAAACGTGCTGGCCGAGGTGCAGACACAGTATGCCGATATGACCGACATCAACCAGTCGCTGAACCAAGCCTTTCAGAAGCTGCATCGCCTGATTCCATCGGCAGCGATTCCGCAAGTATATACGCAGATTGGTGCCCTTGGCCAGAGCATCATAATTAACGATACGCTCATCGGAATTTCGCTCGACAAGTACCTCGGGGAAGATTTCCAGCCCTACGCCCACTTCTACGACCGGCAGGAACGCACGACGATGAATCGCGCCAACATCGTTCCCGACTGCGTGCTTTTCTACTTGCTGAGCCTTTATCCGCTGGCCGACTTTGAAACCCGTACGCAAGAGGAGCGTGACGAGCACATCGGGAAGGTTATGTGGGCAAGCAACCAGATTCTGGGCAGTACGCATTTCAAAACTCCACAGGCGAAAGCTGTGGCCGACTACGTGCGCGACCATCCCAACAAGACGATTCCTAAGATATTGAGTACCAAGTTATTCTGATGGAATCTTAAATACCAATACTTTCGGAAGTTTCACCCACTTTCCCTTGACGGCAATTTTGATGGTGCTACCGTTGAGTTGTCGCAGCGTGTAGGTGCCGTCGGCGTTTCGGGTGAGCGAGGCAACGAGGTCTTCGCTGCCGTAGTCGTTGATGATTTCGAGCCGCGCCGCGCTTTTACCCTCCATTTGAGCCTCCGTCACAATCCATTTCCTTGGGTCGCGCTTTGCCCCGAGATAGCCGGCCACCTCGCCGAAAATCTCCTGTTCAGGCACAACGACGGTGGACTCGTAGAAGTCCATTTCTATCCAAACCTGATACTCGTCGTTGACGATTTTTCCCTTAAACGGTCTGCTCTCCTGTGCCGAAACGAGTACGAAGGAGAATAGCATCACTATTGCGAAATAGATTCTTTTCATTGCATTCCTGATTTTCTCGACGGCAAAGATAATTAATCTAAATCAAGAAAACAGCCATTATCGTATTTTTTTACAAGAAATACCGTTGATTTAAGTTTTTTTTAGTACCTTTGCACGATTCTCAAAGGATAACGTTATGAATAAGAAAACGATGCTTCCCGACTATATTTTTGAGACGAGCTGGGAAGTCTGCAATAAAGTCGGCGGAATTTACACGGTGCTCTCGACGAGGGCCAAGACCCTGCAAACGAAGATGAAGGACAGGGTGGTCTTCATCGGTCCCGATTTTGCCGACCGCAAGGAAAATCCGTACTTTTCGGAAGACGACACGCTGCTCGGCGGCTGGAAACGGCAGGCCGAGGCCGACGGATTGCGCGTGAGGGTAGGGCGATGGACCGTCCCCGGCAGCCCGATTGCCGTGCTGGTTGATTTCGCGCCCTTCTATGCGCAGAAAAACGAGGTTTATGGCTGGCTCTGGGAGCATTTCGGCGTGGATTCTCTCCACGCATACGGCGACTACGACGAGGCCTCGATGTTCTCGCTCGCTGCGGCGAAAGTGGCGGAGAGTTTGTATCATCATCTCAGGAGTTCAGGGGGGCAGGAGTTCAGGAGTTCAGAAAATACTTCAACCCTCAACCCTCAACCCTCAACCTTCATCTACCACGCCAACGAATGGATGACGGGCCTCGGACTGCTCTACATCAAGCATCATCTGCCGCAGATTGGCACCATTTTCACCACCCACGCCACCACCATTGGGCGCAGCATTGCGGGCAACAACAAGCCGCTCTACGACTATCTTTTCGCCTATAATGGCGACCAGATGGCCCGCGAACTCAATGTTGAGAGCAAACATTCCATCGAGAAGCAGACGGCCCACTATGCCGATTGTTTCACGACGGTGAGCGACATCACCGCCCGCGAGTGCCTTGAGCTGCTCGACAAGCCGGCTGATGTGGTGCTGCCGAATGGTTTTGAAGACGATTTTGTGCCCAAAGGGGCTGCGTTTAGCCGCAAGCGGAAAGCTGCGAGAAAACGCCTTCTGGAAGTGGCAAACAAGCTGACGGGCAAGAATTTCTCTGACGACGACACGCTCATCATCTCCACAAGCGGACGCTACGAGTTCCGCAACAAGGGCATCGACGTGTTCATTGAGGCGATGAATCGCCTGCGCTTCGACTCGCGACTTCAGAAAAACGTCGTGGCCTTCATCGAGGTGCCCGGCAGCCTGAGTGACGACCGCGTGAGCGGGATGCTCCGTTGGCTGGGGATGAACAACGACGTGGAGGACAAGGTTCACGTCATTGTCGTGCCAAACTACCTGACGGGTTCCGACGGCCTCATCAACCTTGAATACTACGATGCCGTCGTCGGCAACGACCTCTGCATCTATCCCTCGTACTACGAGCCTTGGGGTTACACACCACTCGAAGCCATCGCATTCCACGTGCCTTGCATTACCACCGATTTGGCTGGCTTCGGCTTGTGGGCGAAGTCTTCGAGGAGCGAAAGCCCCTCCCCGACCCTCCCCAAAGGGGGAGGGGGAGAAATCCCTGAAAATCAAGGAATTTTGAGTGGCGTGAAGGTCGTGCATCGCACGGACTACAACTACTTCGAAGTGGCCGACGCCATCAAGGATACGGTGGTGGAATTCTCGAAAATGACGGCTGACGAGGTGAAAACGGCACGAAAAAATGCCGCCAATCTCTCGAAGAAAGCCCTGTGGAGCGAGTTCATCAAATATTACGAGGAGGCGTATGGCATTGCTATGCAGAAGGGGAGTGAAAGAGGAGTGAAATTGTAAAATCGTAAAATCGTAAAATTGTAAAATCGTAAAATCGTCAAATATTAAAATCAGTCTGGAGCCCCCGAAACTAACCAGACGCCCCTCCTGTCGAGAGGGGGTGGGGGTGAGTTTAACAATGAATAAAATCAAAGCGAACTACTCGAATGTCCCCCAGTGGCGGGAACTGAGTGTCAAATCGAGCTTCCCAGAGCAGCTGAAGCCTCTGGACGAAATTGCCCACAACATGTGGTGGGTGTGGAACAACGAGGCACGCGAAATCTTCCGCGACCTCGACCCTGAATGCTATCACGATGTCCGCCACAACCCTGTGCTACTGCTGGAACGCCTGAGTTTCGACCGCAAGGAGGAAATCGTGAACGACAAGTCGCTGATGAAGCGCATTAAGAGCGTCTATGAGCAGTTCCGCACCTATATGGACGTGAAACCCGACCCGAAGCGCCCCTCAGTGGCCTATTTCTGCATGGAATATGGCATGCACTCGGCCCTGAAAATCTACTCGGGCGGCCTGGGAATGCTCGCCGGCGACTACGTGAAAGAGGCCAGCGACTCCAACGTCGATATGTGCGCCATCGGTTTCATGTATCGTTTCGGCTACTTCACGCAGAGCCTTTCGATGGCAGGCGAGCAGATTGCCAACTACGAGTCGCAGGACTTCCACTCGCTGCCCGTTGAAAGACAACTCGACGAAAATGGCAACCCGATTGTCATCGACGTACCCTACAATAATTACATGGTTCACGCCTACGTGTGGCGCGTGAACGTGGGTCGCGTGAAGCTCTACCTGCTCGACACCGACAACGAGCTGAACTCGGAATTCGACAAGCCCATCACGCACTCGCTCTACGGCGGCGACTGGGAAAACCGTCTGAAACAGGAAATCCTGCTCGGTATCGGCGGTATGCTGCTGCTGAAGAAGCTGGG
>DFHC01000113.1 GCA_002372575.1 bacterium UBA3734 | reverse complement strand
GATGTACGACTCGCGCCTGCGCCTCGCCAACCAAATCTACGACGAGGTGAAGCGCCATTTCCAGGAACTCGTGTTCAAGACCGTCATCCAGCGCAACGTGAAGCTCAGCGAGGCACCGTCGCACGGACTGCCCGCCATCCTCTACGACGCCGACTCCACGGGAGCGAAAAACCACCTCGCGTTGGCAAAGGAGATTATCGAGAAGTAAAGCCTCTCCCGGCCCAAGAAGCCTCTCCCCCCAGCCCCCTCTCCAAAAGGGAAAGGGGACGGAAATGGCGAAATTTGTCAAATATTCAGAAACATCTATACAAAGGAACTATTTTAATAAATTATAATCGAAGATATTCTCCCCTCCCTTTGGAGGGGTCGGGGGAGGCTTCAAATTGTAAATTATAAAGATGGCTGTAAAAAAGAAATTCACAAACAAGAAAACCGCACTGGGCAGAGGCCTTGACGACATCGAAGGAGGAAAAGGTTTAGACGCACTCATCGACACCACCGGCATCAAGACACAAGGCTCATCGACCATCAACGAGATACCACTCGACCAAATCGACGCAAATCCCAACCAGCCGCGGCGCGAATTCGACGAAACCGCACTGCAAGAGCTGGCCGACAGCATCCGCCAAATCGGCATCATCCAGCCCATCACACTGCGACAGATGGCCGACGGACGCTACCAAATCATCGCCGGAGAGCGACGCTGGCGAGCCTCGCAACTGGCCGGACTGAGCTCCGTTCCCGCCTACATCCGCACCATCGCCGACGAAAACGTGATGGAGATGGCACTCGTGGAGAACATCCAGCGCGAAGACCTCAACGACATCGAAATCGCCCTCGCCTTCCAGCACCTGCTCGAAGGCAACGGAATGACGCAAGACAAGGTGGCGAAGCGCGTGGGCAAGAGCCGCACGTCCGTAACCAACTTTTTGCGCCTGCTGAAACTGCCCGCACAAGTGCAGATGGCGCTGCAGAAGAAAGAAATCGACATGGGACACGCGCGCGCACTGCTCGCCGTCGATTCGCCCTCGCTGCAAATCAAGCTGTTCAAGGAAATCCAGAAAAACGGCTACTCCGTGCGCAAGGTCGAGGAACTGGCGCAGCAGCTCAAAAACGGCGAAGACATTGAGAGCAGCAAGAAGAAAATCGCCGCCAAGACGCGGCTGCCCGAGGAATTCAACGTGCTGAAAAAGAAACTGGCAGAATTCTTCGACGCGAAGGTGCAAATGACCTATTCCGCCAAGGGAAAAGGCAAAATCACCATCCCCTTTGCCGATGAAGAAGAGCTGGAGCACATCATGAACACGCTCGACAAAATGAAGAAATAGAAACGCGCATGAGAAAGGGAATCATCACGCTCGCAACACTGCTCGGCAGCCTGCTCCTCAGCCCGACGGTACAGGCACAGACCGACAGCACACAGACGGTGGTCGTGGCCGAGAACGGCGACGGCATCCTCACGGGCGAGCTGGCTCTCATCGACACCCTCGACCTCGTGCCCAAGCGCAAGAAACGCGACTGGGCCACGTGGCGACCCGAAACGAAGCGCGCGCTGTGGCTCTCGCTCGTGCTCCCTGGCGCTGGCCAAATCTACAACCGAAAATACTGGAAACTGCCCATCATCTACGGCGGATTCGTGGGCTGCGCCTACGCCATGCGCTGGAACAACATGATGTACCACGACTATTCGCAGGCCTACATGGACCTGATGGACGACGACCCGAAAACCGAGAGCTACAACCAGTTCATGCACCTCGGCGCACAAATCACCGAAGCCAACATCGCGCGCTACCAAGAACTCTTCCGCAAGCGCAAAGACCGCTATCGCCGTTGGCGCGACCTGAGTTTCTTCGTGATGGTGGGCGTGTATGCGCTGTCGGTGGTCGATGCCTACGTCGATGCGTCGCTCTCGGAATTCGACATCTCCAACGACCTCAGCCTGCAAGTGACACCCGCCATTCTGGGCAACCCGACGGCCATCAATCCCAACAGGCCAGCGGGAATCGGCGTGCAATGCAGCCTCACATTCTGAAAAAACGAACTTTCACAACGAAAAAACAGCATAAAATGATGATAACAAAGAGATTTTACCAGTTGCTGATGACCGCGACGCTGCTCTGTCCGCTGACGATGCAGGCGCAAGTCGTAAACCAAGAAGAAGACGAAGATGAAGACGAAGTCGCCCTCAGCGACACGCTCGTCATCGACGACGACGACCGCCCCAAACTCGATGAAATCGTCGTTGTGGGAGAAGACGAGGACGGCAAGAAAGAGGAAGTCGTCATCGACATGCCGGAAGCCCTGACCATCGAGATGGACAGCCTGCTCGGCCTCTACCACACGCAAACCTACCTGCTGGTGGACAGCACGTGCAACCTGCCCGACTACAACCCCGAATACCCACGCGAGGTGTATATCGAACGACTCAAGCAACTGCCCACCGTCATCGAAATGCCCTACAACAACATCGTGCAGCAATTCATCGACCGCTACAGCGGACGCCTGCGCCGCTCAGTGAGCGTGATGCTCGGCCTGCAGAATTTCTACATGCCCATCTTCGAGCAGGCACTGGAAACTTACGAATTGCCACTCGAACTGCGCTATCTGCCCATCATCGAGTCGGCCCTGAAGCCCAACGCCGTGTCGCGCGTCGGAGCCACCGGACTCTGGCAGTTCATGATTGGCACGGCGCGGCAATACGGGCTGGAAATCACCTCGCTCGTCGATGAGCGCCGCGACCCCATCAAATCTACCTATGCCGCCGTCCGCTACCTGAAAAACCTCTACAAGATTTTCGGCGACTGGCACCTCGTCATTGCGGCCTACAACTGCGGTCCGCAGAACGTGAACAAGGCCATCCACCGCGCCGGAGGCGTGAAAGACTATTGGCACATCTATCCCTATCTGCCCGCCGAGACGCGCGGCTACGTGCCGGCCTTCATCGCCGCCAACTACATCATGAACTACTACTGCGAGCACAACATCTGCCCCATGCTCACCAACCTGCCCGCCAAAACCGACACGCTCGTCTTGAACCGCGACGTGCATTTCGAGCAGATTGCCGGCGTGCTGGGCGTGGACGTGAAAATGATAGAAGAACTCAATCCGCAATACCGCCGGAGCGTTGTCAATGGCAACAACCGCCCCTCGACGCTCCGACTGCCCATGAACCTCGCGACGCAATTCATCGACAACGAAGACTCCATCTACACCCACCGCGCCGACGAACTGCTGACGAAGCGCACCGAAGTGGAGGTGAACGAAGTAAAGGTCAACACCGCGCCGAAAAAGACCTACAAACGCAAATCGAGCGCCCGAAGAGGGAAATCGTCGGCCCGGAAAGGACGCGGAAAGGCTACGGCAAGGAAAAAGATGGCCAGAAAATCATCGGCCAGAAAATCGTCGTCAAAGAGAAAGAAAAGGAGGTAAACCATGAACGAAGACGCCCTTATCAACAGCGCATTTCAGCGACTGCTCGACACCTATCTCGCATCGAACCATCGCAAGAAGACCGACATCATCACCAAGGCCTTCAACTTCGCGCGACAGGCCCACAAAGGCGTGAAGCGACTCTCAGGCGAGCCCTACATCATGCACCCCATCGCCGTGGCACAGATTGCCAGCGAGGAAATGGGCCTCGGCTCCACGAGCATCTGCTCGGCGCTGCTCCACGACGTGGTGGAAGACACCGACTACACGGTTGAAGACATTAGCAACATCTTCGGTCCGAAAATCGCGCAAATCGTCGATGGGCTCACGAAAATCTCGGGCGGAATCTTCGGCGAGCAGGCATCGGCACAAGCCGAGAACTTCAAGAAACTGCTGCTCACGATGAGCGACGACATCCGCGTCATCCTCATCAAAATCTGCGACCGACTGCACAACATGCGCACGCTGCAGAGTCGCAGCCCGCCAACAAGCAATACAAAATCGCGGGCGAAACGCTCTACATCTACGCGCCATTAGCCAACCGACTGGGACTTTACAAGATTAAGAGCGAGCTGGAGAACCTCAGTTTTAGCTATGAGCACCCCGAGGAATACCAGAGCATCAAGCAGAAGCTGGCCTCTACCGAGGCATCGCGCCACGAGCTGTTCGACCTGTTCACCGCCCCCATCGAGGAGTCACTCAACAAGATGGGCATCAAGTACCACATCAAGGAGCGCGTTAAAACCCCCTACTCCATCTGGAGCAAGATGCAGAACAAGCACGTCACCTTCGATGAAATCTACGACATCCTCGCCGTGCGCATCATTTTCACACCCAACAAGCGCGAAGACGAGGTGAACGAGTGCTTCCGCATCTACGTGGCCATCAGCCAAATCTACAAGTCGCACCCCGACCGCCTGCGCGACTGGATTAACCATCCGAAGGCCAACGGCTATCAGGCACTGCACGTCACGCTCATGTCGAAACAAGGCCGGTGGATTGAGGTGCAAATCCGCTCCGAGCGCATGGACGACATCGCCGAGCAGGGCTTTGCCGCCCACTGGAAATACAAAGACGGCGAAACCGCCGACACGCAAGAAAACGAGAACGAAAGCGAGCTCAACAACTGGCTCGGCACCATCAAGGAAATCCTCGACGACCCGCAGCCCGACGCCATGGACTTCCTCGACACCATCAAGCTGAACCTCTTCGCCCGCGAAATCTTCGTGTTCACGCCGAAAGGCGAGCTGAAAACGATGCCCGCAGGCTGCACCGCGCTCGATTTCGCCTTCCAAATCCATACGTTCCTCGGCTCGCACTGCATCGGCGCGAAAGTCAACCACAAGCTCGTGCCGCTCTCCCACCGCCTGCAGAGCGGCGACCAGGTGGAAATCCTTTCCTCGAAGTCGCAACACGTGCAGCCCGAATGGCTCAATTTCGTATCCACGGCGAAGGCCAAGGGCAAAATCCAGGCCAGCCTGCGACGCGCCGACCGCGAAATCCAGAAAAAAGGCGAGCAAACGCTGAAGGAATGGCTCGAAAAAAACGGATTCGAGCTCACCTCGTCGGTCATCAACAAGCTCTGCGACCTGCACGAAATCCAGAAACACGAGAATTTCTTTCTCGCACTCGGCAAGAAGACCGTCATCCTCGGCGACGACGACCTGAACCACCTGCAAGGCAAAAGCTCGGGCAAGAAAGGCTGGAAAAAATTCGTGCCCTTCATCAAGGCCGACAAGAAAGAGCCCAAGACCGTCAAGGCCGGGCGCGGACTGTTGGAGGTGGGCGCCGACTTCAACAAGAAAATCCCCTGTTTCCTCACGGAGGAAACCATCCAGATGTACGTGTTCCGCGACTGCTGCCATCCCATTCCGGGCGACGACGTTCTCGGCTACATCGACAACAAGAAGCACGTGGAAATTCATCGGCGCGACTGCCCCGTAGCCTCACGACTCAAGTCGAGCTACGGCAACCGCATCCTCGACGCCAAATGGCAGATGCACCACCAGATGCTCTTCGATGCCACCATCCGAATTCGCGGCATCGACCGCAAGGGCATGCTCCACGACCTCGCCCACCTGATTTCCGACCAGTTAGACCTCTACATTCGCCGCATCACGGTGGGTAGCAACGACGGAATCTTCGACGGAACCATCGAATTGCGCGTCTATGACCGCGCCGAAGTGCGTCACATCATGGAATTGCTGAAAAAGATTGATGGTCTTCAGGAAGTAACCACGTGAAGCAATAAAAAACAGCTATCGGCCTACACGATGGCAAAATCGAGGTGCTTTTTCAAGTCCTTCAGTTGGTCGCGCAGCGAAATCAGCGTCTCCAACACCTCGTGCGAGCGGTCCACGCCCGTGCGGTTCTCGTTCAGGTATTTCCGAGCCGCCGACAGCTTGAATCCGCGCTCCTTCACCAAGTTGTAAATCAGCTTCACCTGCTTGATGTCCTTCTCCGTGTACTGCCGCACACCCGTCGAACTCACCGTTTTCGGGCGCAAGTGCGGAAATTCCTTCTCCCAGTAGCGCAGCAGGCTCTCGTTCACGCCAATCATGCCCGCCACCTCTTTGATGGAGTAATACAATTTCAGGGGTTTGTTCTGATTCAGTGCCATTTTCGCGATATTTTCAGTTCCGGAAACAGATTTTTCCGTTTCCGACAACAAAATTACAAAGAACTCTGCGAACACGCAAATTATTTTCGCTTTTTTTGTAGTTTTGAAAAGTTTTCGTAACTTTGCGGAAGAAAAATTGGGTATCAACAACAGCATTTTGAGCCATGTCAGGAAAAATTCTTTGGGTAGATGACGAAATGGAGCTGCTGAAGGCTCACATCCTTTTTTTAGAAAAGAAGGGCTACGACGTAACCACGATGACCAACGGAAGCGACGCCATCGAGGCGTGTCAGCAGCAGCCGTTCGACCTGATTATCCTCGACGAGATGATGCCGGGTCTGACCGGCCTGCAAACGCTGCAGCGGCTGAAGGAAATCTCGCCCGACACACCCGTGGTGATGTGTACGAAGAGCGAGGAGGAGAACATTATGGACCAGGCCATCGGCTCCAAGATCGCCGACTACCTCATTAAGCCCGTGAACCCGATGCAGATTCTGCTGACGCTGAAAAAGAACATCCACCAGCGACAGATTGTCACCGAGGTGACGCAGACGGGCTATCAGCAGAATTTTATGGACATTTCGATGCAGATTCAAGACTGTCGCACGTTCGACGACTGGGTGAACCTTTACAGGCGCCTCGTGCATTGGGAACTGGAACTGAGTTCCGCCGACAGTTCGATGACCGAAATCCTGCGCACACAAAAGGAAGAGGCGAACATCGGATTCGCGAAATTCGTGAAGCAGAACTACTTGGATTGGGTGGAAGACAAGGGCGGAAAACCGTCCGACGACCGCCATCTGATGTCGCCCGACGTTTTCAAACGGCGCATTTTCCCGATGTTGAACGAGGGCGAGAAGGTGTTTTTGATTGTCATCGACAACTTCCGCTACGACCAGTGGCGCACCATCGCGAGCGACCTCTCGGAAATGTTCGACATCAGCGAAGAACTCTATATGAGCATCCTGCCGACGGCGACGCAATACGCCCGAAACGCGATTTTCTCGGGTCTGATGCCGAACAAAATCGCCGAAATGTTCCCGAAACTTTGGGTCGATGAGGACGAGGAAGA
>DFHC01000114.1 GCA_002372575.1 bacterium UBA3734 | reverse complement strand
TCGACTTTTCGTAACTTTGCAAGCAAAAAATGAGGGGAATGAAGGAATTTTTCAACCACCGACTGCTGCTCGTGCTCTGTGTCGTCGTTCTCGCCGCATTGTGCGTGCTCAGCATCGTAAACCCATAAATGAACACTACGAAAATGGAGAATACCAATCATAGGCTGACGATTCGCATTGGCCACAATTCATTGGCTTTCGCCGCCGGAGCAGCCTTCGAACCTTACACGCTGAAGAGCAAGATGTCAATGGCAGCCAACCTGCGCGAGGCGTTTCAGCAAAATACGCTGCCCGCTCAAGATTTCCAGGGCGCTCGCGTGCTCGTGGACTCACCCGCACTGATGGTGCCGCTGCGCGAGTTCGACGAACAGCAGGCCGCAATGCTCTTCCAGCAGACCCACGGCCACCACGGCGAGCTCCACGAGCAGGCCACGGTGATGCACAACGTGATGGACAGCCTCAATGCCGTCGTGGTCTATCAGCTGAACAGCGACCTTCGACTTGTCATCGAAGACCATTTTGAGAACGTCAGCTACGAGCACTTGATGCAGGACGTTTGGACCCAGTCGTACCAGCAGAACCGCCACGGGAAGCGCAACAGGCTTTTCGCCCACCTGCACGACAAGCGGCTCGAGGCGTTTTGCTTCGATGCGAACCGCTTTCGCTTCTGTAACTCGTTTGAAATCAATGACAATCGCGATGCGGCCTACTTCCTGCTCGCCGTGTGGAAACAGCTTGCTTTCGATTCTCAAAGCGATGAAATCTACCTGAGCTTCGACCCCGTGCAGTCCGCCATGGCCGAAATGCAGCATGAACGCCAGTCGCTGGCCGACACACTGCGCCGATACGTGAAAAACGTTCATCTTCCAGAAGACTGACAATATGCGCATCATCACGGGAAAATACAAGGGTAGGCATTTCGACGTTCCACGCTCGTTCAAGGCGCGGCCCACGACCGATTTCGCCAAGGAAAACATCTTCAACGTGCTCAACGGACTCCTCGATTTCGAGGGCGCGACGGCACTCGACCTTTTCTCTGGAACGGGCAGCATTTCGCTTGAATTGCTTTCCAGAGGATGCGAGCAGGTCGTCAGCGTGGAGCTCGACCGCGACCATGTGCAGTTTATTCGCAGTTGCTCCCAAAAACTACAGGCCGCGAACCACGTCATCGTACGAAGCGATGCCCTCCGATTCATCAAGTCGCCCCGTAGGCAGTTCGACCTCGTCTTTGCAGATCCGCCCTATCAACTTCCCGAGTTGCCCACCATTCCCGACCTGATTTTCACCCACAACCTGTTGGCCGACGGTGGCGTTTTCGTTTTGGAACACGGCAAGCAAAACGATTTCTCCCAGCATCCGCACTTTTTTGACCACAGGGCGTATGGGAGCGTTAATTTCTCGCTGTTTAAATGAATTTTCGGGGTTAGAGCAGAGGTGAGAGCAGGCGGAGCACCGATTCCCACAGACGATGGAGGAAGGGCTGACGCTGCATTTGCAGGTAGTCTTCTATGCGGCTGCAGCGAGTAAGGTCGTCGAAGAAAATCTGTTTGAACTGGCTGGCCACTTTCTTGTCGTAGAAAAACATGTTGGCCTCGAAATTATGTTCAAACGAGCGGAAATCGATGTTCGTGGAGCCGCAGGTGCAAATGTTGTCATCGGCCACAAGCAGTTTCGAATGGTTGAAGCTGCCCTCGTAGAAATAAATCGTGACACCCGACTCCACCACCTCCATCAGATACGAGCGCGAGGCTTTTTCCACGACGTATGTATCTGTGTGTCGAGGCACCATCAGCCGCACATCGACGCCGCTCTGCGCCGCTGTTCGCATGGCAGAGAGAATCGTTTCGGTCGGCAGGAAATAGGGCGTTTCCATATAGACGTAATCCCTTGCCTGAAGCAAGATGCGCACGTAACCCTGCATCAGCACGGGATATTCGGCGACGGGACTGCTCGTGACGAGTTGTGCCAGCACGCCATTCCACTCTTTCCGCTCCTCGGCGGGGGGCTTGTATTCCAGCATTAACTCGCGGTTTTCAAGCATTTTCTGTCGTGCCTCGTCGTCTTCCAAACTGAAATACCAATCCGTCAGGAAGCAATGCTGAATAGACTCCACAACGCGCCCACTGACGCGAAGGTGCGTGTCGCGCCACTCTTTCACGTAGCGCATCGCAAGATTCATGCCGCCGATGAAGGCCACGCGACCATCCACAACGCAGATTTTACGGTGGTTGCGGTAGTTGATGCGGCTCGTCAGAGCCGGAAAGCGAACGGGCATGAATCCGCAAACCTCGACGCCATGATGTTTCAAACGCTCAAAAAATGCCGACGGCACGCGCCAACAGCCCACGTCGTCGTAGATCAGACGCACTTCCACGCCTCGGGCTACGCAGTCGATGAGGGCATCGGCCACGAGTCGGCCAAGTGGGTCGTCTTCGATGATGTACGTAATGAGATGAACGTGGTGGTGGGCTTCCCCGATGGCTTTCAGCAGGCCTAAGATGAAGTCGGAGCCGCGCGTGTAGATTTCTACTTCGTTTCCCTCGAAGGGAATGGCGTTGCTCTGCGTGATGAATTGGTGAATCAGTCGCTCGTGTTGAGTTGGGAGCACGAGGTCGGTCGGTTTTTCGGGGAATGGCAGAGCCTCTGATGCAATTTCTTCGATGGTCTTGCCGCTGATGAGCCTTTCCTTACGGGTGTTTTGTCCGAAGAAAATATAGAGAATCAGGCCGATGACGGGCAGGAACATCAGCACCAGAATCCATGCGATGGCTTTCGTGGGCTGGCGGTTTTCCAGCAGCACCGTCACGACCGTACCAACGACCAGTATGGCGTAGAAAATCAGAAATATGCCTTGTAAATAGCTCAAAACGTCATTTTTTTGTTGATATTTCGTTATTTTCTGGCTCTTCAGGCCAGGATGTTGCTTCCTATTTTGCGAGCCAGCTGGTTTCTGAGCTCCGACTTTTCCTTGAAGTCCCTCATCAGCTCAAGCTGGTGGTCGCTGTCGGTGGCCGAAGCCATTTCTTTCTTAATCTCCCGAAGCTGCTGGTCGATTAGGTTCACGCGGAAATCGAGCAGCAGGTGAACCAGTCGCTGCAAGATGCTTTCCCCGTCTTGTCCGTCATGGTTCTCGGCCTTGGGTACGTGGTCTTCAGCACTGCTCAGTGGCAGGGCAAATCGGCTGATTTCAAGGTCTTCGTGGTTGACGAAATAGTTTTCGGCCTTCCATCCTGACTCGCCGCTGTGGGCCACGGCTTCTTGCAGGATGCGGGCGTAGAGGGGATTGTTCAGCGAGAGTCCGTCGGTCCGGAGGTTTTCGCTTACGACCTGCGCCACGGTGAGGTTCTGTAGCTCCCCTTGCTGGTCTTCGACGTTCTTGAGAATCACCATGTCGCCGTACATGACAATCATCTCAGCCAACAGGCATTCAGCACTTTTCTTCTCGCCCCGATTCGTGGGTCTGACCACCTGTGGACTTGTGGCTGCCTCTTGCGGTGCGCCGGCCTCTCTGCCTCGTCCGTTTCGGTTGCGAATCAACTGGTTCATCTGCGCCATCAACGTGGGCTCGGGAATGTTCATACGACGGGAGCAGTCCTGCAGATAAGTGGCTCGAAGAATCGAGTTGGAAACCATCGAAATACTGTTCACCACGGCGGTGATGGCCTCCGAGCGTTTCACGGGGTCGGTGGCGTCTTTCATCAGCACCTCGGTCATGAAGGCGATGAAGTCGGTTTGGTGGGTTTCGATGTATTTCCGGAAATCTGCGGCGGTAGTTTTCCGGGCAAACGAGTCGGGATCCTCGCCCTCTGGCAGTAGCAATACGCGCAGGTTCATTCCCTCCGAGAGCAGCATGTCGGTTCCGCGCAGGGCGGCATGGATGCCGGCAGCGTCGCCGTCGTAGAGCAGAACGATGTTCGTCGTGAGGCGGTGCAAGATGCTGATTTGATGGTTGCTCAGGGCCGTTCCCGAGTTGGCCACGACGTTTTCGATGCCTGCCTGGTGCATGGCGATGACGTCGGTGTAGCCCTCGACCATATAGACGCAGTCTTCCTTCGCAATGGCGCGCTTGGCTTGGTAGAGCCCGTAGAGTTCGCGGTCTTTGTGGTAGATTTCTGAGTCGGGCGAGTTCACGTATTTCTGCTGAATGCCCTTCGTGCCAGCGTCCAATTTGCGTCCGCCGAAGCCCACGACCCTTCCGCTCAGTCCTATCCACGGGAAAATCACGCGCCCGGCATAGCGGTCGATGAGTTCGCCACGGTCGTTTTTGTAGCAGATGCCGGTCTTTTCGATAAATTCCGCCTTGTAGCCCTTTTTCTGGGCCGCCGCAGCAAAGGCATGGCGGTCGTTGAGGTCGTAGCCAAGCTGGAATTTTGCGATGATGTCGTCGCGGATGCCTCGCTCGCGGAAATATTGCAGTCCGATGGCCTTTCCGTCGGGGTGGTTGAGGAGGATGTCGGAGAAATATTGCAGGGCATAGTCGTTCACGATAAACATCGACTCGCGCGTGCTCTGCTCCTGCTTTTCCTCGTCGCTCAGTTCGCGCTCCACGATTTCGATGTGATACTTGTTGGCCAGCCACCGCAGCGCCTCGGGATAGGTCATCTGCTCGTGTTCCATGATAAACGACACGGGATTTCCTCCCTTTCCACAGCCGAAGCAATGGCAGGTGCCACGTGCGGGCGACACCATGAACGAAGGGGTCTTCTCGTTGTGGAACGGACACAGTCCCTTGTAGTTCGCACCACTCTTGCGCAGCGTGACAAATTCCGACACCACTTCCACGATGTTGGCAGCATCTTTGATTTTCTCTACGGTTTGCCTGTCTATCATCTGTTTTTCGCAAATTCTGCTACAAAGTTAATGGAATTGACGGAAAAACACGAAAAAAATGCAAATAAATTTGGATTTTTCGCTCTGAAGTTGTAATTTTGGACTTCAAATCATCGAATCGTTTTATGAAAAGTCTGAAAAAAATCCTTTTGACAACGATGGCAGTCGTGGCGGGCGGAATGTGGCTCTCCATCAATGCTGCCGACACTGATTACACCCGTTTCGTGAACCCGCGCATCGGCACGGGCGGTCACGGACACGTGTTTCTCGGAGCCAACGTGCCTTTCGGCTATGTGCAGCTCGGTCCCACGCAGCCCACGCGCGGCTGGGACTGGTGCTCGGGCTACCACCACAGCGACTCGGTGCTCATCGGCTTCGGCCACCAGCACCTGAGCGGCACGGGCATTGGCGACCTCGGCGACATCGCCTTGCTGCCGATTGCCAGCGAAACGCAGCGGCAAACGAAGTTCAGCCATGCCTCGGAGACGGTGAGTCCGGGCTACTACGCCGTGAAACTCGGCACTCCGAACGTGTTTGTGGAACTCACGGCCACGAAGCGAGTGGGAATGCACCGCTACACTTTCGGCGCCGACCAGCGGTCGGCCCTGATGCTGCTCGACCTGCGGCAGGGAATCGGCTGGGACCGAATGACGCAGTGCAGGATGACGCAGGAGAGTGCGACCGTGGTGAGCGGCTATCGCTACAGCACGGGCTGGGCCAAGCGGCAGAAAAGCTATTTTGTGGCGGAGTTTTCGCGGCCCGTCGTGCTCGAAAAGGTCGATGGCGACACCATCGGCGTGCTCTCGATGGAGAACATTCGCGAGCCTCTGTTGGTGAAGGTTGCGCTGTCGGCTGTGAGCGTTGAAAATGCAAAGTTGAACCTGCAAAAAGAGTTGCCCGATTGGGATTTCCAAAAGACCGTCGCTGCGGCGCGAGAAGCGTGGAATCAGGAACTCTCGATAATCAAAATCAAACCGATGGAATCGGAAAACGGGAGTCGGGAATCGGGCGACAAATCGGACATCAGGAAGATTTTCTACACGGCAATGTACCACTCGATGACGGCTCCGTCGGTGTTTTGCGACGTAAACGGTGAATATCTCGGTGCCGACGGCAAAGTTCACAAGGGCAACTTCACGAATTACACCACGCTCTCGCTCTGGGATACCTATCGCGCCGCCCATCCGCTGCAAACGCTCATCCATCCCGAAAAACAGGCCGACATCGCACAGACCTTCCTGCACATTTTCCAAGAACAGGGAAAACTGCCCGTGTGGCATCTGATGGGCAACGAAACCGACTGTATGGTGGGCAATCCGGGCATTCCCGTGCTGGCCGATTTGGTGCTGAAAGGCTTTTTTGACAGATTCGAAAAGTCAGGATATTGGAAAAATGAAGCCTTCGAAGCCATGAAGACCTCGGCCATGCTCGACGAACGCGGCATGAAAGACCTGAAACAATACGGTTATCTGCCCTTCGACACCGAAGGAGCCAACGAAACCGTGGCCAAGGGATTGGAATATGCGCTGGCCGACTGGTGCGTGGCGCAGGTGGCGAAAAAACTTGGCAAAAAGGTTGATTTTCAATACTTTACGAATCGTAGCAAGCTCTATCAGAAACATTTCGACCCCTCCGACGGCTTCCTGAAAGGACTTTCTTCGAAGGGCGAGCGTCGCACGCCGTTTAATCCTTTCCGCTCGTCGCATCGCGCCGACGATTTTACCGAGGGTAACGCTTGGCAATACACGTGGCTCGTGCCCCACGACGTGCATGGACTCGTCAAGCTCTTTGGCAGCGAGCAGAGATTCACCGAAAAGTTCGACTCGCTCTTCATCGTCAGCGGCGACCTCGGCGAAGAAGCCTCGCCCGACATCAGCGGCCTCATCGGGCAATACGCCCACGGAAACGAGCCTTCGCACCACATTCTCTACCTGTACAACTACGTCGGACAGCCGTGGAAGGGTGCCCGACTGCTCCGCCAGACGATGCGCGAGATGTATTTCAACGACTTCGACGGCCTTTCGGGCAATGAAGACGTAGGCCAGATGTCGGCGTGGTACATTCTTTCGGCCATGGGACTCTATCAGGTGGAGCCCGCCGGTGGAAAATACTGCATCGGCTCGCCGATTTTAGACGAGGCCACGATGCAGGTCGGCGACGGCAAGACGTTTACCGTGAAGACCACGAACAACAGCGCGGAAAACATCTACGTGCAGCGCGCCCTGCTCAACGGCAAGCCCTACACGAAGTCGTACATCTGGTTCAGCGACATTCGCCGTGGCGGTACGCTCGAACTCCAGATGGGGCCGCAGCCCAGCGATTTCGGTACGAAGAAAAAAGACCGTCCGTAACACCGTGAATTGCAAATTACGTTGAAAATCCTCGACCAAGACATCAAATACCTGCCCGGCATGGGGCCGCGGCGCACCGAGCTTCTCAACAAGGAACTCGGCATTGCGACGTGGGGCGACCTCCTGGAGCATTTTCCCTACAAGTATGTCGATCGTAGCCGCATCTACCGCAGTAGCGAGCTGCAGGCCGATATGCCTTTCGTGCAGCTGAGGGGAAAGATTCTTTCGTTCGAGGAGTTTGCGATGGGAGCGAGGAAAAAGCGCGTCGTGGCACATTTCTCCGATGGTCATGGCGTGGTCGATCTCGTGTGGTTCAACGGTGCGAAATACGTCTATAAACAATACAAGGTGGGCGTAGAATACATCGTTTTCGGCAAGCCCGGCATCTTCAACGGACGCTTCCAGTTCACGCATCCCGACATCGACCCCGCCGCCGAACTCGTGCTCTCGGAAATGGGGATGCAGCCCTATTACATGACGACCGAGAAGATGAAAAACGGCGGACTGCAGAGCCGAGCTCTCGAGCGCGTCATCAAAACGCTGTTGGCGAAGCTGAGGGAGCAGCGCGCGGCAACGGGCGACGTGGAAAACGGCGTACTCCGCGAAACTTTGCCGCCTTACATCACCGGTCCGCTTCACCTCTGTTCGCGCGACGAGGCCGTGCACTGGATTCACTACCCGAAAACACCCGACGAGATGCAGCGCGCACGTGTGCGCCTGAAATTTGAGGAGCTGTTCTACGTGCAACTCAACATTCTGCGCTACGCCTCCGACCAGCGGCGCAAGTATCGCGGCTACGTTTTTCCGCAGGTGGGCGAGATTTTCAACACGTTCTTCCACCGCCACCTGCCCTTCGAACTGACGGGCGCACAGAAGCGCGTGATGCACGAAATCCGTGGCGATATGCGTACGGGTAGGCAGATGAACCGGCTGTTGCAGGGCGACGTGGGCAGTGGAAAGACGCTCGTGGCGCTGATGTCGATGCTCATCGCGCTCGACAACGGCTTTCAGGCTTGTATGATGGCTCCCACGGAGATTCTGGCCGAGCAGCACCTGCAGACCATCCGCGATTTCCTCGGCGACATGCCCCTCCGCGTGGAATTGCTGACGGGAATCGTCAAAGGAAAGCGGCGGAAAGAAGTGTTGCAGGGACTCATCGACGGCTCGGTCCACATCGTCGTGGGCACCCACGCGCTCATCGAAGATACCGTGCAGTTCCATCGGCTCGGCCTCGCTGTCATCGACGAGCAGCACCGTTTTGGTGTGGCCCAGCGGGCGAAACTCTGGGCGAAGAGCGAGAATCCGCCCCACGTGCTCGTGATGACCGCCACGCCCATCCCTCGCACCCTCGCCATGACCATCTATGGCGACCTTGACGTGAGCGTCATCGACGAGTTGCCGCCCGGTCGCAAGCCGATTCAGACGCTCCACAAGTTCGACAACCAGCAAACATCGCTCTATCAGGGCATCCGCCAGCAAATTCAGCAGGGAAGGCAGGTCTATGTCGTGTTTCCCCTCATCAAGGAGAGCGAAAAAATGGACCTTCAGAACCTCGAAGAGGGTTTTGAAACGCTGCGCGAGGCCTTCCCCGAGTTCCAACTGAGCAAGGTTCACGGAAAAATGAAGCCCGCCGAGAAAGAGGCCGAAATGGCGCGGTTTGTCAAGGGCGAAACGCAAATGCTCGTGGCCACGACGGTGATAGAAGTGGGCGTGAACGTGCCGAACGCGTCGGTGATGGTGATTCTCGAAGCCCAGCGTTTCGGCCTGTCGCAGCTCCATCAGCTGCGCGGCAGGGTGGGGCGCGGCGCCGACCAGTCGTATTGCATCCTCGTCACCAACTACAAACTCTCCGCCGAGACGCGCAAGCGCATCGACATCATGTGCGAGACCAACGACGGCTTTGAAATTGCCGAGGCCGACCTGAAACTGCGCGGTCCGGGCGACCTCGAGGGCACGCAGCAGAGCGGCATGGCCTTCGACCTGAAAATTGCCGACATCGCCCGCGACGGACAGCTCGTGCAGCTGGCTCGCGACGAGGCGCAGAAAATCATCGATGCCGACCCCACCTGTGAAAGTCCGCAATACCAGATGCTCTGGAATCGCCTGCGCGACCTGCGGAAAACCAACATCAACTGGGCCGCAATTTCTTAGGCTCGTTCCTCCTAACTCCTTCTAACTCCTTCTCTTCAATTGTTAAAACACCAAAATAAACCTTAATCTTTCGCCGCATCCCTTTTTTCTTCAAGAATTTTTTCTTATCTTTGCATCGTCTTTTGCAAGTGCATTGTGCTCTCGTATGGTTCAATGGGCGTTTTGAGACTGACGATTTTGCCGAGTTTCAACGCGAAAGGCTAACCTAAAAAAAGACAAGTTATGAGTTTAAAAAAGACAATTAAGGCATTAGCATTTACGGTAGTTTTCACGTTTTCAGGACAGCAGGTTGCAGCGCAAGATTTGTTGGCGCGACAAGCCCCCGTCGATAAGAAAATGAAAGCCGTGGATACGCTCACTTTCCAACAACTATTAGACCGCGAATACTCCGGCCTGCCCGCCGAAGACCTCTATGCCGACTGGAGCAACGAATACGCCCATCGCGCCACGCAACTGCCCGAGGAATATAAAATCGACTTGCGTGACTTCTGTATGCCCACGCCCAGCCGCGTTATCACCTCGAATTTCGGTCCGCGCTGGCGTCGTCAGCACAAAGGGCTCGACATCAAGGTCTATACCGGTGATACCATCCGCTCGGCTTTCTCGGGTGTGGTGCGCGTGGTGAAATATGAGGCTGCTGGCTACGGAAAATATATCGTCATTCGCCACGACAACGGCCTTGAAACCATCTACGGACACCTCTCGAAGCAGATCGTGAAGGAGAATCAGCGCGTGAAATCGGGTGAAGTCATCGGACTTGGTGGAAGCACGGGACGCTCCACGGGTTCGCACCTGCATTTCGAGACGCGTCTGTGCGGCGTGGCGCTGAATCCCGCCGTGCTGTTCGACTTCCGCGCACAGGACGTGACGGCCGACTTCTACGTCTATCGCAAGCACAGCTATGAGCGCGACGCACGCGAGGCAACTCGCCTGCGCGGCGTGCAGGGCAACGGCAGCTACGACCCCGCCGACGTGCATTCCACGGCTGCTGCGAAAGACCGCAACAGCGGCACAGCCAAGCAGAAGAGCTATGCTTCCGCCACGCGCAAGGTGCATAAGGTGAAGAAGGGCGAAACGCTTTATCGCATCGCCACGAAATACGGCGTGAGCGTAGAGCAGCTGCGCAAGCTGAATGGACTCAAGAAAAATTCCAATATTCGTCAGGGTCAGCTCATCCGCTACTCTTGATTTTCATTCGTGAAAAGTCAAAAAAAAAGCGTATGTCCAACGGGCATACGCTTCTTTTTATTAGTATTTCGGCATAATGAGCCAAAGAACCAGATAAATGAGAATTCCCGGGAATCCTGCGCTGAACAAGCTCAGCAGCAGATAGAAAATTCGCACCACAGCCGGATCCCAGTCAAAATAATCGGCAATTCCACCGCACACACCGGCCAACCATCGGTCGTTTGACCGCAAAAGTCTCTTTCCTGTTGACATAATCCTTGAATTAAAAATTAAAACTTTAAAATTATTTTCTTTCCATTAGACGAAACTGGGGCCGGAAAAGTTGCAATGACTTTCGTTTTTTATTTGTCGGTAGCTTTATTGATGTCAGGAATGATGTTGCTCAGGTCGGCAATCAGGTTGTGCTTGTCGGCACCTTCCTTGAGAATGAGCAGGATGGTGTTGTAGCCGGCGATGGTGCCCAAAATGCTGGGAATATCCACCATGTCAATGTTGTAGGCCAGCAGGCTGGCATATCCGCGGCGCGTTTTGATGACACCGAGGTTCCCCGTGAAGTCGAGCGAGAGAAATCCGGGCGACTCCAGCATTTCGCGGGCCGTGGAGCCGTCGCTGACGCGCTTATACATCGTTTCGTTCGGGAGTACATAGACGTATTTTCCGTTCATCGACGCAGCCTTGGCCACTTTCAGTTGTTTCAGGTCGCGGCTCAGCGTGGCTTGCGTGAGTTGGAAGCCTTCCAGCTGCAATTCCTTCAGAACTTCCTCCTGACTGCCCAGCTCCTTGCTCGAAATGAGCATTTTCAGGGTCTCTAATCTGTTTTTTTTGTCTCTCATTTTGAATAAGTATTCGTTACGTTTGCAAAGTTACACAAAAAAGGCAGAATTCCCAAATACTTTTGTATTTTTTTACGATTTTATTTCATTCAGCCGCTTCAAATCGTCGTCTTCGCCCACGACCCACACGATGTCGCCGTGCTCGAAAAGGTGGTTGGCATCGATGATGGTGAGGTCTTGCTGACCCTCCTCAATGCCCACGACCATGCAGTTGTATTCCTCGCGCAGGCCACTTTCCTTGAGCGTTTTTCCAATGAAGGGGCTGTCGCCGTCGAGCACGATTTTGCGCAGGTGCATCTCGCGCTTCTCGATTTCGGCATCCTCGGGGATGAGCTCGCTGCGGAGCACGGTGGCGAAGTGTTGTAGCTGGTCGTCGCTGCCGATGACCTGGATGCGGTCGCCCGGGAAAATCACGGTGTCGCCGGTGGGAATGTTGAGTCGCTGCCGTCCGCGAAGAATGCTGCTCACGTGTACGCCGAAACGCTGCCCGATGTTGAGCTGGCTGAGCGTATGGCCCGTCCACGCGGAGTCGTCAGGCACGATGAAGTCGGTGATATGGATGTCGCGGTCGAGCAGATGGCCTTCGAAAAGCGGTTTTTTGCGCCCCTGCACCTGTGCTTGAATCTCCTTCGAGCGCAGGTTCTGCACGAACATTCTCTCAAGTTTGATGCTGCGGTGTTTCAGGCTGCGCGACATCACCATCACCACGATGGCCACCAGCGCGATGGCCACGATGAACGCGCTCTTGAAGTGCGAAAGGTGGTTGACAACATAGAAAATGAAGGCGGCAGCGATAAAAATACGCGCCAAAACGGTGAAAACGAGCGGCGGGCGGTTCATCCTGCTCTCCATCCAGAGGGCTCGGAACTCTTGCGAGTGGTTCTTCTTCATAATCATCGCGCGCAGGAAGGGCGAAATGAACAGCACGGCGAGCAGGCCGGTCAAAAGGTTGATAATCGACAGCTGAAAACCGAAAATCGACAAGGATTCGGGCAGCAGTTGGGCGAAAAACGGCTTGACGACGGTGAACATCAGGGCGATGGTGGCACTCGAGAGAATCGAATAGATGACCGTGTTCACGCTGATTTGCGTGAGCAGTCGCTTCCACAGATTCTGCTCCGAGGCCGTGGCGTGGTGCGATTCGCCGAGGTGGTTGAGGCGTCGTAGCCACTGCTTGGGCATTCGCCGTTCGAGCAGTTCGTAAGCTGGGCCGGCAGCGCGAATCATGTAGGGCGTGAGGAATGTTGTGACCACCGACACGGCCACGACAATCGGATAGAGGAAATCGCCGATGACGCCCAGCGTCAGTCCGAGCGAGGCGATGATAAAGGCAAATTCGCCGATTTGTGCCATCGAAAAGCCGCAGCGCATCGCCGTTTTCAGCGGCTGACCGCTGAGCATATAGCCCGTGGAGCCGAAAACGGCCTGTCCGAAGAGAATCGTAAGCGTAAGCACGATGATGGGCAACCACTGCGTGACGAGAATCTGCGGATCGACCAACATGCCGACCGACACGAAAAATACGGCTCCAAAGAGATTTTTCACGGGTTCCACCAGTCGGATAATCTTGTCGGCCTCGATGGTTTCGGCCAAAATACTACCCATCACGAAGGCTCCAAAGGCTGAGCTGAATCCGGCCTGCGTGGCAATGACCGCCATCAGGAAACACAGTCCGAGCGAGATGATGACCAGCATCTCGTCGGTCATCAGCTTGCGCGTCTTGCGCAGAAACAGCGGAATCAGGAAAATGCCCACTACGAACCACAGAATCAGGATAAATCCCAGCCGCAGCGTGCTCATCAGGATTTCCTGTCCCACTCCGCCTCCATCCGCCGGACTTGCCGACGTGCCTGCGATAGTGGACAGCATCACCATCATCACGATGGCGAGCACGTCTTCCAGAATCAGCACGCTCATCACGAGCGAGGCGAATCGCTGCTGCCGCAGCCCCATGTCGTCGAAGGCCTTATATATAATGGTGGTGGACGACATGGCGAGCATTCCGCCGAGGAAAATGCAGTTCATCTGCGACCATCCGAAGGCTTTGCCCACAAGCGTGCCGAGCAACATCATCGAAAACACGATGCTGCACGCGGCGATGGCCGGAGCCATGCCCATTTTCAGGATTTTCTTGAACGAAAAGTCGAGTCCGAGCGCGAAAAGCAGGAAGAGCACGCCAATGTCGGCCCAGGTCTGGATGTTTTCCTTATCGACCACCGACGCCAAGTAGGGCATGTGGGGCGAGACGAGAAATCCGGCCACGATATAGCCCAGCACAAGCGGTTGCTTGAGCTTCTTGAACAGCAACGTCACTGCGCCTGCAACAACAAGAATCAGCGTGAGGTCGAGAATCAGGGCTTCCATCAGTCGTTGTATCGGGCGGTGAGTTCACAGATGCGCACAATGACGTCGGCGGCTTTCTGCATTACCTGCACGGAGACGAACTCGTAGGGGCCGTGGAAATTCACGCCGCCAGCGAAGATATTCGGGCAGGGCAGTCCCTTGAACGAGAGCTGTGCGCCGTCGGTGCCGCCTCGGATGGGTTTCACTTTCGGAGCCACGCCGCAGTCTTGCATTGCGTGCAGGACGATGTCGATGACGTGCATCTGCGGGTCGATTTTCTCCTTCATGTTGTAATATTGGTCTTTCACGTCGGCAGTGACGGCCTCTTCGCCGTATTTTTCCTGCATTTGGCGCACGCATTTCTCGATGAATGCCTTGCGGTCTTCGAAGCGGTCGCGGTCGTGGTCGCGGATGATGTAGCTGAGCGTTGCTTTCTCGATGCCGCTCTGAATGCCGAGCAGATGATAGAAGCCTTCGTAGCCCTCGGTGTGCTCGGGCGTTTCGTCGGCGGGCAGCATCCGGGCGAATTCCACGGCCAGCGAGTTGGCGTTTAGCATTTTTCCCTTTGCGTAGCCCGGATGCACGCTCACGCCCTTGCAGTGGATTTTTGCCGAGGCTGCGTTGAAATTCTCGAATTCCAGTTCGCCGAGGTCGCCGCCATCGATGGTGTAGGCCCATTCGCAGCCGAATTTCTCGACGTTGAAATGGTGTGCGCCCATGCCGATTTCCTCGTCGGGATTGAAGGCCACGCGAATTTTCCCGTGTTCAATCTCCTTGTGGTCGCGCAGGTAGCACATGGCGTGGATAATTTCGGCGATTCCGGCCTTGTCGTCGGCTCCGAGCAGCGTGGTGCCGTCGGTGACGATGAGGTCTTCGCCCACGTGGTCGAGCAGTTCGGGGAACTTCTCCGGAGGCGACACGATGCCTTCTGAGAGCGTGATGGGCTGCCCGTCGTAGTTTTCGACGATGCGCGGCTTGATGTCGGCTCCCGAGCAGTCGGGGCTGGTGTCGTAGTGCGAGATGAAGCCGATGACGGGGGCTTTCTTCTTCGTGTTGGCGGGCAGGGTGGCATAGATGTAGCCCATTTCGTCCATCTCCACGTCGTCGAAGCCTTCGTTTTCGAGTTCTTTCTTCAGAAATTCGGCGAAAATCAGCTGTTTCGATGTGCTGGGAATGCTCGTGCTGTCTTCGTTCGACTGCGTGTCGAACTTTGTATAGTTTAAAAATCTTTCAACGATGTTCATGATATTTCTGGGGGGTGCGGAGGTGCGGGGGTACGAGAAATGTTTCCTGACTCCTGACTCCTAATTTTTAACTCTTTAACTCCTTAACTCCTTAACTTCTTAACTTTTTACCCCTTCCTCGGACACCACGGTTTCAGCGTCTGGAAGAAGTCGTTGCCCTTGT
>DFHC01000139.1:1665-12053 GCA_002372575.1 bacterium UBA3734 | reverse complement strand
CTTCTCGGTGGCCGACCTCGCCTATGGCTGGCACTTACTCGACCGCGAGGTGTTCCTCTCGCTCTGGATTGTGATTTTCGCCCTGCTCGGCGCTTATCTCGTGGGCTGGCTAAAGTTCCAAGAAGACGAAATCGGCGGCAATCTCAACAAACCGATGCCCGTGCTTTGCATCATGGGTGGACTCGTTTCGTTTGCGTTCGCCGTGTATATGATTCCGGGTCTGTGGGGTGCGCCGTGTAAGGCCGTGAGTGCTTTCGCACCGCCGATGAACACGCAAGATTTCAACCTAAATACAAAAACTGTCGAGGCTCGTTTCACCGACTACGAACAGGGTATGGCCGCCGCGAAAGCCGAAGGAAAACCCGCGTTCATCGATTTCACGGGCTTCGGATGCGTGAATTGTCGGAAAATGGAGGCTGCCGTGTGGACCGACCCGCGTGTGGCCGACATTCTGAAGAAAGACTACGTGCTGATTTCGCTCTTCGTCGATGACAAAACGCCGCTCGCCGAACCGTTTGAAGTGACCGACGCCGAAGGCAACACGAAGACGCTGCGCACCGTCGGCGCAAAGTGGAGCTATTTACAGAGCCATAAGTTCGGCGCGAATGCCCAGCCGTTCTACGTGGCGGTCGATGCCGACGGCAATCCGCTCACGGGCTCTTACGGCTATAAAGAGGACGTTCCGGCGTTCTTGGAATTCCTTTCAAGCCCCCTAAAATAGGGGATTGGAGGTCTTCATCAAACTAAAAACTACTACCAACCATGAACAAAGAAAAACGCGAGGCCATCATCAGCCTCATTCAGAAAGAAGTGGTGCCCGCCATTGGCTGTACGGAACCGATGGCTGTGGCGCTGTGTACGGCTCGGGCAACGGAAATGCTCGGTTGCCGACCCGAGAAAATCACCGCACAACTCAGTGGAAACATCCTGAAAAACGCGATGGGCGTGGGTATTCCGGGCACGGGAATGATTGGACTGCCCATCGCCATCGCGCTCGGTGCGCTCATCGGTAAGTCGGAATATCAACTCGAAGTGCTGAAAGACCTCACGCCAGAGGCGTTGGAAGAAGGAAAGCAATTTATCGCCGAAAATCGCATCCAAATCGGTGTGAAAACCGACATTTGCGAAATTCTCTACATCGAAATCACTTGCGAGGCCGGTGGAAAGAGCGAAACCGCGATTATCGAGGGGAGTCATACCAATTTCAGAGGCCCCTCCCCCAACCCCTCCCCCGTAGGGAGGGGAGAAAACGAATCTCCGAAAAAAGAAGCCTCCCCTATGGGGGGAGGTTTGGAGGGGGCTCTCAGCCTCCGCCTCGTCTATGACTTCGCGATGGAAACGCCCGTCGAGGAACTTCGTTTCATTCTGAAAACGCGTGATATGAACATGGCAGCGGCTCGCGAATCGCTTAAACACAACTACGGCCATAACCTCGGAAAAACCATCGAGCGACCGCTGGCCAAGGGCATTTTCGGCAACAGCATCTACTCGCACATCATCGCCAAGACCGCTGCCGCCTGCGACGCACGAATGGGCGGCGCAATGATTCCCGTAATGTCGAACTCGGGTTCGGGCAACCAGGGCATCTGCGCCACGAATCCCGTGGCCGTCTATGCCGAGGAAAACGAAAACACCGAAGAGGAACTCATTCGCGCCCTCACGCTCTCGCACCTCACCGCCATCTACATCAAGCAGTCGCTCGGGCGACTGTCGGCACTCTGCGGCTGCGTGGTGGCGGGCATCGGGTCGAGCGTAGGCATCACCTATCTGATGGGCGGCAGTTTCGAACACGTCTGTCGCTCGGTGAAAAACATGATTGCCAATCTCACGGGCATGATTTGCGACGGTGCCAAGCCCTCGTGTTCGCTGAAAATCGCCTCGGGCGTATCCACGGCGGTGATGTCTGCCGTGCTGTCGATGGAAGGCAAGTGCGTGAGTTCTGCCGAGGGCATCGTCGATGACTGCGTCGATAAAACCATCCACAACCTCACCAGCATCGGCGCCGAGGCCATGTGCCAGACCGACCACAAGGTGCTCGACATCATGACGCATAAATAATTGAAAATCAAGCTGAAAAATGAGAAAAATCAAATTGATATTCGTGATTTTGACGATTTCGACCGTTGCGATGGCGCAGCCGAAAACCTATCATGGCGACGGCATCGACGATGTGGTGCGATTTGTTCCCGTGGCCTCAGTATTTGCGCTGAAGGCATGTGGCGTGGAGGGCAGTTCGTCGTGGAAACGCCTGATTGTAAACTCGGCGGCGAGTATCCTTCTGTCGAGTGGCACGACGTGGGGCCTGAAGCATGTCATCAACGAAGAGCGCCCCGACGGAACCGACCGGAAATCGTTCCCTTCGGGTCATGCCACGTTTGCTTTTGCGGGAGCCCACATTTTGTATAAGGAATACGGGAAGCGTTCGGTTTGGTACCCCATTGCGGGCTATGCGGTGGCCACGGCGGTGGGCATCGACCGTGTGCGACGCAACCGTCACCATTGGTACGACGTGGCTGCGGGTGCGGCCATCGGCGTGCTCGGCACGGAGCTGGGCTACTGGCTCGGCGACAAAATCACGGGCGAAAGTTCGCGCTACAGTGTGGCTGTCGGGCCGCAGATGGTGGCCGTTACGATTGGTTTTTGATTTTCAGCTGACCTTCGTCGAAGAGCCAAATCGTGTCGGCAAACGTATCGGCGAGGGCGATTTCGTGGGTGGAGAGCAGAATGGCTTTTCCCTGTTCGTGGGCAAGGCGTTGCAGCAACAGAAAAACCTCGCGCCGACTGACGAAATCGAGAAAAGCCGTGGGCTCGTCTAACAAAATAACCTCCGTTTGCTGTGCTAAAGCCTTGGCAATCATGACTTTCTGGTGCTCGCCGTCGCTCAGTGAGGCGATGTCGGCAGTGGCGAAATGGGCGATGCCCACTTGTTGCATCGCATGGCGCACGATGGCACGGTCTTCCTCGCGCAGTGTTCCCCAGAAGTTCGTGTGGGGTGTGCGACCGAGTCCCACCACCTCTTCAACGGTAAAATTCTGCAAATCAGGTTGTTCTGTGAGTACGATGGCACAGTTTTCGTGAAATTCGGGTGAAATTTGTCCGTCGAGTGGCTTTTGCAGGCCCGCGAGTGTGCGCAGGAGTGTGGATTTTCCCGTGCCATTGCGCCCGAGCAGGCAGGTGAGCCGACCCTTTTCGAGCGTTGCGGAGATTTTTCCTGCCACAATCGTCGTTTTTCGTCCTCTCCGATAGCCTATCGTGAGGCTCTCGAGCCACAATCCGTCTTTCATTCCTCTGATTTTTGAGGTGAAGTGACAGTTTTTTCGCCTGTCAGCGGAACGATATCCTCGATTTTCACCTGCCATTCTTTGGGGAAGTTCCGTGCTGCAATAGATAGCAGCAGGAGTTTCTCATTTTCGTCGCTCAACGGTTCTGAAAGCGTTTCCAGAAGTGGCGGCAGGCGATAAATCGGGAATTTCAGGAGCTGTTCAGCCGCCATTGAGTCAGAAACCGTGTCGGTGCTGACCTGCAGCCATTTATTCGCCAATTCGCGCAGTGCTTCAGTGTTGAGATAGGGCACGTTGAGCGAGTCAAGATTCTCCACGGCCTCCTTGATAATGGGGGCATAGGCATTGACGACGACCACTTCTCCCGTTTCCACCTCTTTCGACGTAAGATATTGTTTTTCAACGACATACGGATGCGTGTAGGCACGGAGAAGCGCCTCTGCTGTAGCGATGAATTCGGGTCGGCGGCCAAGGTTTTCACGTTTCACTCGGGTGGAGTTTATGGCCTGAGCCAACTGTCCGGGGAAGCCATAGAGCGCGAGCGGCGTGCCCGTCCACCAGTCGGAATACGGCTTGGAGGCGAAACCATAAAGCGCGTCCACCATGCGTTTTTCGGCAAGTTGAGCCTCGGGAGCCTTGGTGGCGGAGAAGTCGGCCAGCCCGCATTCCATCCAGAAGGCGTTCCAGTCAGATGCCACGCTCAGTGCGAATTCGGTGTAGGGAATCTCGTAGATGCGGTTGAAGCCGATGAAGGTTGGCAGCGTTCTCATCGACCGGAAAAGCAGTTCGAGCGGCCCCTTTTTGCACCTCAGAATGATGCCGTCGTCGGTTTTCTTGACGCGCACATTTTTTCCGTACCAACCGGCAAGCACGATGTATCGTTCCGACTTTTGTCCGTTGGGTTGCAGGCTCACCAAGAGGTGATTAAGTCCTGTTTCCTTCTTGTATTTCCCTGTTTTTTCTCGCGAGCGAAACGCCACTTCGATGATGCTGTCGCTCGTGATGCGCGTGGCTATGTCGCCCTGCGTGAAGACCGTCTCGACGTGATAGCGCTGGCCGCGATGAAGGAAGCGGCTATCGACCTTGCCCGACCATCGGTCGTGTTTCGCCTCGAGGTTCGTGAGCGTGGTGGTGTCGGGCAGATTCAGCCCCACGGCGAGTGGCCACACGTTGTCGCCGCTAAAAGTCTGAAGTCCGGTCACGTCGGTGTGGAACATGTTTATGCCGTCGGTCAGCGTGAAACCATCGCGACACACCTTATTTATAATATACGGATTCGTGCTTTTCACCTCGGGATTATGTCGGCGTATCAGGGCTTTTCGGTCGATGCGCTGCGGTTGTGCCTCCGACGGAAGTATTGCACCCATCGTCGTGAAAATCAGCAATATGCGAAGAAAGAGTGTACTCATTTTCATCTAATTTTGACACAAAAATAAGAAAAAAAACATGAAAAACAAACTTTATAACATTTTTTACACATTTGAACTGCATATTTTTCTCATTTTTATTTGTTCATATAAAATAAAACTCGTACTTTTGCCGCCGAATCTATTAATAACCTAAATTTACATTCAATTACTTATGGAAATGAAAGAAGCAATGGCCGGAACATTGGAATCCGGCGACATTTTCGTTCAGATTTCGCCTGCCGCCACATCGGGGCTCAACATCGAACTCGACTCGACCGTGGCCCTGCAGTTCGGCAAGCAAATCAAGCAAGTGATCGCAGAAACGCTCGAAGGGCTGAACATTCGCGACGCCCATGTGAAAGCTACCGACAAGGGAGCTCTTGACTGTACGATTCGTGCCCGTGTGACGGCGGCTGCCGTGCGCGCTACGGGTAACGATGTCTGGAAGTAAAGTCTTTCTCTCAAGTAACTGACAAAGAAAACAATCAATTAATAATCCTTTAATGGGTCGAAAGACCCGCATCCCCCTAATTTAGGGGGCAAGAATTATGCAAAGACTCAGAAGAACAATGATGTTCGTTCCGGGAAACAATCCCGCGATGATGCAGGACGCGTTCATCTACAGCCCCGACTCCATCATGCTCGACCTGGAAGACTCGGTGACCATGAGCGAGAAGGACGCTGCACGCCTGCTCGTGTACAACGCACTGAAAACCATCGACTACGGCCAGACCGAGATGGTGGTTCGTATTAACCCGCTGAACACGCCCTACGGCAAGAAAGACGTAGAGGCCATGGTGAAGGCCGGTGTTCAAGTGATTCGCATGCCGAAGACCGAAACCGCCGACGAGGTGCGCGAGGTGGAGGCAGAAATCCTGAAATGGGAAGAGGAGCTGGGCTGCGTAGGCCGCACGAAAATCATGGCCGCCATCGAGAGCGCGCTGGGTATCGTCAATGCCTATCCGATTGCCGTGGCCTCGAAGCGAATGATGGGCATTGCCCTCGGTGCCGAGGACTACTGCGCCAACCTGAAGACGCAGCGCACATCGGGCGACAACCCCAACTTCGGACTGGAACTGCTGCTGGCTCGCCAGACCATCGTGGTGGCAGCCCGCGCCGCCGGCATCGATGCCCTCGACACGGTCTATTCCAACCTCGACGACATGGAAACCTTCCGCCGCGAAGTGGAACTCATCAAGACGCTGGGCTTCGACGGTAAGTCGATCATCAACCCGCGCCAGATTGAAATCGTCAACGAAGTGTTTGCTCCGAAGCAGAAAGACATTGAGAAGGCCCTGAAAATCATTGCCGCCATCAAGGAGGCAGAGCAGAAGGGTTCGGGCGTCATCGCCGTAAACGGAAAAATGGTGGACCGCCCCGTGGTTATCCGCGCCGAGCGCACCATCAACCTGGCCATCGCATCGGGTGTCATCAAGAAAGAAGACATTCTTTAAAGTTAAAGTGTTAAAAAGTTAAAGAGTTAAAGAGATGAATTACGCTGAAAGAATCAATGATATCAAGGATGCGGCTGCCAAAATGAGCACGCCCGTCTATCAAGAGAAAGAAGGTTGCAAGGACATCACGCCGCGCACCGACCTGCAGCAAAACAAGTCGAAGCTCTGCACGCTGGAAGAAGCCATCCGCCGCAGTGGCCTGAAAGACGGCATGACTATCTCGTTCCACCACCATTTCCGCGGTGGCGACAAGGTGGTAAACCTCGTCGTCGATAAGCTCGCCGAGATGGGATTCAAAGACCTGCACGTGGCTGCATCGAGCCTGCAAGACGTTCACAAGCCGCTCGTGGAGCACATCAAGAACGGCGTGGTGACGAAAATCTCGACCAGCGGACTGCGTGGCGAGCTCGCCAACGAAATTTCCCACGGCCTGATGAAGGAGCCCGTGGTGTTCCGCTCGCACGGCGGACGCGGCTCGGCCATTGCCAACGGCGATTTGCACATCGACGTGGCTTTCCTCGGTGCTTCGTCGAGCGACTCGTCGGGCAACGCCGCCGGCTACTCACGCTCGCAGAACGCCAAGTCCATCAGTGGCTCGCTCGGCTATGCCAAGCCCGACGCCCAGTATGCCGACAAGGTGGTGATTCTGACCGACGACCTCGTGCCCTATCCCAATACGCCGAACGCCATTTCCGAACACGACGTTGACTTCGTGGTCGAAGTCGATAGCGTCGGCGACTCGTCGAAGATTTCGTCGGGTGCGATTCGCGACACGAAGAACCCGCGTGACATTTTGCTCGCCCAGCAGGCTGCGAAAGTCATCGTGAACAGCGGTTATTTCCGCGATGGTTTCTCGATTCAGACGGGTTCGGGCGGTGCTTCGCTGGCTGCCGTGAAATACATCCGCGAAGAAATGATCAACCGCGGCATCAAGGCGTCGTTCGCCCTCGGTGGCATCACGGCCCACATGGTGAAACTCCACGAGGAAGGCCTCATCGAGCGTCTGATCGACGTGCAGTCGTTCGACAAGGTGGCTGCCGAAAGCATTATGCGCGACCCGATGCACAAGGGCGTTTCGGCCAACGAATATGCCAGTGCCGACGAGCCGGGTTCGGCCACGCACTTCCTCGACATCGTTATTTTGTCGGCCTTGGAAGTCGATGTGAACTTCAATGTGAACGTGCTCGTGGGCTCCGACGGCATCATTCGCGGTGCCATCGGCGGACACCCCGACACGGCAGCCGACTCGGCCCTGTCGATCATCGTCTGCCCGTTGCTGCGCGGTCGCATTCCGTGCATCGTCGATGAGGTGACAACGCTTATCACGCCGGGTTCCACGGTCGATGTGGTCGTCACGGAGTATGGCATTGCCGTGAATCCGCGCCGTCCGGAGATTGCCGAGCGACTGAAGGCTGCCGGATTGACCATCGTCGATATCAACGACCTGAAAGAGCGTGCCAAGGGCATCATAGGCGACGCCCAGCCGCTGCCGTTTGGCGACAAGGTGGTGGGCATCGTGATGAACCGCGACGGCTCGGTGATGGACGTGATTAAGAACATTGTAGAGTAGAGGATGAAGGTTTCGCTTGACCAACTCCTTGCGAGCCGCGACCAGCGCTGGCATCGCCAGATGGAGCTTCTCGGGGAGCATCCCGACGAGACGTTGCTGTGTCTGACGGTGATTATGCCGGGGTCGGTCAAGCGAAACCGCCTCTCGCTCACGGTGGCTCGTGCTGCCACGGAGGCTCTCCAAGCAACTTTCGGAGACAGCCTGACGTGGATGGAGGAGCACGACAGGGAAACGGGTTTCGAGGCATACGCCTTCACCTCGCTTCCGCTGCTCGACGCCAAGCGCACGGCCTGCCGCATCGAGGAGGAGCATCCGCTTGGGCGGCTGTTCGACCTTGATGTCATCGACTCCACGGGCGTGCCCGTTTCGCGCAGTGCCATCGATGCCTCGCCGCGTCGTTGCCTGCTCTGCGAGCGCGAAGCCCGCTACTGTATGCGCAACCACACGCATTCGCAAGAACAACTGCAAGACCGAATTGCCGAAATCGTTGATGCCTATGATGGACTATGAGATTCAGGCCGTTCCGCTCACCATGTCGCTTTGGCGGCGCAGGGTAGAACAGTTCCTCGAAGCCAACCAGCTCAGGCTGGACGAGGTGGACTACTATGCCGTAGTCACCCATCCCGACAACGATGAGATTTTGGCCGGAGGCGGCTTGCAGGGCGATATCGTCAAGTGTATTGCCGTGGGCGAGCAATTGCGCGACGAGCACATCAGCAACCGACTGATTTCGCACCTGATTAGCGAAGCATCGCAGCGCGGACACCAGTCGGTGAAAGTATTTACGAAGCCGCAGAACCGACAGATTTTTGAGAGTTTCGGATTCCGCCTCGTGGGAGAAGCTCCGCTCGCCATTTTGATGGAAAACGGGCAAGGAATAGAGCGATATGTTGAATTGTTGAAAAACTGTCAACTCTCAACTGTCAACTCTCAACTGCCCACCGGAGTCATCGTGATGAATGCCAACCCCTTCACACGCGGCCATCTCTATCTGATAGAAGAAGCCGCACGGCAGGTAGAACACCTTTTCGTGATTCCCGTGAAGGAAGACAAGTCGCTGTTCCCCTACGTCGAACGCAAGGCGATGATTGAGGCCGCTATCAAATTGATAGAATCGAAATCCCCCTCCCTTTCTGGGGAGGGCCGGGGTGGGGCTTCTATCACCCTCTGCGACGGCAGCGACTACGCGATTTCCGCCGCTACGTTCCCGACTTACTTCCTGAAACGCCTCGACGATGCCGCCGACACGCAGATGCTACTCGACCTCGACATTTTCAAACGTCACCTTGCGCCCGCACTCGGTGCCACGATTCGCTTCGTCGGCAGTGAGCCAGACGATGCACTCACGTGCCACTACAATGAACTGATGCGCGAAATGCTGCCCGAGGTGCGCGAAATTGAACGAATGCAGGAAAATGGCGAGGTGGTGAGTGCGTCGAAGGTCAGAAAAGCCCTTGAAAATGGCGATTTCCAACGTGCCGCAGCCCTTGTTCCACCGACAACGATTCCCTATCTTTTGGCTCATCTCGCCACCGACGCACTGCAACAGGAACTCGCCACCACGCCGAAACCCGGCCTCATCGACCAGAACGACAATGGCGCCCACAGCGATATGGACTATCGGCTGATGCAGCGAAGCATCATTGCCCTGCGCCCGTATTTCGTGAAATTGGCCGTCTTGGGCTTCCAAAAAGAGCTTCCAACGGTGGAAAATCTCAAAAAAATCGGTCTCGAAGCCGAAAATGCGATGCTCGGAGCCACGAAGGGCGTAAACACGCACAAGGGAGCACTTTTCGCCCTCGGTTTGGCTCTCGTTGCCACCGCACATCTTGAAAAAAACGACAAACTTTCCTTGAAATCACTTCAGGAAACCATCATTCGCCTCGCTGCCGAATTCCCCGACACCCTCGGCACCCACGGCAGCAAGGTAGTGAGCGAGCATCGTGTGAAAGGGGCTCTGGCCATGGCGCGCGAGGGCTATGAACAGCTCTTCACAGACTGGCTGCCACTCCTGCAAAGCCTCGAAAACAATGCTTTCGCCTATCACAAGACGCTGCTCCGCATCATGGCCACGCTCGACGACACCAACGTCTATCACCGCAAGGGCGAGGCTGCCGCACAGCAGATGAAGGCTGATGCCACGGCCCTGCTCCGCGATTTCAGCGAAAAATCGCTCGACGAACTCAACCAACGTTACAACGCGCAGGGCATCTCCCCCGGCGGCAGCGCCGATATGCTCGCGCTCACAATATTCGTCCGTTCCATAGCCCCCTAAAACAAGGGGCGGGGGTAAAAACTCCCATCAAAGAACATCAACAAAACGAAAAAACAGAGAGTATCAACATTTATAAAAACCCACCCCCGACTTTGGGGGACTAAAAAACCTAAAAAACATTATGGTAGAATTAGTGAAACATGGAGTCTATCTCCTGAATGGAAGTGAAATCGTGAACGACGGAGCCGGCCTGCCTGCTCCCGACGAAGCACGTGAGGAAACCATCACCTACGGCATTCTGCGCGCACACGACGTAGATGGCTCGAAGGGAAAGAAGATGCGCATTCGCTTCGATGCAATGGCATCGCACGACATCACCTACGTGGGCATCATCCAGACGGCTCGCGCCAGTGGTCTCGAGAAATTCCCCCTGCCTTATGCCATGACCAACTGCCACAA
>DFHC01000139.1:0-1595 GCA_002372575.1 bacterium UBA3734 | reverse complement strand
AACTGCCACAACTCGCTCTGCGCTGTTGGCGGAACTATCAACGAAGACGACCACGTGTTCGGTCTTTCGGCTGCGAAGAAGTACGGCGGCATCTATGTGCCTGCTAACCAGGCCGTTATCCACCAGTATGTGCGCGAAGCTATGGTGAAGTGCGGCAACATGATTCTGGGTTCCGACAGCCACACGCGCTACGGTTCGCTCGGTAACATGGGCGTTGGCGAAGGCGGTGGTGAGCTCGTGAAGCAGCTGCTGAAGAACACCTGGGACATCAACGCTCCTGAGGTGGTGCTCGTATGGCTCGAAGGTGCTCCGCGCAAGGGCATCGGCCCGCACGACGTGGCCATTTCGCTCGTGAAGGCTACCTTCGAGAGTGGTTTCGTGAAGAACAAGGTGCTGGAGTTTGCCGGTCCTGGCGTGAAAAATCTGCCTATCGACTTCCGTAACGGCATCGACATCATGACCACTGAGACGACCTGTCTGAGCTCGATTTGGGTGACCGACGACGAAGTGAAGCACCACTACGAAATCCACAAGCGCCCCGAGTGCTACAAGGAACTGAAGCCCGGCAAGGTGGCCTACTACGACGCCATGATTCGCATCGACCTCTCGAAGCAGGAGTCGATGATTGCACTGCCGTTCCACCCGTCGAACGCTGTGACGATTCACGAATTGCAGGCCAATCCCGTCGAGATTCTGAAGAAAATCGAGCAAGACGCTCAAGAGAAATTTGGTTCGAAGGTCGATGTACACCTCGTTGACAAGGTGCGCGACGGCAAGGTCTATGCCGACCAAGGCATCATCGCAGGCTGCTCGGGCGGTACCTACGACAACCTCTCGGCTGCTGCTGCCATCATGAAAGACCAGACCATCGGTAACGACTACTTCACGATGTCGGCCTATCCGCAATCTACGCCCGTTTATATGGCCACGACGCGCAGCGGCATCGCCGAGGAACTGCTCGAGGCTGGCGTGGTTATCAAGCCCGCTTTCTGCGGCCCGTGCTTCGGTGCCGGCGACGTGCCCGCCAACAACGGACTCTCCATTCGCCACACCACGCGCAACTTCCCCAACCGCGAAGGTTCGAAGCCCGGTCAGGGTCAGCTCTCGCTCGTGGCACTGATGGATGCCCGCTCGATTGCCGCTACGGCTGCCAACGGTGGTGTCATCACTGCCGCTACCGATGTCGATTACACCGACGGCCACGTGCCCTACGACTTCGATGCGAAGATCTACGAGCGTCGCGTCTATGACGGTTTCGGCCACGAAGACCTCGACCAGCCGCTGAAGTACGGTCCGAACATCAAGGACTGGCCCAAGATGTATCCGATGCAGGAAAATATGCTCCTCGAACTGGCCGCCGTCATCCACGACCCCGTGACCACCACCGACGAGCTGATTCCCTCGGGCGAGACCTCTTCCTATCGTTCCAACCCGCTGAAACTCAGCGAATTTGCCCTTTCGCGCCGCGTGCCTGAGTACGTTGGCCTGAGCAAGCGCATCCAGCAGCAGGATTTGGAGCGCAGAGAAGGCAAGGTGGCCGAGAACATCGCTGCTGCCCTCGCCAAGGTGGGTGCCAAGGCCGAAAATACTTCGTT
>DFHC01000169.1:11540-12176 GCA_002372575.1 bacterium UBA3734 | reverse complement strand
GGCCAAGAGGGTGAACTGATTCAGCGTTGGGTGATGCAGAAGGCGGGAGCGAAATGCCCCGTCAAGCGGCTGTGGATTTCGTCGATGACCGACGAGGCCATCCGCGAGGGTTTCGCCAAGCTGAAAAGTCAAGACGAATATCAGCCGCTCTATCTCGCCGGACTGAGCCGCGCCATCGGCGACTGGCTGCTCGGAATGAACGCCACGCGCCTCTACACGCTGAAATACGGCCAGAATCGGCAGGTGCTGAGCGTCGGTCGGGTGCAAACGCCCACGCTCGCGCTCATCGTGAATCGGCAGAAGGAAATCGACAATTTCAAGCCCGAACCTTATTGGGTGTTGGCGACGGTCTATCGCGACACGACTTTCACGGCGACGAAAGGTAAATTCACCTCAAAGGATGAAGGCGAAAAAGCCTTCCAACTCATTGAAGGAAAGCCGTTTACGGTGACGAGTGTCGAGAAGAAAAAAGGCACGGAAGCACCGCCGCAACTCTACGATTTGACTTCGCTTCAGGTCGATTGCAACAAGAAATTCGGGCTGTCAGCCGAAACCGCGCTCAACGTCATCCAAAGCCTCTACGAAAAGAAAGTCACGACCTATCCGCGTGTCGATACGCGCTATCTTTCCGACGAT
>DFHC01000169.1:4256-11423 GCA_002372575.1 bacterium UBA3734 | reverse complement strand
CATCGCGCCCTACGCCGAACTGGTTCGACCGTTGGGTGGAAAACCGCTGAAAAAGTCGAAAAAAGTCTTCGATTCCTCGAAAGTCACCGACCACCACGCCATCATCCCGACTGGCGTGATTCCAAAGGGTCTGACCGACTTGGAACAGAAGGTTTTCGACTTGGTCGCTCGCCGTTTCATCGCCGTTTTCTATCCCGATTGCAAATTTTCGACAACGACGGTACTCGGCGAAGTTGACGAAATCGAATTCAAGGTTTCTGGCAAGGAAATTTTGGATGCTGGTTGGCGAGTGGTTTATCAGAAACAAGACGAAAAAGACGAGGCAAACGTGTCGCCATCGGGCGACGAAAATGGTGCTTCCGACGAAGAACGCACGCTACCAACTTTCAAAAAAGGCGAAAGCGGCCCTCACACGCCGACGCTGACCGAAAAATGGACAACGCCACCGCCCTATTACACCGAGGCGACGCTACTTCGCGCCATGGAAACCGCCGGAAAATTCGTGGATGACGAGGAACTGCGAGCCGCCCTGAAAGAGAACGGAATCGGTCGTCCGTCGAGCCGCGCCAGCATCATCGAGACGCTTTTCAAACGCAATTACATCCGTCGTGAGCGCAAACGACTCGTAGCCACCACCACGGGCGTAGAACTCATCAACCTCATCAAGGAAGAACTGCTGAAAAGCTGCGAGCTGACAGGCATTTGGGAGAAGAAACTGCGCGACATCGAACACCAGAAATACGACGCCCAGCAGTTCATCAACGAGCTGAAAGCGCAAATCACCGAAATCGTGAACGACGTGCTGCGCGACAACGAACCGCGCCGCATCACGATTGAAAATCCGAAGGAGAAAGAGCCCCCAAAACCGGAAAAAACGAAAAAATCAACGAAATGAAAAACCACTTGCTCCTGCTCTCGGCTTCGCTGGCCACGGCGCAAGTGCAAGCCGACAATCGCCCGAACATCATCCTGTTTATGGTCGATGACATGGGCTGGCAAGACACCTCGGTGCCCTTCTGGACCGAGCGAACGCCGCTCAACAACACCTACGAAACGCCCAACATGGAGCGACTCGCCCGCGAGGGCATAGTTTTCACGCAGGCATACGCCGCCGCCATCAGCTCGCCCTCGCGCTGTTCGCTGATGACGGGCTCCAATGCCGCCCGACACCGCGTCACGAACTGGACACTGCGCAAAAACCAGTCCACCGACCAAAAAGACAGCGACATCGCACCGCCCGAGTGGAACGTGAACGGAATCTATTCGGCTGACAAGGTCGAAAACCCTGTTGAACGGGCGTTTGGCTGCCGTTCGTTCGTCGATATCCTGCACGACAGCGGCTACTACACCATCCACTGCGGAAAGGCCCACTGGGGCGCGATGGACACGCCCGGCGAGCGGCCCGAACACTTCGGATTCGACGTGAACATTGCCGGACACGCCGCCGGAGGCCTCGCCACCTATCTGAGCGAGCGAAACTACGGCCACGACAGCCAAGGACGCGCCCTCACGCCAATGGCCACGCCAGGGCTCGAAAAATACTGGGGCACAGGCACTTTCCTCACCGACGCGCTCACGCAAGAAGCGCTCCACGTGCTCGACGAATGGAAAAACGAAAAGTCCGACGCGCCGTTCTACCTCTACATGTCGCACTACGCCGTGCACATCCCCATCGACCGCGACCCGCGCTTTTTCCAAAAATACCTCGACAAAGGACTTTCCACGAAAGAAGCGGCCTACGCCTCGCTCCTTGAAGGGATGGACCAGAGCCTCGGCAAGCTGCTCGACTGGCTCGACCATAACGGCAAAGTCGAGAACACCGTCGTCATCTTCATGAGCGACAACGGAGGCTACGCCAACGGCAGCCACTGGCGCGACGAACCGCTCTACATGCAAAACGCGCCGTTGCGCTCGGGCAAGGGCTCGCTGCTCGAAGGCGGCATCCGCGAACCAATGCTGGTGCGCTGGCCTGGCCACGTCAAACCGCTCTCGCGCTGCAACAAATACGTGATGATTGAAGACTTCTTCCCCACCCTGCTCGAAATGGGCGGCGTGAGGAAATACCGCGTTCCGCAAACCATCGACGGACGCAGTTTCGTGCCCCTGCTCACCGAAAAAGGCGATCCGTCGCGCCGTCGCGCCCTCATCTGGAACTATCCGAACATCTGGGACGGCAGCGGCCCTGGCATCAGCCTCAACTGCGCCATCCGGCTCGGCCCGTGGAAGCTCATCTACAATTATAAATCGCGCGAAAAAGAGCTTTACAACATCGAGAGCGACATCGGCGAGACGCAGAATCTCGCACAAGAGCGCCCCGACTTGGTGCGGAAGCTGTCGCGGCGATTAGGACGGGAATTGCGAATGATGCAGGCGCAACGCCCCATCGTAAAGACCACTGGCGAGCCCTGTGCGTGGCCCGACGAGCTGTGAATAATGAGCAATGGGAAATGATGGATGGAGGAGGCAATAAAAAAACGATTTTTTCGTTATTGTAAACGATGAGAAGATTTTCGGCGATATTTCTGCATATTGTCGTCGTGGCCGCTGCGGTCATGGCATTTTCGGCGTGTGGTGCCGACAAACACCTGAAAAAAGCAGAGAAATACTTAGCTTTGGGCGAATATTTCGATGCCGCCACAGAATTCAAAAAAGCCTATCAGACCACGCCACCGAAAGAACGCGACAAGCGCGGTCAGCGCGCCCTGAAAATGGCCAAATGCTATGCGAAAATCAATCAGACGCAGGCCGCGCTGGCGGGCTATCGCAACGCCATCCGCTACCGCCAGACCGAACTCGACGACCACCTCGCCTATGCCCGACTGCTCTTGAAAAAGGGCGAATACAAGGCCGCTCTGACAGAATTTCAAACCGTGAAAGACTCGCTGACGGTGCGGGGCGAGTGGTTTTTAAGTGGGAATTCGGAGACGGGAGACAGGAAACTCTCTGACAAAGCCATTCTCACGCAAAACGGTCTTGTCTCAGCACAAAACGCACCGAAATGGAAGGAACAGGGCTCGCGCTACACCGTGAAACGACAGGAAATCTTCAACTCACGACGCGCCGACTACGCGCCGATGCTCTTCGGCGACGATTTCGACCGCCTCTATTTTACCTCCACGCGCAACGATGCCAACGGCGACGAGCTCAGCGGCATCACGGGCACGAAACCCGGCGACATTTTCTTCTCCGAAAAAGACGACAAGGGAAAATGGAGACGTCCGGAGGTGGTGCAAGGCGGCCTGAACACCGATTTCGACGAAGGAGCCTGCTCGTTCTCCGTTGATGGACGCGAGATGTACCTCACCGTCTGCCAGACCGACCCGAGCAGCCCGCGACTGGCACAAATCATGAAATCGAACCGTTCCGACGCGTCGTGGAGCAAGCCCGCGGAAGTGAAAATTTCCAGCGACACGCTCTCAAGCTACGCCCATCCGGCCATCTCGCCCGACGGACAGTGGCTCTATTTCTGCTCCGACATGCCCGGAGGAAAAGGCGGACTCGACATCTGGCGCGTGCGTCTCACAACCGGTGGGCTCGGCGGCGTGGAGAACCTTGGCGACCCCATCAACACGCCGGGCGACGAAATGTTTCCCGCCTTCCGAGGCAATGGCGACTTCTATTTCTCGAGCAACGGCCACGCCGGAATGGGCGGACTCGACATCTTCATTGCGAAACCCGCGAGGAGCGAGAACACCTATATCCTCGAACACCCGGGCTACCCGCTCAACTCGCAGGGCGACGACTTCGGCGTGACCTTCGAAAATCCCTACAACCGAGGCTATTTCTGCTCGAACCGAGGCGACGGACGCGGCTGGGACCACATCTACAGCTTCGACAACCCCGAAATCGTGCAGGCCATCCGGGGATGGGTCTATGAAATGGACGGCTACGAACTGCCCGCCGCCGAGGTGCATCTCGTTGGCGACGACGGCACAAACCAGAAACTCAGCGTGCGGAGCGACGGCTCGTTTACCTACGTCACGACACCCGGCGTGAGCTACGTGCTGCTCGCCACCTGCAAAGGCTACCTCAACCACAAGCAAGAGCTCCACGTAGAGCAGGCCGAGGAGTCGGAGGAATACACGCTGCAGTTCCCCCTCGCCCCAATTTTCGCGCCCGTGCTCATCGACAACATCTTCTACGATTTCGACAAAGCCACGCTACGCCCAGAATCAGCGCAGGCGCTCGACGAACTCGTGAAACTGCTCAACGAAAACCCCAACGTCACCATCGAACTCTCCGCCCACTGCGACTACAAGGGTCCCGCCGCCTACAACAAGCGTCTTTCGCAGCGTCGCGCCGAGAGCGTCGTGAATTACCTCATCGAGCACGGCATCGCTGCCGACCGCCTCACGCCCGTGGGCTACGGCAAGGAGAAACCCAAGCGTATCAACAAGAAAGTGGCTTCAAAATATAAATTCCTCAAGGAAGGCGACATTTTGAGCGAGGAATTTATTCAGAATCTCAGCGAAAAAGAGCAGGAAGAATGCAACCAGCTGAACCGTCGCACGGAATTCATCGTGCTCAGGACAACCTACGGAATGTTCGACGAAAAAGGCCAGCTCAAGGAACTTCCCAAGCCGAAGAAACAGGAAAAAGAATCGCTCGACGAAGACGAAATCGAATACTTCATCGAGTGATTCAGACTACGAAATCACATCTCTGTCTTCAGCAAGATTCCATGCCGCAACTGCCGCAAACAACCACAGCGCAGCCAGAATCATCAAGATCGTCATACCGTTTAACTCGATGGAGTTTAAGAAACTTTCAAAATTACCAAGCGCCGTGAGAGCGAGGTGCTTCAGCTGTCCGAAGCCATCGAAAAGAATGAAAAATACGACGCCCACCACCGAACATAGCGCCGTCCAGATACGGTTGAGTCGCACCGATCGCGTCGGCAACCGATGCATCACCTGATGCGAGAAGCCTTCGTCGGCCAATTCCTGTCGGTTCTCGTCGAAAAACATCGCCACGAGCTCCTCGTCGCTCAGCAGGTTCTTATTTTCAAATTTTTCAGTCATTTTTTCTCTGTTTTTTGATTTTTATTGGGTTCACCTCTCGTTTTTGGCGTGAGGCTAATATCCATTCTTCCTCAAATACATCGCCAGCTTCTGCTTCCCTCGCGAAAGGTGGCTCTTCACCGTGCCCTCGGCCATTTCCGTGATGGCGCTGATTTGGTCGATGGGCTGACCTTCCATGAGTTGCAGCGTGATGCAGCTGCGCTCGGCTGGCGATAGAATGCTCAACGCTTGTTGCAGGTCGAGTCGGAGCGCGGTGTCGGCTGAATTCGCCTGCCGAAGCGCCACGGCCTGGTCGATTTGCTCCGTCAGCTTGTGGGTGCGCGTGTAGTCGTAGAACACGTTGTAGGCAATGCGATAGAGCCAAGTGGAAAAGCTCGATCCACCGCGAAACTGCCCGATGTTCACATACGCCTTCACGAATGTGTCTTGTGCCAAATCGTCGCTCAACTGACTGTCGCCACCCGTCTGGTTCAGGAAAAACCGACGAATGGGCGACTGGTATTTCTCAACCAGCTGCCCGAAAGCCCGCTTGTTGTGAAACACCGTCGCTTGCGTCAGGAGAGAGAGGTCTGAGGGTGACATCGGGCTTACCTGTCGAGTTCGTTTTTCTTCCGCGACGAGCGCGCTATCATCACCTGACCGATACCGTAGCAAAGCACAAGAACACCTACGCCTGTGAGCATATCTGCACCCCAGATGCCGAACATCATGCCCATGCCGATGCCAATCCAAATGTTGCGGATACCGCGACGACGCAGGTATTCGTCGCTCTGCTTGTCGGTGGAAACCAGTTCCTCGGGAATGGGCTGCCCCGTCTCCATCGCCTTCTGGGCCAACATTACGCGGTCGTTGTGGCGGCGTACCAAGTAGCGCAACACGAGAATCACAACGATAAACGGCAGCAACAATACAAAAATGGTGAAAATCGCCGCAAGAATACCAAGCATACCTATCGAGCCGCCCACCAGTTTCAGCACCCACTCTGGCATATTGTTGAAGTCATCGAAATCGTCAAAGTCGATGCTCACGGGCGGACTCACCATGTCTTCTTCGGCAGAATAATCCTCCTCGGCAACAACGCTCGTCGTGTCGGAAAAAGCCTCGATTTCATCCTTGGCAGTGGTGTCTGCGGCAACGGCAGCCTGCGCTGCTACTGCATGATGACGATGTTTGGGTTGCGCATTGACGACCATTGTTCCAAGTGTCATCATCAGCACGAAAATCAATAATTTCTGTTTCATATTCATTACGTTTTAAAAGTTTACACAACCGTTAGACGAAGAAGTTGCCCGGAAAGTTGCAAAGATACAAGAAATTTTTCTAGAAAAAACACGTTTTTCCATGAAAATTCTGCAAAAAAGTTGTATTTCTTCGCAAAAGAATGTAATTTTGCAGCGATTATGACAGAGAAGCATATTGTTATTGAAGACATCGACCCCGTGATGCTCTACGGCGTGGGCAACGGCCATTTGCAAATCATCAAGTCGCTCTATCCGAAACTGCGCGTGACGGCACGGGGAAACGTGATTCGCGTGCTCGGCGACAGTGAGGAGATGCAGCGTTTCGAGCGATGCATCGAACAAATCCGGCAGCACGTATTGAAGTACAACGCCATCACGGAAGAGGACCTTATCGACATCGTGAACGGACGACAGACGAAGGCCGACGCCGTGAAGGGCGTAGTGGTCTATAGCATTTCCGGACGACCCATCAAGAGCCGTTCGGAAAACCAGCAGCGACTCATCGACGCCTACGAGCAGAACGACATGGTATTTGCCGTGGGCCCTGCCGGAACGGGCAAGACCTACCTTTCCATCGCGCTGGCGGTGAAGGCACTGAAGGAGAAAACGGCGAAAAAGATTATTTTGTCGCGTCCGGCGGTCGAAGCCGGCGAGAAACTCGGATTCCTCCCAGGCGACATGAAAGATAAAATCGACCCCTATCTGCAGCCGCTCTACGATGCGCTCGAAGACATGCTTCCGCAGGTGAAACTGCAAGACATGATGGAAAAGCACATCATCCAGATTGCGCCGCTGGCCTTTATGCGCGGTCGCACGCTCTCTGATGCCGTCGTCATCCTCGACGAAGCGCAAAACACCACGCCCCAGCAACTGCGAATGTTCCTGACGCGCATGGGATGGAACAC